>JAAAOQ010000128.1 GCA_009908845.1 Gammaproteobacteria bacterium
GGCGGCGATCATCTTTTTCTGTTTCTTCTACACGGCATTGGTCTTCAATGCGAAGGATACCGCTGACAATCTGAAACGCTCAGGCGCCTTCATTCCAGGTATCCGGCCTGGGGAGCAGACAGCGCGTTATATCGACTCGGTGATGACGCGGCTCACAGCGGCGGGCGCCCTCTATATCACGGCTGTCTGCCTGCTTCCAGAGTTCTTGATCGTGGGCTGGAACGTGCCGTTCTATTTCGGCGGGACCTCACTGCTGATCGTGGTCGTCGTCGTGATGGATTTTATGGCACAGGTGCAGGCCCATCTGATGTCGCATCAATACGAAGGTCTGATGAAGAAGGCCAATCTCAAAGCGCCGGGGGCGGGCCTGACGCGCTAGCGAAGAGCGCAGGCAATGTCACGCGGTTCGGGCTGAAGCTCGAATGCGCTGCATCGACTCATCTCGCGCTCGCTATCGATAACGGAGAGAATCATGAAGGTAAGAGCATCTGTCAAAAAGATCTGCCGCCACTGCAAGACCATCCGGCGCAACGGCACGATTCGGGTCATCTGCAAGGACCCGCGGCATAAGCAACGGCAGGGCTAAGGGCAGCCCTGCAAAGGTTGTCTTTCATTGTGCCTCGCGTAGTGATATACTGCCCTGTTTACACTTCGCCTTTTACGAACTGAACGCTCAGGAGCGCAACGCGCATGGCTCGAATCGCCGGAGTCAACATCCCAGACCGTAAGCATGCGGTTATCGCCTTGACCTCGATCTATGGGATCGGACGCACCCTGGCGGCGCAGATTTGCGAGACCGCTCAGGTTCCGACGACTGCGCCGATCCGTACGCTAACCGAGGAAGAGGTGGACCGCCTTCGTACCGAGGTCGGCAAGTACACGGTTGAGGGCGATCTGCGGCGCGAGGTCTCGATGAACATCAAGCGTTTGATGGACCTCGGCTGCAATCGCGGTATTCGTCATCGCCGTGGCCTGCCGCTGCGTGGTCAGCGCACGCGCACGAATGCGCGTACCCGCAAAGGGCCGCGGCGTCCGGTTCGTCGATAAACCCGGTCTAAGGACTCTGCCCACCGGCGCGGGAACGTGCCGGCGGCAGGGACTGCCTTTCCCGCTCGGAGACAGATCACAGTGGCTAAGCAGCTGCGCACGCGCAAGAAAGTCAAGAAACAGGTGGCCGATGGTGTGGCGCATATCCACGCGTCATTCAATAACACCATCATCACGATTACCGACCGTCAGGGTAATGCGCTGACATGGGCGACCTCCGGCGGCTCGGGTTTTCGCGGCTCGCGTAAGAGCACGCCGTTCGCAGCCCAGGTGGCCGCGACGCGTGCCGGCCAGGCCGCGAAGGAGTTCGGCGTCGTCAATCTCGATGTCCACGTCAAGGGTCCCGGTCCTGGTCGCGAGTCGGCCGTGCGGGCATTGAACAACGCCGGCTTTAAGGTGGCGAGCATCACCGACGTGACGCCGATCCCACACAACGGTTGCCGACCGCCGAAGAAACGGCGCGTCTAACGGGGCAGAAAACATGGCGAGATATATTGGTCCGACCTGCAAGCTCGCACGCCGCGAAGGCGTTGATCTGGGGCTGAAGAGCAAGGCGCGCGCACTCGAGACCAAGTGCAACCTGGAAAAGCAGCCGGGTCAAGCCGCTGATCGGCGCCGCAGATTGTCCGATTATGGGCTGCAGTTGCGTGAGAAGCAAAAGGTGCGCCGTGCATACGGGGTCATGGAAAAGCAGTTCCGGAATTACTATGCCGAGGCTGCACGTCGCAAAGGTGCAACCGGCGAGAATCTGTTGCAACTGCTCGAGCGGCGCCTCGATAACGTCGTCTATCGGATGGGGTTCGGAGCGACACGCGCCGAGGCCCGCCAGCTGGTCGGGCACAAAGGCGTGCTGGTGAACGGTAAGGTGGTATCGATCCCGTCTTACCAGGTCTCGGTCGAGGACGAGATCGAGGTGCGAGAAAAGGCAAAAAAGCAGGTTCGCGTGCAGAACGCGCTCGCGCTCGCCGAGGCGAATGGGTTCGCCGAATGGATCGAGGTCGATAGCAAGGCCGCAAAGGGCGTTTTTAAGCGTGTGCCTGACCGCGTGGATCTGCCGTCGGACATCAACGAGTCACTCATCGTCGAGTTGTACTCCAAGTAACGCCGCCGAGGGAGAGTTTTATGTCAGACGTCGCAGGTGGCTTTCTGAAGCCGCGCATCGTCAAGGTCGATCCCGTCGCCGGCAGCCCCAACCGCGCCAAGGTCTCACTCGAGCCGTTTGAGCGCGGATTCGGGCATACGCTCGGCAACGCCCTCCGTCGCATCCTGTTGTCGTCGATGGAAGGGTTCGCGGTCACCGAGGTCGAGATCCAAGGGATTTTGCACGAGTACACCACGATCGAGGGCGTGCAGCAGGATGTGCTCGAGATCTTGCTGAATCTGAAGCAGCTGGCGATCCGCCTGCATGGTCGCGATGAGGCGACCTTTACCCTCAGCAAGGTCGGGCCTGGCGCCGTGACGGCCGGCGATATCGCTGTCGATCACACCGCCGAGGTCGCGAACCCTGATCTCGTGATCGCCAATCTGACCGCGAAGAGCGAGCTCAGCATGTCGCTGACGATCCGTCGCGGGCGCGGCTATGAGCCGGCGAGTGCACGTGAAGCGGATGGGACCGACGAACGCCCGATTGGCAAACTCCCACTGGATGCGACCTTCAGCCCTGTGCTGCGGGTTGCAATCGATGTCGAGGCGGCGCGCGTGGAGCAGCGCACCGACCTGGATCGGCTCGTGATCGATATCGAGACCGATGGGACACTCGATGCGAAGGACGCAATCCAGCGGGCTGCCACGATCCTTCGTGATCAGCTGGGCAGCTTTGTCGACCTCGATCAATCGGGTCCAACCGAGGGCCTAAGCGAGCAGACGCCCAAGGAGCCAGCCTACGATCCGATCCTGGTACGGCCCGTCGATGAGCTGGAACTGACCGTGCGCTCGGCGAACTGTCTGAAGGCCGAGAATATCTACCTGATCGGCGACCTGATTCAGCGCACCGAGGTCGAGCTGTTGAAGACCCCTAACCTCGGCAAGAAGTCGCTCACCGAGATCAAGGACGTGCTGGCGACGCGCGGCTTGTCGCTGGGGATGCGGCTCGAGAATTGGCCACCTGAGAACATCGACGAGTTGATGGTCAAGTAACCGATCGGTACAGAGCAATGCGACATCAAAAAGCAGGACGAAAACTGAATCGGGACAGCGCTCACCGTGAGGCGATGTTCCGGAATATGGCCGGGTCCTTGTTCCGGCACGAGATGATCAAGACGACCTTGCCGAAGGCGAAGGAGCTGCGTCGCGTCGCCGAGCCGCTGATCACCTTGGCAAAGGAGGATTCGGTCCATCACCGTCGGGTGGCCTTCGCGCGGCTGCGTGACAAAGAGGCGGTCGGCAAGCTCTTCACGGAGCTCGGCCCTCGGTACAGCGAGCGCCCCGGCGGCTATCTTCGCATCCTCAAGTGCGGCTTTCGAGCCGGCGATGCGGCGCCGATGGCATACGTCGAATTGGTCGATCGGCCAGCGGTCGAGCCGGGCCTCGACGATGACGAGGATTGAAGCGCAAACCTCTGCGGTGCGCCTGACGAGAGGAGCATCCCAGAACGCGACGGCCGGGCTCGACCCGGCCGTTTGCATTTCCAGCGTTCGATTCGACTGAGGTCGGATAAGGGGTCGGATGGGGTCGGCCGTTCACAGTCATGGTGGGCGCACAGGCGCCGGTGTGCTCGAAGCGCGCCCGGAGCGGGTCGCACTGCTGACCGATTTCGGTGCGGGTCCCTATGTCGGGCAGATGCAGCTGCTATTGAACGGACTCGCCCCTGATGCGCCCGTGGTGTCGCTGATCGCCGATCTACCGGCCTTCCGGGCAGACCTCTCCGGCTATCTGCTGGCAGGTCTCGCGCGTCGGATGCCGGGTCGGACGCTCTATGCGTGCGTGGTTGACCCAGGCGTCGGGACCGATCGCGATGTGCTGATGATGCGCTGCGGCGAGGATTGGTGGCTCGCGCCCGATAACGGGCTGCTGGTACCGCTGTTACGCAGGCACCCCGAGGCCGAGGTCTTTCGAGTGAGCTGGCGTCCCGACTGGATGTCGGCGACCTTCCACGGCCGCGATCTGTTCATGCCGCTCGCGGCTCGGCTGGTTAACGGGGGCTGGCCCGACTGCGCCCCAGTGGCGGTGGATGAGCTCGTCAACGGGCACTGGCCGGCCGATATCTGGCAGGTCTGTTATATCGATGGGTTCGGTAATCTGATCCTCGGCGTCGATGCAGACCGGCTACCGCCGAGCGCTCGGTTAAAGGCGGGAGGCCAGGTTCTGAGCCACGCCCGGACCTTCGCGGAGGTGGCGCCTGGCGATGCGTTCTGGTATCGCGACGCCTTCGGATTGGTCGAGTTGGCCGTCAATCAGGGGCGGGCAGACGAGCGCCTCGGGCTCGGGTTCGGCGACACGGTGGTATTGCACGCGCAAGATGAGGGTTGAATTCATTGTGATGACCCGATCTCACTGTGATGATGCGAACTGATCGTTCTGCCAGCGCTGAGACCCTGTATCCATCGATCGAGCCATTCGCTGCAGAGCGTCTCGGCGTTGGGAACGGGCACGAGCTCTACCTCGAGCAGTGTGGTCAGCCGGAGGGCATTCCGGTGGTCTTCCTGCACGGTGGGCCGGGGGCTGGATGTAGCCCTTCGCACCGACGCTTCTTCGATCCGGCGCGCTACCGAATCCTGCTGTTCGATCAGCGCGGTTGCGGCCGCTCGACGCCGCACGCGTCGCTCGAGCACAACAGCACCTGCGAGCTCGTCGCCGATATGGAGCAGATTCGCGAGCGCCTCGGCGTCGAGCGGTGGCTGGTGTTCGGTGGCTCCTGGGGCTCGACCCTTGCCCTCGCCTATGCGCAAGCCCATCCCGAGCGTGTGACGGGTCTGATCTTGCGCGGCGTCTTCCTGTGCCGACGCGAGGAGATCCACTGGTTCTACCAGCAGGGCGCGAGCTGGGTCTTTCCAGACTACTGGCAAGCATTCCTGGAGCCGATCCCCGAGAACGAGCGCAGCGACCTGGTTGCGGCCTATTATCGGCGTTTGACCGCTGCCGATCCGGCGACGCGGCTGGAGGCGGCGAAGGCCTGGTCGATCTGGGAGGGACGTTGTGCGACCTTGTTGCCGGATCGGCAGATTCGCAGCACCTTCAGCGACGAGCGTCTGGCGCTAAGTCTGGCCCGGATCGAATGCCATTACTTCATCAATCGAGCCTTTCTGCGTGAGGATCAGCTCTTATCTGAAGCCGGACGTCTTGACGGTATCCCGGGCGTGATCGTGCACGGCCGCTACGACCTGATCTGTCCGCTGCGCTCGGCCTGGGAGCTTGCTGCGGCCTGGCCGGATGCGTCGCTGGAGATCATTGCCGATGCCGGCCATGCTGCCTTCGAGCCCGGGATCGTGCAGGCGCTGGTGGCCGCGACTGACCGGTTCGCGGATGCGCTCGGTTGATCGCCCGGCGTCGCTCAGCGTCGCTCGGCGCTCGATTGGTGTGACGCGGTTGCTGGGGTAATGATCGGCCTATTGCAGCGCGTCACGAATGCCCGGGTCGAGGTGGATGACCAACTGGTCGCCGAGATTGGCCCCGGGCTACTGGTCTTGGTCGGCGTGCAGCGCGGTGATGACGAAGCGCGGACACGGCGGCTGTTGGAGCGCCTGCTGAGCTATCGGGTCTTCCCGGATTCAAGCGGCCGGATGAATCTGAGCCTAGGCGAAACGGCTGGGGGCTTGCTGCTGGTGCCGCAGTTCACGCTCGCCGCAGAGACCCGCAAGGGGACCCGAGCCAGTTTCACGTCGGCCGCGGCGCCGGAAGAGGGGCGCCGGCTCTTCGCACATCTGATTGAACTGGCGCAGGCAGCGCATTCACCTGTAGCGACCGGCCGATTTGGTGCCGATATGCAGGTCAGCCTGGTCAATGACGGCCCCGTGACCTTTTGGCTCGAAACCTAGCTGCTCTAGCAAAGGGCGAGGCGCTCTGTCCTTGCCCGACCGGCAGCACGAATCGCTATACTGATGACCTTTGCACCTCGGTCCTGATGATCGAAGCCACTGAGACAATGCAGATCCCGAGCACCGACGGACATCGCGTCGCCGAGATCGAGCGCAATACGCTCGAGACCCAGATCCTCGTGCGGCTAGACCTCGATGGAACGGGCCGCTCTCGCCTCGAGACCGGCGTTCCCTTCCTCGAGCACATGCTTGACCAGATTGCCCGTCATGGGCTGATCGACCTCGAGGTGCAGGCCACCGGCGATCTGCAGATCGACGCGCATCACACCGTTGAGGACGTCGGTATCACCCTCGGGCAGGCGCTGACTGCTGCGCTTGGCGACAAGGCCGGTATCCGGCGTTACGGTCACGCCTACGTGCCACTGGATGAGGCCCTGTCGCGGGTCGTCATCGATCTCTCGGGCAGGCCGATGCTGACCTATCAGGTGGCCTTCACCCGCGCCTGGATCGGCGGATTCGATGTCGATCTGCTGCGGGAGTTCTTCCAAGGGCTGGTCAATCACGCGGCGATGACGCTGCACCTGGATAATCTGCGCGGTCTGAATGCCCATCATCAGGCCGAGACCCTGTTCAAGGCCTTTGGGCGCGCGCTGCGGATGGCGGTCGAGCCCGATCCGCGGATGGCAGGGATCACGCCGTCGACCAAGGGCAGTCTCTAGTCCTGCCAACGATTGGCGGTGGCGTGCGGTCACCGCCGATCCTGCTCAGAAACCCGGCTCGTCCACCCTGGCTCATCACCGCCATTGGGCGCGTGCCGATCTTTCCGGCTTTAGGGAGCACTGTCATGCTGTTGATTCCGGCGATCGATCTCAAAGACGGACGCTGCGTGAGACTGCGTCAGGGACGCATGGAGGACGAGACGGTCTTTGCGGATGATCCGGTCGAGGTCGCAGCCCGCTGGGTCGCAGATGGTGCGCAGCGGTTGCATCTGGTCGATCTCAACGGTGCGTTTGCTGGAGAGCCGGTCAATGGGGATGCGATCCGGGCCATCGCGGCCGCCTTCCCGGATCTGCCGATCCAGGTCGGGGGTGGGATTCGCGATGAGCGCACGATCGGCGCCTATCTCGAGGCCGGTGTCCATTGGTGCATCATCGGAACCCAGGCTGTCAAGGAGCCCGAGTTGGTCGCACGCGCCTGCCGTGCCTTCCCCGGCCATTTGATTGTTGGCCTCGATGCCAAGGGTGGGCAGGTGGCGATCAATGGCTGGGCCGAGGTGACCGCATTCCGGGTCGAAGAGCTGTCTGCGCGGTTCCAGGACGACGGTGTCGATGCGATCGTCTATACCGATATTGGCCGCGATGGCATGCTCAGCGGGCCGAACATCGAGGCCACTAAGCAGCTCGCGGAGGCCATCGAGATCCCGGTGATCGCTTCCGGTGGGATCACCAACATCGATGATGTCCGGGCGCTTGCCGCCGTTGCTGATTCCGGCATCATTGGGGCCATCACCGGCCGGGCGATCTATGAGGGCACCCTGGACTTCGCGGCGGGGCAGCGGCTCGCTGCTGGGCGTGCGTAGCGTGAAGTCCAGCCGCCTGCGCTTCGGCGCTGCGGCCAACTCGCTGAGCGCCTTCCGTGTGCTGTGATCCAAACCTGACAGGACCTCGAATCGATGGGCGATGTCTAAGTATGAGCGATGTATTGAATCAGCTGGCTGAGGTGTTGGAGGCGCGTAAAGGGGCCGATCCAGCAAGCTCCTATGTTGCGAAACTCTACGGCAAGGGGCTGGATGCGATCCTGAAGAAGGTTGGCGAGGAGGCCACTGAGACCGTGATGGCGGCGAAGGACGGCGATCCGGACAAGCTTGTCTATGAGATCGCTGACCTCTGGTTCCACAGCCTGGTGTTGCTTGCGCAACAAGGTCTGCACCCGAATGCGGTGCTTGCCGAACTGGACCGGCGCTTCGGTCAATCCGGCATCGCCGAGAAGGCATCGCGGTCGGGCTGAAACGATCCTTCAGCATTCATGTACCCAGAGACCGGGCATGCGGTATAGTCCGCGTTTGACGCAGCGCAGGCATCGGCGGCGGCTGTGCTGCTCCACTGGGTTAGACGCATGGGTTAGACGCACGACGTGATCGGGCGCCCGATTGATGGGGGTGAATGCCCGTCGAAGTGTTGGACCGACTTGCTCTGCAGGCTGCCCGTCAAGCGGTCGCGAGAGGACTGCTTCTGACGCTGCGTGATCCGTAGGTGTTCGGCGCTCGGTCGGGTCGGACTCGCGCCCCAATGATTCCGTCGGATCGTTCTTTGGACGCTGTCATCGGTGAGGCGGCGTTGTTGCGATTCGCCAACCGTTCCTTGGTGCAACCCCCTGATCGCGATGGTTGTCGAATGCGTGAGATCATAGGCAGGGTCGTCCCCGCGTCGGGCGACAAGATGGTGAATCCCGGAGGTTGAGATGGGTGTCGGTGGTATTGGTATTTGGCAGTTGTTGATCATCCTTCTGATCGTGGTGTTGTTGTTTGGGACCAAACGATTGAAGAGCATCGGCTCGGACCTTGGCAATGCGGTCAAGGGCTTCCGCTCCGCGATGTCGGATGCGGACAAGAGCGAGGGGAATGAAGACCCGAAACGCCTGGACAGCGCAGAGTCCGAGCAGGCCGAATCGGGCAGCGATGACGTCGGAGCGAAGCCCGCCGATAAGACCAAGGTCTGAATCCCTTCTTCTGTGTCGATGCCGAGCGCTTGATCGAAGTGCTTGACTGAGAAGTGCTTGACTGATCTGGGGCGGAGCCGAGGACATGTTTGACATCGGGGCGCTGGAATTGCTGCTGATCGGGCTCGTCGCGTTGATTGTGGTCGGGCCCGAGCGCCTTCCGCGGCTGGCGCGAACGGCTGGTCTCTGGGTGGGACGTGCGCGTCGCGCGTTGACCTCGGTGAAAGAGGAGATCGACCGCGAGATCAAGGCCGATGAGCTCAAGGAGATCCTACGCAAACAATCCCAGAACCGCCCGCTGGATACGATCCTCGAAGAGGGTGTCGGCCTTTCAGAACAGTCACGCTCGTTGAAAACGGGCTCGGCCGGTTCGAGCTCCAGCGCTCAGTGGTCTTCTGCTGACCATGAGCCGGGTGATGCGATCCAGGGGCAGGCCGACACGGGAGGGAGCGAGCAGCAGGATGACCACGCCGACAGACGATAGATCGTCGTTTGAGGACGGCCTGTTCACCGCCTCAGCAAATCCCACCGCCATCGACCTCTTCGGATGCGCCCGCGCTGATTCCAGCGCCCGCCGCTTGCCGTCATGCTGTGCCGCTAGGACCCGCATGCCGCGTCGGCGACCGATGCCCAAACCTAACGCCTAGAGCCATCCCGGATGACACCGCCCGCTTCGCACGGTTCCTCTGATCGCCGCGGCAACGCCAATGATCCTCGTGGCAGCGAGCCGGACGGGCTCGGCGGGGAACAACCGTTCATCTCCCACCTGGTCGAGCTGCGCGACCGTCTGATCCGGATGGTCGTCGCGATTCTGGTGGTGTTCCTGGTCCTGTTCCCGTTCGCGAACGACCTCTACACCTTTGTCGCCGAGCCGATCCGCGCCCAGTTGCCGGTCGGTTCGCAGATGATCGCGACACAGGTCGCCTCGCCGTTCTTGACACCATTCAAGTTGGCGCTGGTCATCGCGGTGTTCGTCGCGATGCCTTATCTGCTCTACCAGTTTTGGGGCTTTGTCGCGCCCGGGCTCTACACGCACGAGAAACGGCTTGCGCTGCCGCTCGTCGCTTCGAGCATCGTCCTGTTCTATCTCGGGATGTTGTTCGCGTACTACGTCGTCTTTCCGCTGGTGTTCGGCTTCTTCTCGGCGGTGACGCCGGAAGGCGTCGCCCAGATGCCGGACATCGCCTTCTATCTCGAGTTCGTCCTAAAACTGTTCTTCGCGTTCGGTATCGCCTTCGAGATCCCGATCGCGACCATTCTGTTGGTGGCGATCGGTGCGACGACCCCAGAAGCGCTCGGCCGCAAACGTCCCTATGTGATCGTCGGTGTCTTCGTCGCGGGGATGTTGCTCACGCCGCCGGACGTCATCAGTCAAACCTTGCTAGCGCTGCCAATGTGGCTGCTCTACGAGGCCGGTATCTTCTTCTCTCGCTTTGTCAAGCGCAGACCGGACGACGAGGGCGGTAATGAACCCAACGGCGGCGGTGTTCCGCCAGGAGGGGGCAATGGCGGGATGCGGGATTCCAGCGCTTCCGGCTCGGTTGGTACAGAGGCCACTGGCACGGCGGCCAACCGGCCGGGCTCGATCACAGTTGGCGAGGAGATCGACGGCAGCGACCGCGATGAGCCGGGCCGATACCGGCCGATGACCGACGAAGAGATGGAGGCCGAGCTCGACGCGATCGAGGCTGAAGAGCTCGCCGACAACCTCGCCACCAAGGACAAACAGCTGGTCTCCGAGTCCGATGATGATCCGCTCATCGAAACCCTGATCCACAAAGCGAACGAGCTGCGTGCCTCCGGTGATACGACGAGTGCGAGGCTCGTCCTCTACCGGGTGCTCGAGGAAGGGGACACCGACCAGCGCCGGGTAGCCCGCAATATCCTGGCCGATCTCGACCGGTGATATGCGAGCTTGTCCTCTGCACGACTATTCGGGGCCCCCTGCGTGCGTCTGACTGAGCGGTGCGAAGAACGGGTATGAGCGATGACGCCAAATCCGATGCCGTCAAGGAGCCGTCGCCGGGCGCGGCAGACAAGGTCCCCGGCCGATCAGCTAGGGTCCCCTCACCGCATCGGCAGAATCGGCTGAAGCAGCTCAGGGCGTTCTGCCATGTTGCACAGCTCGGTAGTGTCAGCGCTGCCGCCGAGCGAATCTCGCTCAGTCAGCCAACGGTGTCGCTGCAGATCCAGTCCTTGGAACGTCAGCTCGACACGGTGCTGTTCGAGCGCCGTGGGCCAAAGGTCAAGCTGACACCTGAGGGTGCGTTGCTCCTGGAGCTCGCGCAGCCGCTGGTCGAGGGCATCGACGGGCTCGAGGAGACCTTCCTCGCGCAGTGTGGTCGGTTGGATCGAGGGCGGCTCGATATCGCTGCTGGCGAGTCGACCATCCTCTACATCCTGCCTGAGCCGGTTCGCCGATTCGCCGAGCAGTTCCCCGGCATCGAATTGCGCCTGCACAACGTCACCGGCCGCGACGGTCTCGCGATGGTGCGCGCCGACGAGGTCGATCTCGCAGTCGGCTCGATGCTCGAGGTCCCGGATGATATTCGCTACCTGCCGTTCGTCACCTACCGCCCTACGCTGATCACGCCGATCGGTCATCCTCTGGCCGAGAAGCCTTCGGTCACCCTCGAAGACATCGCCGAATATGGGCTGATCCTGCCGCCAAGGCATCTCAGCACCTGGCGCCTGGTCGATCTGGTGTTCCGGCAGCACGGGCTGCGCTATCAGGTGCGGCTCGAGGCCGGCGGCTGGGAGGTGATCAAGACCTATGTCGGGCTCGGGCTCGGTATCTCGATCGTCACCGATCTCTGTCTGACCGGCGACGAGCCGCTCTGCCGCCGCGCCTTGGACGCCTATTTCCCGCTGCGCAGCTACGGGCTGGTGCTCAGGCGCGGCAAGTTCGCGTCGGCGAGCAGCAAACGCTTCCAAGAACTGATGACGACGCTCTTCGCGGATGCTGAGCAACCCGCTCCAGGCGCGCCAACCGCCGGCGATGCCTCGTTCGAGGATGGGCTGCTCGGCTGACCGCTTGCCGTTCGCCAGGACGGCCTTGTCTCGATGGTGATGCATGACAATCAAATCTGACCGCTGGATTCGCCGGATGGCGACCGAGCACGGCATGATCGACCCCTATATCTCCGGCCAGGTGCGCGAATCCGAGGCCGGCGGGCGGGTGATCTCCTATGGCACCTCGAGCTACGGCTACGACATCCGCTGTGCCGACGAATTCAAGATCTTCACCAATATCAACTCGGCGGTCGTCGACCCGAAGAACTTCGACTCATCGAGCTTCGTCAACCTCAAGTCCGATGTCTGCATCATCCCGCCGAACTCGTTCGCGCTCGCGCGCACGGTCGAATACTTTCGTATCCCGCGCAATGTGCTGACCATCTGTCTCGGTAAGAGCACCTATGCGCGCTGTTTCCGGGGCGATACGCGGGTGGCGTTGCTCGACGGTTCCGCCCCGACCCTGGAAGAGATGGCGCAGCGCGCCGAGCAGGGCGAGCTGTTCTGGGGCTATAGCATCGGCCAATACGGTAGGGTGATCGCCGCTCTGCTCGAGGCGCCG
The DNA here is from genome assembly GCA_009908845.1 of Gammaproteobacteria bacterium. Taxonomy (GTDB): domain Bacteria; phylum Pseudomonadota; class Gammaproteobacteria; order Chromatiales; family Chromatiaceae; genus Lamprobacter. The sequence continues at coordinate 12,313 of JAAAOQ010000128.1, forward strand.
CGTTATATCGGCCGCGATGCCATGTTGGAACTGACCCTGGATAACGGCGAGGTCATCCACTGCACGCCTGATCACGAATTCGTGCTGCGCGATGGCCAGATGCGGCAGGCGAATGATCTACGGCCCCAGGATTCGCTGATGCCGCTCTATCGGCACCTCGCGCGTGGTTACGAGATGGTCTATCAACCCTCCAACGGTCATTTGTATCCGACCCACCGGCTTGCCGATGAATGGAACCTGCGCCATGGCCTCTACGCCGATGTGCCAGGAACCCATCGCCATCATAAGGATTTTGACCGTCTCAATAATTTGCCATGGAATATCGAGCGCTTAGCGGCCAGCGAGCATATCCGACTGCACAACGCTAAGAGCTATGGCGACGACTTCGATCCGGATGAACATAGCCAGTCCATTCGTGAGGCACTGGCACGGCTCCAAGCCGATCCAGCCTGGCGAGAGCATTACTCAACTGTTCAGCGCGAGCGGGCGGAGCGGTTCTGGCATGACGATGCCTATCAACAGGCGCGTGAGCGTTTGCTCCAAGCGCACTCGGAGCGTTGGAAGGACGACGAACGACGTCAGAAGCAACGCGAAGCCATGCGCCGGCATTATCAAGATCCTGCCGCTCGTCTTGCGAGTGCGGCGGCTTCTCGGCAAGCCTGGGCTACCGATGCGGGAGCACGCCGAATGCGGCAGGCCGAGATCGCCGCGCGTATCAATAGACGCGATGAGATCAATGCGGAGCTCGTGCGCGAGGCCTTGGATTTGACGGGCTCGATCCGCGGTGCGGCACGGCTCCTCAACTGCGATCGTTCGGTATTTCGGCGTTTTCCAGAGGTCATCGCTGCCTTTCGGGGGAAAGGACAGTCGGCAGTCAGCGAGCCAGCAGCTTGTTACAACCACAAGATCCAGCGTATCCGCGAGCTCAAGGGAGACCACGATGTCTACTGCCTGACGGTGCCCGAGGCAGGTAATTTTGCGCTCGCCGCCGGTGTCTTCACCAGCAACTGCGGCATCATCGTCAACGTCACGCCATTGGAGCCGGAATGGGAAGGGCATGTGACGCTCGAGTTCTCCAATACGACGCCGCTGCCCGCCAAGGTCTATGCGAACGAAGGCGTGGCCCAGATCCTGTTCCTCGAGTCCGATGAGGTCTGCGAGACCTCCTATCTCGACCGGGGCGGCAAGTATCAGGGGCAGCGTGGCGTGACCTTGCCGAAGCCCTGAGACCTTGCTGAAAATCTGAATGGGGCCGCCTTGAAGCGTCGGTCGCCTTGCTTGCTTAGAGGATGCGCTCCGGTCAGAGGTCCTCGGTCGCCACGCCCAGGATCTGAGCCTTCATCACGTCGACGTCCTCGGCGTAGAAATCCAAGATCTCTTGAGTGACGGGATCGGGCTCGATGATCCCGAGCTCGGGATTGGCGACGACGATATCGAGCACCGTTTGCAGCGCTGCACCCTCTAACGGTGCGTCATCGCGTTTGAAGGTGTCGCCAAGCAGGAGGTGGGTCGTGCCGGAGCAGGAGGGCACGCGGCAGGCTTGATGTCAGAGGGTTTGGCCAAGGGAGCCAGCGCCGATGCCCGGCTGCGACCGACCGTCCATTAGGGGCGAGCCCAACGCCGAACGTGCCCCGCCATGTCCGCTGCAAGCACATCACGTCGGCCCCAAGTCCCTTTCCATCAGGTCGCCTTGTCGCCCATCGCGAGTGCGTAACCTGCAGTGGTTGCCGCACTTAGATAGACCTTTCCTCCTCATCCCGATTCTGCGCACCGAGCACCGCATCAGCTTGGTAAGGATAGCGCCCCGGACATTGGCGAGATCGGATCAGTGGCCCGGTATCTCGGGTTACGCGCGTCATCGTGCGCATCGGACTGTCTATCCATGCACCCATGCACCCATGCACCCATGCACCCATGGGCGATACGGCTTTCGTTGGCTCGACGCCAGCCATGGCCGGCAGTCGAGAGTGGGCTGGTGTCAGTAAAATTTACAGTCATGCAGCTTACTATGAGGAATAAAGAATTCGACAACAACAGGCATTTTACGACCACAAATGTAAACAAAAGGCGAAAACCTGCATGAAGCCATGACAATCAGATGACAAAACAAACAATGGACCGTCACAATTACGAAAATAATTCGTAATAACGTCAGCATGATTTACATAGCTCTCTACTTCTTCCTAAAAATGACGCTTAAGCGTTTGGTTTAGATAAAAATTATTGGGTTGGCGCGATAGCTGCATTGGCGCGGCAAACCTCTCCGGGCTGTTTGACTTATTCCGCTGACAAGACGCGGGTCTCGATCCTGAAGGTCATCACGACCAAGGGACCGTCGTTCGACGCCGCAATACCTCTTCACTGTAAAAAAGGCGAATACGCGCAAGCGTAGTCTTCCTGCTGCGCGCGCGTTAGGTCGGGGTTCAACAGCCGCTATTTGAAGTTGAAGCCGTTTAAGGCCTCTGTCTATCTCGTGATCAACTGCTGGAGCTGACGATGTCGATTGTCCTGAACCCTCTCGGAATCTACCAAACCGGTGTCTTCGACGAAGGCGCACAAGAGATCAATGCCTACGATCCGGATACCCAGCGTCTCTTCGTCGTCAACGCCGATGCGACGACGATCGACATCCTTGACCTCAGTAATCCCGCCAATCCCATCAAACTCGGCAGTCTCGATGCCTCGGCGTTTGGCTCTAGTGCTAACAGTGTGGCGGTGAAGGAGAACCTGATCGCCGTGGCGATTGAAGCCCCGGTGTCGACCGATCCCGGCAAGGTCGTGTTCTTCAACGCCGATGAAACCGATTTTGCTAACCCTACCTTGGTCGCCGAGGTCGAGGTAGGCGCGTTGCCCGACATGGTCGCCTTTACCCCCGACGGAAGCACCCTCGTCGTCGCCAACGAAGGCGAGCCCGACAGCGGCGTCGATCCGGACGGCTCGGTCAGCCTCATCGACATCGCCACCTTTACCGAGCAAAAGGCCACCTTCGACGCCTTCAACGCGCAACAGACCGAGCTGCAAGCCGCCGGCCTGCGGCTCTTTCCCGGCAAGGCCCTCTCTGCGGATGTCGAGCCCGAATACGTGACGATCACGCCCGACGGCGCGCAGGCCTATGTCAGCTTGCAAGAGGCGAACGCGGTTGCGGTGGTCGATATCGAGAACGCGACCGTCACCGAGATCCAACCGCTACAGCCGATCGACCACAGCCAGCCGGGCAACGGCCTTGACCCCAGTGACCGCGACGCCGGCGTCACTATCCAAACCTGGCCGGTGTGGGGCCTGCAGATGCCGGACGCGCTCGCCGTCTACGAGGTCGGCGGCGAGACCTACTATGTGACCGCCAATGAAGGCGACGATCGCGGCGATGCCGATGAAGACGCGACCGGTGATGCCGTTCGTCTCAAGGATCTCGACGAGGTCATCTCCTTTGGCCGCAATGGCCTTGATCTGGATGCCAGCATCACCGATGCGTCTCCCAACATCGCCGACGATGACCAACTCGGCCGCCTCACCATTTCCTCCATCGATGGCGACATCGACGGCGATGGCGACATCGACCAGATCCATGCCTATGGCAGCCGCTCGTTCAGCATCTTCGACAGCGAAGGCAACCTGGTCTTCAATAGCGGCGATGCCTTCGAGCAGATCACCGCAGAGCACTTCCCCGACGATTTCAACGCCAACAACGACGAGAACGACAGCTTCGAGAGCCGCAGCGATAACAAAGGCCCGGAGCCCGAAGGCGTCGCCCTCGGCGAGATCGACGGCCAGACCTATGCCTTCATCGGCCTGGAGCGCGTCGGCGGCATCATGGTCTACAACATCACCGATCCGGCCAACGCCTCCTTCGTCAACTACATCAACAACCGCGACTTCAGCGTCGATGCCGAACTCGCCGATGGTTCGACCAATCCTGCAGTCGGCGATCTGGCCCCAGAAGGGCTGACCTTCATCGCCGCCGACGAGAGCCCGAACGGTAATCCTCTGCTTGCTGTCTCCAACGAGGTCAGCGGGACTACAACCCTGTACGGGATCGAGTCGCCAGCGGGAGCAGCGAGCGATCTGGTGATCTCCGGTGTCATCGATGGTCCGCTCTCGGGTGGCGTGCCCAAGGCGATCGAGCTGTATGCGGTCAACGACATCGCCGATCTCAGCAGCTACGGCCTTGGCGGGGCCAATAACGGCGGCGGCAGCGATGGTGAAGAACTGACCCTGAGTGGCTCAGTGAATGCCGGCGAATACCTCTACATCGCCTCTGAAAGCGCGGGCTTTGAAGACTTCTTCGGCTTTGCGCCTGACTTCACGAGCAATGCGGCCTCGATCAACGGCGACGATGCGATCGAGCTGTTCAAGGACGGCGAGGTCGTTGACCTCTTTGGCGACATCGATGTCGATGGTACCGGGCAGCCTTGGGAATACCTGGATGGCTGGGCCTACCGGAAAGCGGACACTGGCCCGGATGGCAACACATTTGAGCTGAGCAACTGGACCTTCAGTGGTCCGAACGCCCTGGACGGTGAGTCGAGCAACAGCGACGCTACAACCCCGTTCCCCGTGGGCAGTTTTGCCGCTGACAGTGGTGAGGAAGGAGCCTATACCCTGGAACTGCTCCACGCCGCTGACCAGGAAGCAGCGTCGGCGGCCATTCAGGATGCCCCGCGCTTCTCGGCTGTGCTCAATGCCTTGCGGGCTCAGGATCTGGGCGGCGACGGCCTCCCCGACAACACGCTGACCTTGTCAGCCGGTGATGCCTTCATCCCCGGCCTGTTCTTCGATGCCTCCGAGGCAGCGTTCGGGTCGGCGGGCATCGCGGATATCCAGATCCAGAACGAGCTCGGCTTCCAGGCGATCTCCTTTGGAAATCACGAGTTCGATTTCGGCACCGCAACCCTGGCTGGGCTGATCGACGGTTCTGCGCCAGGTGATTTCTCGGCATTGACCGGCACGGATTTGGACGGCCAGGACTTCACTGGAGCCGCTTTTCCCTACCTGTCCACCAACCTCGACTTTGCCACCGATGCCAACTTGGCCCCGCTGCAGGTTGCCGGCGGCCAAGCGCCCCAAGCAAACGTCGTGACCTCCTCCACCGTCATCGATGTCAACGGCGAGAACATCGGTGTGGTTGGTGCGACGACGCCGACCCTGGACAGCATCTCCAGCCCCGGCGATCTGGGCATTAGCCGAGCGATTAAGCCACGTCGATATCATCGTTGCCGGCGGTTCCAATACGCGGTTGTTCGACGCTAATGATCGCATCCGTGCTGGCGACAGCGACCAAGGCCAATATCCCCAATTCGTCACCGACGCCGATGGTGTGACGACCGCCGTGGTCAACACCGATGGCAGCTACAAGTACGTCGGCCGCCTAGTGATCGACTTCGACAGCGACGGCCACCTCATCGCCAACAGCTACGATCCCGAGGTTTCCGGTGCCTATGCGACCGATGCTCAGGGCGTCGCTGACCTGAACGCCGAAGGGCTGATCGACCCCGAGATCCAAGCCATTGCCGATGCGATCGAGGCGCAGGTCGTCGCGACCGAGGGCAATGTCTTCGGCGTCTCCGAGGTGTTCCTCAACGGCAACCGCTCCGGTGTCGACACGCCTGAGGAGACCGACGGTGTCCGCACTCAGGAAACCAACCTGGGTAACCTGACCGCGGATGCGAATCTGGCGATCGCGCGGGAGTTCGACGACAGCGTGGTCGTGTCGATCAAGAACGGCGGCGGAATCCGGGCCTCGATCGGTGAGACGATCGTCCCTCCTGGCGGGACCGAGGCGGTGCGGTCGCCGAACGAGGCGGTCATCGACAGCGACGGCAATATCGTCAAGCCGGAAGGAGGCATCAGCCAGAACGATATCCAGACCACGCTCGCCTTCAACAACGGCTTGACCTTGTTGACCTTGACCAAGGCGGAATTGGTCGCTGTCCTGGAGCATGGTGTCAGCGCGATTCCTGGGGTCGATGGGCGCTTTCCGCAGGTCTCCGGTGTCGAGTTCTCCTACGATCCCGAGCTGCCGGCCGGCGATCGCATCACCAGTGCAGGTCTCTTCGATGAGAACGACAACCTCATCGCTGAACTGGTGCGAGACGGCGAGATCGTTGGCGATACCAGCCAGACCTTCCGCGTCGTGACCCTGAATTTCCTGGCCAGCGGCGGGGACGACTATCCCTTCCCGGCGGGACCCGAAGCCAATCGCCTCGACCTCACCGATCTTGATGGCGATGGTGATGAGGATGGGAGCCAAACCGGTGATGCGACGTTCGCCGATGATGGTACCGAGCAGGACGCCCTCGCCGAGTATCTGGATGACAACTTCAACCCGGATAAGGGCGGCGAGGCGTTTGGTGCGACCGACACCGGCCGCAATCTCGATACGCGCATCCAAAATCTGGATTTCCGCGCGGATACGGTCCTCGAGCCCGAGGTTGCGACACCCGAGCTGATCATCTCCGAGATCTGGCCCGGACAAGAAGGCAGCGATCTGACCGAAGACTGGTTCGAGATCACCAATGTCGGCAATGTTGCCTGGGAGAACGCGGCGCTCGGCGATCTCTTCTACGATGACGAAAGCCAAGACCCCACCGACGCGACCAAGATCGAGAACATCGTCTCGATCGCGCCGGGCGAGAGTGCGATCGTCGTGGTCGGGGACTCGGCGGACGCCACCGAATGGGAGGCTGTATGGGACGATGATATCGACCTGACCAACCTGCAGGTCGGTTGGGCCGACGGCTCCGGCCTGAGCAACGGCGGCGATGCGGTCACCCTGTTCCTGCGCGACGAGCCGGAGATCGGTCAAGACCCGAACGATGGCCTGAATGCCGACGACATCATCGATGTCGCGACCTACCCGGATGCCGCTGGTAACAGCGGACGCGCCTGGGAGGTCGCGGCGGCCCAGTTCGCCACGCTGGAGGACTTCGAGGATACGGTGGCGACGACCCAGACCGCCGGTGACAGCGGCGAGGAGCCGGCGATCGCCTCGCCGGGATTCATCCCGACCGAAGGTGAGCGAATCGAGCACACCCTGATCAGCGCGATCCAGGGGACCGGCTTCGCCTCGCCGCTGGTCGATCAGATGGTCTCGGTCAGCGCCGTCGTCACCCTCGTCAGCGATCAGCTCAACGGCTTCTTCCTGCAGGAAGAGGACGCTGATGCCGACGGCGATGAGGCGACTTCAGAAGGGGTCTTCGTCTACACCGGCTCCGATCCGAGCGTCGAAGTCGGCAATCTGGTCTCCTTCTCGGCGACCGTGGGCGAGTTCTATGATGCGACCCAGCTCAGCGGGCTCCAGGACCTCGTCGTCGAGGCCGAGAGCGTTGATCTCCCGACCGCGGCCACTGTCACCTTGCCGCTGGCGGATGGCACCGATCCGGCCGCCTTCTACGAGCGCATCGAAGGCATGCAGGTAACCGTCACCGCCGGTGACGGCGAGCCGCTGACCGTCACCGACACCTATACCCGCTTTGGCGAGGTCGGGGTGACCTCGGGCGATCCGCTGATGCAGCCGACCCAGGTCCACGCGAGCTTCTCGCCAGCGGCCGAGGCGCTCGCCGAGGCCAATGCCCGCGACTTCCTGATGTTCGAGAACGCCGAGGATGACAGCCTCTCCAGCGCCCCCCGTGTGGGCGACGGCATCGTCGGCAACGAGATCAACGGGGTCATGCACTACACCTTCGGTGATTACAAGGTGGAGACGCAGGGCGCGGTTGAGTTCGATCCATCGGACAACCCGTCTCCGCGTCAGGACGCACCGGAAGCGATCGAGGGGCGGCTCAAGGTGGCGTCGTTCAATGTGCTGAACTACTTCACGACCCTCACCTCAGAGGACGGCGATGCCCGCGGGGCAAGCACTGCGCAGGAGCTTGCCGATCAGACCGGCAAGATCGTCGCCGCGATCAGCGCGATCGACGCCGACATCCTCGGCCTGATCGAGATCGAAAATGATCTCGGCGATGTGGACGACGAAGCCGTTGCCGCGCTGGTGGATGCGCTGAATGCCGAGCTGGGTGCGGGCACCTACGACTATATCGCCACCGGCAAGATCGGCGACGATGCGATCAAACAGGCGGTGATCTACAAGCCGGCGTCCGTCACGCCGGTTGGTGACAGCGCGGTGCTCGATACCGAGGCGTTCATCGATCCGCTGGGCGCCGGCCGCGACCTCAACCGTCCGGCGCTCGCCCAGTCCTTCGAGGAGAACGGCACCGGCGAGGTCTTCACCGTCTCGGTCAATCACCTCAAGTCGAAGGGCAGCGAGACTGGCGTCGTCGTCGATGGCGAGCCGGACGACACTGACGTCGAGGGCTCGGCGGCGCTGACCCGGGTCGCAGCAGCAGAGGAACTGGCCGACTGGCTGGCGACCGACCCGACCGGCTCGGGCGATCCCGACCAGCTCACGATCGGCGACTTCAACGCCTACTCCATGGAGCGCGCGATCCAAGCGCTCGAGGCGGATGGCTTCACCAACCTCGCTAACGCGGATGCGACCTCTTACCAGTTCGAT
>JAAAOQ010000147.1 GCA_009908845.1 Gammaproteobacteria bacterium
GGCAGCTTCTCATGCTGCCCGGTCAGCTCCTTGCCGACCAAAGCCGCATTGCTGCGGCACACACCCGTTCCCTGACTCAGAATCCACCGAGACCGTCCTTGTGCAGCCGCCGACCGCCCAATAAGACCCGATCAGACCCGATCAGAACGCAGAACAGAGCCTGAGGCGCGCCCATCTCTGGGCCACCCCAATACTGCAACCCCAGTTTGCCCATCCCAATCCGCGCCTGGTATCCTTCTCTGTTTATTTCGCATACTGGCACATACCGGCGCAGAAACGAATTTCGGGCGCTCGTTTTTGGAGAAACCTTGGCGTGAATGGGCCTGACGACAATGGTAAGGATTCGGCAATCCCACCAAGCCAGGACGCTGGCAACCCGCACCTGATGCCGACCTATAGCCGGTTGCCGGTTGCCTTCCAGCGCGGCGAAGGTGCCTGGCTCTGGGACGACCAGGGCAAGCGTTACCTGGATGCGCTTTCCGGGATCGCCGTATGCGGTCTCGGCCACGCCCACCCCGCCGTCGGTGCCGCGCTGTGCGATCAGGCCGGGAAGCTGATCCATACCTCGAACCTGTACGCGATCCCGTTACAGACCGAGCTCGGCAACCGCCTTTGCGGCGCCGCAGGGATGGATCGGGTGTTCTTCGCCAACTCCGGCGCCGAAGCAAACGAAGCCGCCATCAAGCTCGCCCGGCTTCATGCGCACCGGCGCGGGATCGCCAATCCCGCGGTCCTGGTGATGGAGAACGCCTTTCACGGCCGGACCCTCGCCACCCTCACCGCAACCGGTAACCGCAAGGCCCAGGCCGGCTTCGAGCCGCTCGTGCAAGGGTTCGTTCGGGTCCCTTACGACGATCTTGATGCGGTCGAGAAGGCCGCCGAGAATCGCCCGAACATCGTTGCCGTACTGCTCGAGCCCGTCCAGGGGGAAGGCGGTATCATCGTCCCGGCCGAGGATTACCTGCAGCAGCTTCGCGCACTCTGCGACCGTCATGACTGGCTGCTGATGGTCGACGAGATCCAAACCGGCATGGGGCGGACCGGAAGGCTGTTCGCACACCAATGGAGCCGGGTCAAACCCGATGTGATGACATTGGCGAAAGGGCTCGCCAATGGCGTACCAATCGGCGCCTGTCTCGCGAGTGGTGCCGCCGCCGAGGTACTCGGTCCCGGCAGCCACGGTTCGACCTTCGGCGGCAACCCGCTTGCCTCGCGAGCGGCGCTGAGCGTGCTCGAGGTGCTCGAGAATGAAGACCTGCCAGCACGCGCCGCAGTCCTTGGCGATTGGATGATCGACGGGCTGAGAACCCGCCTCAATGGCATCGACGGCGTGAATGACATCCGCGGCCGCGGGCTCATGATCGGAATCGAGCTCGACCGTCCGGGCGCCGGCTTGGTTCAAGCCGCACTCGCGCGCGGGCTGCTGATCAATGTGACGGCCGGGTCGGTCGTTCGGCTGCTGCCGCCATTGATCATCGACGATGATCAAGCCAACGAGATCGTCGATGAGGTGTCGGGACTGATCCTAGAGTTTCTCCAACCCCACAGCGCCGACAGCGCCGGTGAAGGCTCGTGACGGACTCGACACAGCCGACCCCGACACGGCATTTCTTGACGCTGCTCGACCTCACCAAAGCGGAGGCCGAGCAACTGCTCCGACGTGCCAGCGAGCTCAAGGGCTTGCGGCAGCGCGGCGAGGTCTATCGGCCCTTCGTCGGCTACACACTGGCCATGGTGTTCGAGAAGTCTTCGACGCGTACCCGGGTCTCGTTCGAGGCCGGTATGTCCCAGCTCGGCGGCACCGCGATGTTCCTATCGCCTCGCGACACCCAGCTCGGCCGCGGCGAGCCGGTCGAGGACAGCGCGCGCGTGCTCTCGCGTATGGTCGATGCAGTGATGATCCGGACCTTCGATCACGAGACGGTGACGCGGTTTGCCGAGCATTCCCGGGTGCCGGTCATCAACGGCCTGACCGACCGCTTCCACCCGTGCCAGCTGCTCGCCGACATGCAGACCTACCTCGAGCATCGCGGCTCGATCCAGGGCCGGCGCGTCACCTTCATCGGCGACGGCAACAACATGTGCCATTCGTATATCAACGCCGCCTGCCTGTTCGGGTTCGAGCTACGGATCGCCTGTCCCGATGGCTTCGAGCCCGATCCCGCGATCCTTGCCGCGGCCGGCGACCAGTGCACCGTTCTTCACGACCCGGGCGAAGCCACCGAGAATGCCGATCTGGTCGTGACCGATGTCTGGGCGAGCATGGGCCAGGAGAGCGAGCAGGACGCGCGCAAGGCGTGCTTCTCGCGTTTCAGTGTTACCTCGAGCTTGATGAAGCGCGCCCGGGCTGATGCGCTCTTTATGCACTGTCTCCCGGCACACCGCGGCGAAGAGGTCAGCGCCGAAGTCATCGACGGCCCACAATCGGTGGTCTGGGACGAGGCAGAGAATCGGCTCCATGCCCAGAAGGCCCTGCTCGAGCTGCTGCTCTCCTACAGCCCGAACACCCCCGGCTAAGCCGGCTTGCCCTGCGAATCCTGACATGCCCAAGGCACACCTCCGCTGGCGCGCGCTCGCCTTGACAGGCCTCATCGCCTTCGCGACCTCCAGCCAGGCGCAAGAGACACGCTACGTTACCGATCAGTACGAGTTCAATCTGCGCAGCGGCGAGAGCACGCGCTACAAGATCATCCGCCAGTTACCGAGCGGCACGCCGCTGACCGTCCTCAGCGTCAATAAGAACAGCGGCTATGCCCGGGTCCGCACCGAGAACGGTCTGACCGGCTATATCCTGTTGCGCTATCTCCAGGACGAACCGGCCGCGCGCGATGAGCTTGAGGAGATGCGCACCCGGCTGGCCGAGCTGCAGCAAGAGCCGGACAAGCTCGCCGCGCGGCTGAGCGCGCTCCAGGCCAGCTATGAACGCCTGGAGGACAATGCAGCCCAGCTCAAGCGCGAGAAGCAGGACCTCGAGGCCGAGCTCGCGGAGATCCGAAACGCGGCAGCAAACGCGGTCGAGATCGACCGGGAGCGCCGAGAGCTCCAGGAACGGGTCTCGAATCTGCTGCTCCAGGTCGATCAGCTCGAGCATCGCAATCTCGAGCTGAGCAATCAGACCAAGCAACAGTGGTTCATGATCGGCGGGGGCGTCCTCGGTGGCGGCATCCTGCTCGGGCTCGTGCTCCCGAATCTCCGCCTACGCCGCCGGCGCAGCTCCTGGGGCGGCTCGGCACTCTAACCGTCACCGCGAACCTTCTTGGTGACCTGAACAAGCCACCGATTTCAATCGCGGCAGGTGGCATTTTGCTTCCCGACTCCAAGACCACCGGTCACGGCAACTTCGGGAAGCAAATGACGGACAGGCGTCCTAACCAGAGGGTCGTCAAGGGATCACCAGCGACATCCCAGGCTGGAGCGCATCCGGACTGGACAGGATATCCCGATTCGCCTCGTAGATGCGCTCCCAGGCTGCAACGTCACCATAGACGCGCTCACTGATGCTGGACAGGGTGTCGTCCGGCCGGACCTGATAGAACACCGCGCTCGGCAGGACCTTGGCAGCGGTGGGTTCCGGCGTTCCGGTTTCATCTGAAACGGCGGCGAGACCGACGTCAGGACCGTCGACCTGCGATGAGGTCGATCGAGTAGCCTCCGCGGTCGAGCCCGATGATTCGACCTCGGGGTCACGCCTGAGCCGCGCCTCAGCCTTGGCCAACTGCCGCTCCAGTTGCACGGCCTGCTGCAGGGCCTCGGCTTGGCGTGCCCTGGCCGTCGCCAGCGCGTTGGTCAGCCGCTCGATCTCGGTCTTGGCCCGTGCTTCGGCCTCATCCAGCGCAGCGGCCAGCTTCTCTGCCTTCTCGGCCCGGCGCTGGGCCTCGTCGACGGTGAGCTGCTGCTGTTGCAGCCGGGCATTGAGCTGAGCGATCTCTCGCTCGCAGGCCTGCCGTGCCGCCTCCTCCAGGGTCGGAGCCGCCCCGCTGCTGATCCCAGGCAGCAAGACCTCGAGCGCGCCGACCAGGCGCACCAACAGCTCGGCCTGGGTCCCGACGCTGCTGCGCAGTTCGGCGACCTGATCGCCGAGCCCCTCGACCTGTTCTCCCAGGCCGGCCGAGTCGGAGACGATCTCCTCGCTCTTCAGCGCGCGATGAGACCTCGCTGCTGGATCGCTAGGGTCCGCAGTGGGCTGAGCGGCGGCGGCAAGGCTCAAACAGAACAGGAGGCCAGCGCTAAAACGAGCAAGCCCCCGGAGGCCCTGCTTCATGAACCCGAGCTGATCTCGATGGGCAATTTCCGGACGTGGATGCTCCAGCAGCTGGGGCGATCCGTTCACCGCGGCTGGAACACCAAGTTGGATGGCCGATGCAATCAATGGATGGCTGGATGACAAGCGATAGGTCCTGCCTGTAGTCAGTGTAACGCCGTCCCCTTCAACCAACGCCCGACTCGGCGAGTGACGGCCCTGATGGGGCCAGACAAAGTTAAGTGCGCTGGCGAGGCGATTAGGCCGAACGACCCAAGCAGGCGCTCCAACGGTCGCTTCCTGGCACGATAGCGGACCTTGAAGAGATCGGCCTCTGCGCGCGCCGCCAACAGATAGTCATCGCTGGTCTGGACAGCATCGATCAACCCCAACTCCAGCGCCTGTTCGCCATGCCAGTACTCACCGGTTGCGACCCGCCCCAGGTCCAAGGACTGGCGATACCGGCTGATGAAGGCCTTGAACTGCCCGTGGGTGTCTTCGAGCTGCTCACGCAGCTTGGCTCGACCTTCCTCAGTATTCTCGCCGAAGAGGGTCAGCGTACGTTTATGCTCCCCAGCCGTATGCAGCTCGAAGTCGACCCCCTTTTCCTGCAGCAGGCGATGGAAGTTCGGCAACTCGGCGAGCACGCCGATCGAGCCGATCACCGCGAAGGGTGCAGCCAGAATACGGTTCGCCACACAGGCCATCAGATAACCGCCGCTCGCTGCCACCTTATCGACCGCAACGGTCAGCGGAATCCCGGCACGACGCAGCCGCAATAGCTGCGCCGCAGCCAGCCCGTGCTCGTGGACGGCACCGCCGGCATTCTCGAGCCTCACCAAGACCTCATCTTGATCGTTTGCTGTCGTAAGCAGCGCTGAGACGACCTCGCGCAACGCACCGACCTCGGTCGCCATCAGGTCGCCATGGAAGTCGATGACGAAGATTCGCCGCTTATCGACCTGCTCCGTCTTGGCATTGGCCTTGGCCTTCGCCTTTTCAGCCTTGCGCTCCGCCTTCACGCCCTTCTTGTACAGCTTGGGCGGCAGCGAAGCGGCCTTGATGGCATCGGTCATCTGCTCAAAGCGATGGTTGAGGTCCACGACCTCGAGGCGTTGGCCGTCGTCATCGTCGCCGCCCGATCCGCTGTGCCGAGCACGGAAGAGCAGTGCCGCGAGCAGCCCGAGTGCGGCGACCAGTGTCAGGGACTTGGCGACGAAGAGGCCGTAGGCGATCAGTGCATCAGTTATCGTCATTGTGGTCGAAACGTCTCCTGGATTCATGGGTCCTCATCGAGCAGCAGAAGCCCAAAGTGAAGGGTTGCAAGGTCTTTCTGACCAAGCCGGCCGCGACCAGCCCGAATAGGGCTCGCTTCAAGCGCCCGGCGTTGGCCTGCCGCTGACAACGCTGTCGGCTGCGGCACCTTGCGGGTCAGTCACACCGCGATCGGCGCACGAATTGGCGGGTACGGCTCGTAGCCGTCGAAACTGAAGTCCTCGAGCCTGTAATCGAACAGGGTCGCGGGCCGCCGGCGAATAGCGAGCCTGGGCAGTGGTCGGGGCGTCCGGCGCAGCTGCTCGAATACGATCTCCTCGGTTAGATGGTTTCGGTAAAGGTGAAGATCGCCAAAGGTATGGACCAGCTCACCGGCCGCGAGGTCCGCCTGTTGGGCGATCATGTGGGTAAGCAGCGCGTAGCTGGCGATGTTGAATGGCACACCGAGGAAGAGATCGGCGCTGCGTTGGTAGAGCTGGCAAGAGAGGGTGCCTGCCTGGACGTAGAACTGGAACAGACAATGGCATGGCGCGAGTGCCATCCGGCCGCTGCTCGCATTGGCGCTTGGCGAGCGCCCGGCTTCTGGGAGCACAGTGGGATTCCATGCGCTGACGACCAAGCGCCGCGAATCGGGGTCGCGTCGAATCGTTTCGACCAGCTCGCTGATCTGGTCGATACTGCCCCCGCCCGGCACCGGCCAGCTGCGCCATTGGGTGCCGTAGATCGGGCCCAGCTCGCCGTCCTCGGCCGCCCATTCGTCCCAGATCGTCACGCCCTGCGCATTCAGCTCCCGCGCGTTGGTCGAGCCCGACAGGAACCAGAGCAGCTCGGCGATCACGCTCTTGGTATGGATGCGCTTGGTAGTGACGAGCGGAAACCCAGCGCCGAGATCGAAGCGAACTTGGCGCCCGAACACCGAGCGCGTACCGACACCGGTGCGATCGGCCTTGTCGCATCCATTCTCGACGACGTCGCGGAGCAGTTGCAGATACTGATGCATGAGCGGCAGCCAGGGTCTTGCGATAGGCGATGGCGAGACTTGCAAGCGTCCCTTGCTACTGCTGCGCAGGTTTGAGCAGGATCGATTTGCCCTGCATCGCCTCCGGCTGCGGGAGACCCATCAGCTGCAGCACCGTGGGCGCGACATCCTCGATCCCAGCCCCGATCCGTAAACGCCAAGCCATCTCGTCGACGACGAGACAGGGCACCGGGTAAACGGTATGGCGTGTGTGCGGCTCAGCGGTCAGCGGATCGATCATCTCATCGCAGTTGCCGTGGTCCGCCGTCAGCAGCACCGAATAGCCCTGCGCGACCGCGCTGTCGACCACGCGACCCGCCTCGCGATCCAATGTTTCGACGGCGTTGATCACCGCGTTGCGCACGGCCGTATGGCCGACCATGTCGCCATTGGCAAAGTTGACGACGATGAAGGCATAGGCCCGACTCTCGATCGCGGCCACCACTGCATCGGCGACCTCCGGGGCGGACATCTCGGGTTGGAGGTCATAGGTCGCGACCTGCGGCGACGGGATCAGGCAGCGCTCTTCGCCCGGAAACGGGTCGCTGCGCCCGCCGTTGAAGAAGAAGGTGACATGGGCGTACTTTTCGGTCTCCGCGCAATGGAACTGCGGCAAGCCTGCGTCGCTGAGCACCTCGCCGAGCACGACCGGCGGCATCTCATGGCTGAAGGCTGTGGGCAGGCCATACCAGGGGTCATACTCCATCATGCAGGTCAGGTCCGCCGAGCGGAAATCACCCCGATCGAACGCATCAAAATCGGGGTTGGAGAGGGCCAAGACCATCTGCCGCGGGCGGTCCTTGCGAAAATTGAAGAAGATCACGGGGTCATCGCTCGCGATCCGCTCACCGTCTGCGACCAGGGTCGGCCGAATAAACTCGTCATCTTCATCGGCCGCATAGGCCTGTTCGATCGCATCGCGCGCCGAGTCGGCCTTGCGCCCCTGGCCATGGACCAGCGCATCGAACGCGAGCCGGGTACGATCCCAGCGCTTGTCACGGTCCATCGCGTAGTAGCGGCCGCTGACCGAGCCGATCGCGCCGCCGGCCGCTGCCAGTGCCTCATCCAGCGCGGCGAGGAAATTCAGCGCTGAGCGCGGAGGTGTGTCCCGCCCATCGGTGATCATATGCACGATCGGTCGGGCACCCTGATACTTCGCCAGTTTGATCAGCGCCGTCAGGTGCCGGACATGGCTGTGCACGCCGCCGTCTGAGACCAGCCCCATCAGGTGCAACGGCCGGCCGCGCTCGACCGAGCGTTGGGCCGCCGCACAGAGTACCTTGTTCTCGAAGAAACTGCGGTCAGCGATCGCGTCATCGATCAGGACCAGATCCTGGCGCACGATACACCCCGAGCCCAGGGTCATATGGCCGACCTCGGAGTTTCCCATCTGCCCGTCCGGC
Organism: Gammaproteobacteria bacterium; assembly: GCA_009908845.1. Lineage (GTDB taxonomy): Bacteria > Pseudomonadota > Gammaproteobacteria > Chromatiales > Chromatiaceae > Lamprobacter. The sequence goes on from JAAAOQ010000147.1 coordinate 7,937, forward strand.
AGGCCGACTGCGCGGGCCGACGCCTGCAGCAGCGTATGCGCATTGTTGGCGAACAAACGATCGAGATTCGGCGTCTTAGCGAGCACCACCGCATTGTTCGCTTTGCTCGGATTCGTGCCAAAGCCGTCCAGGATGATCAGCACCACAGGACGGCGCGGCAGCTTGAAACTGTTACCCATAGGTTCTCCTTACAGAGGATCGATTCGCGTCCTGATAAGCCCGAGGCCGCAGCAAGAGACCACGGCATCAGGATACCGAAGAGCGGCATCGCAAGCGCGCCCTGACGCCGAGCCGCTATGCTGAAACCAAGCCGCCGGCGGATCAGATCACAACAAATCGGAGGCTTACCGGTTTATCATGGGGATGTCGAGGTCTGCGGGCCGGCCAGCACGGGGCTTCCCCGGCACGGCAGGATGCCACAGAGCCTGCGACAGCGAAGACAGCCAGACCGGGCCGAGATTGTACCGAACCCTGTGCCTAACGAGACTGATCAAGCGCGATCAAACCAAAAGCCCAGGGCCGTCCCGCGAAGCACGCGTTGCAGTTGAGGTAGCCCGGTTTTCGATTTTTAGCGCCCGGAGGACACATGCCCGATCGAATCATTGCCTTCGTCATGGCCGGAGGCCAAGGCTCACGCCTGCAACCGCTCACGGCTGCCCGCTCCAAGCCATCCGTCCCCTTCGGCTCGCGCTATCGCATCGTCGATTTCGTGCTCAGCAACCTGATCAACTCGCAGATCCGGACGATCTACCTGCTGGTCCAGTACAAATCCCAATCGCTGATCGAGCATGTGCGTAAGGCCTGGACCATCTCGCCGCTGCTGAAGGATCAGTTTGTGACAGTGGTGCCACCACAGATGCTGCTCGGCGAATCCTGGTTCCAGGGCACCGCAGATGCGGTCAATCAGAACATCAACCTGATCGAGGAGCATGGGCCCGACCTGGTCGCTGTGTTCGGCGCCGACCATATCTATCGGATGGACGTCTCGCAGATGGTTGCCTTCCACAAGGAACGCGAGGCGGACGTGACCATCTCCGCGCTGCCGGTCCCACTCGACGACGCCAAGAGCTTTGGCGTGATCGCCGCCGACTCCGACGGCCGTATCCAGGGCTTCCAAGAGAAGCCGGCCAGCCCCTCCCCAATGCCCGGTGATCCGACCAAGGCCTATGCGTCGATGGGGAACTATATCTTCAGCACCGATGTGCTGATCAAGGCACTGCAAGATGCACAGCAGGCCGGCGAGACCGATTTCGGGCAGCATGTCCTCCCGCGTCTGCTCGCGAGCAAGCATCGCCTGTTCGCCTACGACTTCGCGACCAACGAGATACCCGGCATCAACCCCTACGAGGATCAGGTCTACTGGCGCGACGTCGGCAGTATCGACGCCTACTTCAATGCCCACAAGGACGTGCTCGGCGCCGAGCCGGTGTTCGACGCCTTCAATCCGGAGTGGCCGATCTACTCAAGCAACTACCAGGGCCCTGTCGCGCGCGTGCTTGGTGGGCAGATCGAGAACACCTTGCTCGGCGCTGCGACGATGATCCACGATGGCACCCGCATCCGGAATTCGATCATCCGGCGCGAGGCGGTGATCGAGGAAGGGGCAGAGCTCGAGGACTGCATCATCATGGACTATGTGCGCGTCTGCAAAGGCGCCCGACTCAGGAAGGTCATCGTCGATCGCCACAACGTGATCGAGGCCAACACCGAGGTCGGATACGATCGCGATGCCGATGCCAAGCGCTACAAGGTCTCAGCGGGCGGGGTTACCGTGATCCCATCCGGGCAGCCGAACATCTTCGCGCGCGCGGTAACGGGTCGAAAAGGGCGCGGCTATTCTGAGTAGCCACTCAAGAACCGCCTGGCCGGCCTAAGCGCCGCGCCAGAGGTCTTGCCACAACCTTTGGGAAGCCCGTTACCGCGAAGCAACGGCTGCGAGCGTTTCATGCGCCGGGGTGAGGTGACGCGCTGCCATGACCGTTAGCCAAGACTGGCCGCTGCTCGGGAACGTTCCGCTGGACCCTCTTCGTCCCCTTCTTCCTCATCACTACCGCCGTCTTGCTGCTGCGCGAGGCGCGCCAGCTCGGCCTGGTAGGCCTGATTGACCCGATCCCGGAGCTCCTTGCCAGGCTTGAAGTGCGGCACATGCTTCCCTGATAGGGCGACCGCATCGCCCGTCTTCGGATTACGGCCGACGCGGGGTGGACGGAAGTGCAGTGAGAAGCTGCCGAAGCCTCGGATCTCGATGCGCTCGCCCGATGCCAGGGCCGCGCTCATCTGCTCGAGGATGCAGCGCACCGCAAGCTCGACATCCTTGTAGGCGAGGTGGTTCTGTTCCCGGGCGAGGATGTCGATGAGCTCGGATTTCATCATAGCGGATCGCCTGCGATATCAACGCTGCCCGGCACAGGGTGCCGGGCTGTGATCAATTGGAATGATGGCTGCGCGAAGACGAGTCGCAGCAATCAGTCCTTCGCGGCCTCTTCCATCTGCTGCTTCAGGATGTCGCCGAGCGTTGCGGTTCCGGCCTGCGCCTCGCGCGCATAGCCCTTGATCGCCGCCTGCTCATCGGCCATGTCCTTCGCCTTGATCGACAACGAGATGCTGCGGTTCTTTCGATCGACGCCGAGGAACTTGGCCTCGATCTCCTCACCAGCCTTGAGCACCGAGCGGGCATCCTCGACCCGGTCACGCGAGATCTCGGAGGCACGCAGGTAGCCCTCGACGCCCTCGCCCAGATCGATGTTGGCACCCTTCGCATCGACCTCGGTGATGGTGCCGGTGACGATGCTGCCCTTCTCATGGACGGCGACGAAGCTCGAGAACGGGTCCTTGTCGAGCTGCTTGATCCCGAGGGAGATCCGCTCGCGCTCCGGATCGACCGAGAGCACCACGGTCTCGACCTCGTCGCCTTTCTTGAAGTTGCGCAGCGCCTCTTCGCCCGATTCGTCCCAGGAGATATCGGACAGATGCACTAGGCCGTCGATGCCGCCGTCGAGGCCGATGAAGATGCCGAAGTCGGTGATCGACTTGATCTGACCGGAGACGTGATCGCCCTTCTTGTGGATCGCCGAGAACTCGTCCCAGGGGTTCGACTGGCATTGCTTGATGCCGAGCGAGATGCGGCGGCGTTCCTCGTCGATATCGAGGACCATGACCTCGACCTCATCACCCATCGCAACGACCTTGCTCGGATGGACGTTCTTGTTGGTCCAATCCATCTCGGAGACATGGACCAGCCCCTCGACGCCCTCTTCGATCTCGACGAAGCAGCCGTAGTCGGCGATGTTGGTGACCTTGCCAAACACGCGCGTGCCTTCCGGATAGCGACGCGAGATATTGATCCAGGGGTCCTCGCCCATCTGCTTCAGACCCAGGGAGACACGCTGGCGCTCGCGGTCGAACTTGAGCACCTTGACCATGATCTCCTGACCGATCTCGACCACTTCGGAGGGGTGCTTGACCCGGCGCCAGGCCATATCGGTGATATGCAGCAGGCCGTCGATGCCGCCGAGATCGAGGAAGGCACCATAGTCGGTGAGGTTCTTGACCACACCGTTGAGCTCCAGCCCTTCCTCGAGCTTCTCGAGCAGCTGCTCGCGCTCCGCGCTGTATTCTTCTTCGACCACGGCACGCCGCGAGACGACCACGTTGTTGCGGCGGCGGTCCAGCTTGATGACCTTGAACTCGAGATCCTTGCCTTCGAGGTAGGTGGTATCGCGCACCGGGCGGATATCGACCAGCGAGCCCGGCAGGAACGCGCGCACGCTGCCGAGCTCGACCGTGAAGCCGCCCTTGACCTTACCGTTGATCTGGCCGGTGACGGTATCGCCGTCTTCGAACGCCTTCTCGAGCTTGTCCCAGGCGGCGAAGCGCTTCGCCTTCTCGCGCGACAGCCGGGTCGCACCGAAACCGTCTTCGACCGCGTCAAGCGCGACCTCGACGTCGTCTCCAACGCCAACCTCGAGCTCGCCTTCGGGGCTCAGGAATTGATTGCGCGGGATGATGCCCTCGGACTTGAGTCCGGCATTGACGATGACGGCATCGGAGGTGATGTCGACAACCTGGCCGGTGACAATGGTGCCAGGCTGGAGCTGCGTGTTGGTGAGGCTCTGCTCAAAGAGCTCGGCGAAGCTTTCGGTCATGCTGTGAATGTTCCTGGCGTCCTACGCCGTCTCCTGGTCATCGTCGTCACCGACCCGGCATCGCCGAGAACAGGAGGGTTGAGTTAAAACAATAAGACCGAGGCGGCGACGCTTCGGTCGGGATCACGAATCAAGGGCTCGAGGACCCACCCGTGGCTCTAGGCTGCACTGCCGCCGCCAGCGGAACGAGAGGCGGGCTCTAATCCGAGGTCTTATCCCGGTTACGCCGCGCTGAGGGCCTGCTGGGCCAAGCTGACGACCTGGGCGAGCACTTCGTCGATCGTTAGCTCGGTCGAATCGACGACCACGCCACCGCTTGGAACCTGCAGCGGACTCTCGGAACGCTCGCGATCGCGGGCGTCACGCACACGGAGCTCCTGGATAAGATTCGGCAGGTTAGCATCGAGCCCCTTGTCCTTCAACTGTTTATATCGGCGCATTGCGCGTTCTTCAGGGCTGGCATCGAGGAAGACCTTGAGCACCGCCGCCGGAAAGACCTGTGAGCCCATGTCGCGGCCATCGGCGATCAGGCCCGGCGGCCTCGCCGCGGCCCGCTGCCAGTCGAGCAACGCGGCACGCACCGACCGGTGCACGGCCACACGCGAGGCATCCGCGCCAGCCTGCGCGGTGCGGATCGGCGCCGAGACATCCTCGCCGTCCAGCCAGACCCGCTCGCCTTCTGGCACGACCTCGATACGCTCGGCCAAGGCGCCGAGCGCGGCATCGTCGTCGAGATCGACATCGGCCCGCCGCGCCGCCAGCGCAAGGGTCCGATAGAGGGCGCCGCTGTCGAGCAGATGCCAGCCGAGGCGTTCGGCAAGCAGGGCCGCGATAGTACCCTTGCCAGTCCCGGACGGCCCGTCGATGGTGATGACCGGGGCCGAGGTTGTTGACGGGGTTGCGGATGCGGAGTCGGTCATGCGTCCGTGGCCCCGCGCTGCTCGGTGATCGGCAGACCGACGCCGGCCGCCGCGGCCGCGAAGCCCGGGAACGAGGTCTCGACATTGGCGCACTCGCGAATCACGATCGGCGAGGTGGCGCGCAGTGCGGCCAGCGCGAAGGCCATCGCGATGCGATGATCGCCATACGCATCGACCGTGCCGCCGTCCAGCATCGCGGCGGCCCCTGCACCCGCAATCCGCATCCCGTCCGGCTGCGGCTCGACGTTGACGCCGAGCGTGCTCAGGCCATCGGCCATCACCTGGATGCGATCGCTCTCCTTGACACGCAGCTCGGCCGCGCCGCGCACCAGCGTTGGCCCGTCGGCACAGGCCGCGGCCACACAGAGGGCCGGAAACTCATCGATCGCCAGCGGGACCTGGTCCTCCGGGATCGCGATCCCACGCAATGGCGCGGAGCGCACCCGCAGGTCGGCGACCGGCTCGCCGCCGAGCTCGCGCGGGTGCTCGACCGCAATGTCGGCGCCCATCATGCGCAGGACGTTGATCACCCCGATCCGGGTCGGATTCAGCCCGACCTCGGTCAGGGTCAGGTCCGAGCCCGGCGCGATACTGGCTCCGACCAGGAAGAAGGCCGCCGACGAGATATCGGCTGGTATCCTCAGCGCGGTCGCGCGCAGTGAGCCGCCGCCGCTCAAGCAGACCCGGTCGCCCTCGCGCCGGACCGGATAGCCGAAGGCTTGCAGCATGCGCTCGGTGTGGTCGCGGGTTACCGCTGGCTCGCGTACGCAGGTCTCGCCCTGGGCATAGAGCCCGGCCAGCAGCAGGCTCGATTTGACCTGGGCGCTGGCGACCGGCATCGGGTACGCGATCCCGCTGAGCTGCTCAGCCGGCAGCACTCGCAATGGCGCACGCCCCTCGGGCGTTGCCTCGATCCGGGCGCCCATCTGGGTCAAGGGCTGGATGATCCGCCCCATCGGCCGGCGCGAGAGCGAGGCATCGCCGATCAAGGTGGTCGCGAACGCCTGCCCGGCGAGCAGCCCGCACAGCAGCCGCATCGAGGTGCCGGAGTTGCCGAGATCGAGCGCATTCGCCGGCGCCTGCAGGCCGTGGAGCCCAAGGCCGTTGACCCGCAGCCGGCCTTGCTCCGGACCCTCGGCCTGCACGCCCATCGCACGGAACGCGGCCAGGGTCGCAAGGCTGTCGGCACCCTCTAGAAAACCGCTGATCGCGGTCTCACCCTCGGCTAAGGCCGCGAGCATCACGGCGCGGTGCGAGATCGATTTATCGCCCGGCACCTGGAGTGATCCGCGCAGCGCGCCGCCGGGGGCGACCTCGAAGCTCAGCGAAGTGGGCGTATCGGCCATGAGATTCCAGCTTGACCATGGTTGGAAGATGCCGCGCCAGCGCCGATCGTGCAGGCCCGCATTGATCGTTAGGGATCTGCCCAGGCAATGCGCGCGGGCTGTCGATGTTCGACCATCACAGCATGCAGGTCGGTGCGCTGCCGGTTATTCAGCGCCGGCGATGGCAACAGTCGCGGAACGATAACCGCGTAGAATGCGATCGATTGAATGATCCGGTCAAGGTGTGCGCAGCAATCGACGCAGCCTGGAGGCGGGTCGGCCAGGCCAGGCGCCTAGACTGCGGTCTCTGCCCTATCGACACCGAACCGCCCGCCGTCACCCACCCGCACCAAAAGCGGCCCATCGAGATGTTTATACCCAAAGCACGTCAATTTTCGGCACGGCAGAGCGGAGGGTCGGGTGACGGCGAGCGGGGGTGTCGACGGCATGGATGCCGTCGTCAAGCCTCCACGGATGGATTCACGGCGTCCCCCCACGACTGTGCTGGGCGCCGTGACGCGACCCGGAGCGGTCGAGTAAAACCGAAAACTGATTTGAGATGGGTATATCGAGTCCGCACAGGCCCCTGCTCTCGATGACCGCAGCGGGCATGCTGTTGGACGTTTCAGACAGAATAGGAGAACGCCACTGATGCAAGAAAGAAGCGTCGACGTCGCCATCATCGGCGCCGGCACCGCCGGCCTCAACGCGATGAGCCAGGCCCGTAAGGCCGGCCAGTCGTTCGTGCTGATCAACGGCGGCGAGCCCGGCACCACCTGCGCGCGGGTCGGCTGCATGCCGTCGAAGGCGATGATCCAGGTCGCCGAGGACTACCATCGCCGCACCCATCTCGGCCGCTACGGGATCGACGGCCATGAGGGCTTGAGCCTGGACGTGCCGGAGGCGCTCGAGCACGTTCAGGAGATGCGCGACACCTTCGTCGACCGGGTGCTCGGCAGCAGCACCGACGACATGCCCGAAGAGCTGTTCTTGCAGGATTATGCCCGCTTCATCGAGCCGACCTTGATCGAGGTCGGCGGGCAGCGCATCCGCGCGGCCGCGGTGGTCATCGCGACCGGCTCGAGGCCACTGGTGCCAGAGCCCTGGCGAGCGTTCGGCCAGCGGCTGCTGACGACCGACACCCTGTTCGAGCTTGAGGACCTGCCAAGCTCGATCGCGGTCATCGGACTCGGGACCATCGGCCTCGAGCTCGGCCAGAGCCTGCATCGGCTTGGGGTCCGGGTCGAGGGCTTCGATCAGCTCGAAACCATCGCCGGCATCCGCGATCCGGAGGTCAATCGCGCCGCGATCGAGCTGATGGGTAAGGAGTTTCCGCTCCACCTCGGGCAGGCGGCCAGTATCGAGGAGGACGGCGACGGTCTGCGCATTCAGGCTGGGGCGCATCAGACGCGGGTCGACGCAGTCCTCTGCAGCATCGGCCGCGTGGCGAACCTCGACGGCCTGGGGCTAGAGCAGTTGGGCGTTCCGCTCGATGGGCGCGGGATGCCGGCGTTCGATCGCCACAGCATGCAGATCGGCAAGCTGCCGGTCTTCATCGCCGGCGATGTCACCGCGGAGCGGCCGGTCCTGCATGAGGCGGGCGACGAGGGCCGCATCGCCGGTTTCAACGCGGTGCAGGCCGCGGCGGGCGCCGCGCCGCTGCGTTTCCAACGCCGGACGCCGTTGTTCATCAATTTCTCCGATCCGAACATCTGTGCGGTCGGCGCGCGCTTCGATGCGCTCGATCCGGAGACCACGGCGGTCGGCGAGATCAAGATGGCGCCGGTCGGGCGGGCGTTGATCATGGGCCGCAATCGCGGCGTCATCCGGGTCTATGCCGAGAAGCGGACCGGGCGGGTGCTGGGCGCGGAGCTGGTCGCGCCGCGCGGGGAGAATCTGGCGCATCTTTTGAGCTGGAGTATCCAGCAGGGCATGACGGTGGAGCAGATGCTGCGGATGCCGTTCTATCATCCGGTGATCGAGGAGGCGCTGCAGGGGGCGCTCAATGATCTCAATCGCAAGCTGGAGGTCGAGCGCGATGGGCCCTTGACCGAGCTGGCGCTGCTGGATGGCGACGCTTGAGGATTGGCGGATAGCAGGTTGCGGCTTGGTGTCTGGACGTCTTCCGCGTGTAGAAACGGCGGCTGACTCAGTGCTGGGCTCCATCGCCGGATTCACGGGCTTGAGCGGGGACGCGCTGCGTCAGGAGCGGCTAGCGTTCGCCAGGTATCCTGTCTGCTTACCCGCTAGGGGTCTGACGGTCGGGGCTGTAACGCGGTGCAGCGCGCAGAGGCCGTGCCGGGAGGGGTGTCGGGCCGCGCTCGGCGGGGGACGCTGTGAATACGTCCCTGTAAGCTCGGCGATCGCCGTCCTGGCGATCGACGCCCCCGCCGAGCGCGGCCCGACACCCCTCCTTCAACCTCAACAATAGCAATTGGGGCATGGTTGCTGTCCGACGCGGATGGTAGCGATCAGTCAGCGCTTCCGATGTGGGAAGCTGTCACGCATCATGAGGATTGACGCAGCCGTTGAAGGCGTGGACTGCTGATAACCGCTCTGGCTGATCGCGGAGCAAGATGCGCCGAGGCGTGCAGTGACTGCGGGCTCGGCGCGCCCAGAGGCCGAGACACATGGTGATCGTCAATCCAACCGTATGTGTTTGGGAGTCATAGCGATGAACGAACCCGACCGAACAGTGCGCCCGGTGCGCGGATTCCTGTTAGCGACCTGGCTGCTGGCATTGGTACCCGTCCTTGGGTGCAGCGAGCCGTCCGGACCGGTCGAACCGACCGGCGATGTGCCGGAGGCAACTGGGTGGCGGATGCAGACGATTGTCGATGGTCTGCGGCATCCCTGGGGCATTGCTTGGCTGCCTGATGGCTCGGCGCTGGTAACGGAGCGGCCGGGGCGGCTGCGCCTGATCGATGATGTCTTCGCCGAGGCGAGGCTCGATCCGGACCCGATTCGTGGAGTGCCCGAGGTCTGCGCGTGCGGCCAGGGTGGGCTGCTCGATATCGCCCTGCATCCGGACTTTAATGAGAACCAGCTGGTCTATCTGACCTTTGCCGAGGGGACGAAGGATGCGAACCGAACGGCCTTGGCGCGGGGCCGGCTGGATCGCGGTGCGATGCGGCTGCGCGATCTCGAGGTCATCTATCGCAATCCTGATTCGAAATCGGGCGGACAGCACTTCGGGTCGCGGCTGCTCTGGCTGCCGGACGGCACCCTGCTGATGAGCATCGGCGACGGCGGTAATCCGCCGATCGCGTTCGATGGCGAGAATATCCGCCGCCAGGCGCAGAATCCGGGCACGGTGTTCGGCTCGGTCTTGCGGCTCAATGCCGACGGCACGGCGCCGGCCGACAACCCGTTCGTCGACCAGGGGGGCGCTCGGCCCGAGCTCTACAGCATCGGCCATCGCAATATCCAGGGCATGACGTTCGACTCAAAGACCGGGCGCGTCTGGGCCAACGAGCACGGCTCGCGCGGCGGCGACGAGATCAATCGGATCGAGGCCGGCAACAACTATGGCTGGCCCGAGGTGACCTACAGCATGGAATACTGGGGACCGCGCATCTCCGAGAAGACCAAGGCGCCGGGCGTGACCCAGCCGGAGGTGGTCTGGACGCCGTCGATCGCACCGAGCGGGATGGCCTTCTATACCGGCGATGATTTCCCGGCCTGGCAAGGCGATCTGATCAGCGGCGCGCTGGCGTTCAAGCAGTTGCGCCGGAGCGTGCTCGATGGCACCCGGGTTGTCGATGAGGAGAAGCTGAGCATCGGTCAGCGCGTGCGCGTCGTCCTTCAAGGCCCGGACGGCGGGCTCTACATCCTCACCGATGAGCCCGATGGGGCCTTGATCCGGATCGTACCGAAGGGCGCGCGTGCTGGTTGAGGGCTGTCCATCCTCGCCACCGGGTTCCGTTGAACCCCTGGTGCGGATGCTCACGATCGACGGCTCGCCCCCAGGGCTTCACGGCACTGCGCGATCGGCCCGACCGCGATCCGATCGGCGACTATCCGCCCGGGTACGCAGGCTACGCCATCATCACCATCGCCCCGTCCTGATCCACAGCCAGTTCCTGCGCGAGGACCAGGTCGACGCCTTCAAGCGGCTGAGTGTGTTCTATTCGCTTTTCCCGATGCGTGCCTTTTACTGGGGCGACTGGCACCATGATCACATGTTCGGCCCGGTCAATGCCGAGAACATCTTGCCGACCGGCTGGGTGCGGCAACGCGAGACGATGTTTGGCACGCTTAGGGTCTGAAACATCAGGCGCCCTTCTTCCCTCTCTTCACGGGTCTGGGCATGGGGCACCTTCAACTCCAGTTCACTGCGCTGGCTGAACGCGAGATCGCCCGGGCGCAGCGGACTCGCGGCTGGATCGCGTTGCTGTTGCTCGATGTCGATCGCTTCAAGACCATCAACGATACCCATGGTCACCATGTCGGCGATCGCGCCCTCAAGGCCTTTGCCGCCTGTTGCAGCCGTGTCACCCGCGCCGAGGACGTCGTTGGACGCTAGGGCGGTGATGAATTCGTCGTGCTCATCAGTCAAGATCAAACAGCGGCGCTTGGGCTTGCCGAACGCCTGCTGAAGGAGATCAGGGCGGCCAAGATCCTCAACGATCAGGGCAAACCTTTGAGCCTAAACGCCAGTATCGGCGTCGCCTGCCTGCGCGCCGATCATCCCGTGGACCTGGACGCCTAACTGCGTCAGGCCGATCTGGCCATGCTGGACGTGAAGCGCAGCGGGCGTGGGCGGATTGGGGCCCTGTCAGACTCAGTCGTCTCGAGCACCAGCCGATCTGGGCGCACCTCTGCACGCTATCTTCATTTGATATATGATGTCAGCATCTGACATCAGAGGCGAATTCCATGCGCACCGTGATCGACCTGCCGGATGAGCAAATCGAACCGCTCAAGGACCTCGCTAGCACCCTCAATGTCTCGCGCGCCGAACTGATCCGGCGCGCGGTAGCAGACTATCTGAGCCGGTTTGAGCCGCCGACGGACGACACCGCATTCGGTATTTGGAAGCAGCACGATGAAGACGGATTGGCTTATCAAGCGCGCATGCGCTCGGAATGGGATCGGTGAAGGCGCTGATCGACACCAACATTCTGATCGACTACCTGAATGGCGTGGTCGTGGCTCGCGACGAGATCGGCCGTTACCAGCATCCCCTGATCAGCCTGATCACCTGGATGGAGGTTCTGGCGGGTACGCGAGCGGAGCACGCGCAGCCGGTCCGCGCCTTCCTACGCCGTTTCGAGTGCGTGAGCATCGATGCCGACATCGCCGAGCGGGCAGTAAGGATTAGACAAGCACACCGGCTCAAGCTGCCCGATGCGATCATCCAGGCCACAGCCTTGGAACGCAGCGCCCTGCTGGTGACACGCAATACCAAGGATTTTTCAAGTGACGAGCCCGGCGTCCGTGTGCCCTATTCGTTATCGGATGGCTCGCGCCGCAACAGGGTCTGATTGCCAAGTCCCTGCCGACCACGGAACTGGAGCAGTGGCTGGCCGCGTTCACTGCGCCCTCGCCGCTGCATATTGCGACCGTTGACGCTCACCTGCTCCGTCGATTGGCCTTGCTGCGTCGACTCGGCTCTGACGCTGCGCGGGCACGCGATTCGCTGCGATCTGCGAGCGCACCACGCGGCCTGAGCTCGCTCGCGTCGAGACCCGCTAAAGTCAGGAGCGCCGCCAGCTCCTCACCGACTACCTCGCGCCAATGTCCGGGCGTCGGCCGGGCGTCGAGGATCACGTTGCCGAAGCGCACCCGCTTGAGCCGGCTGACGGTGCAGCCGACCGCCTCCCAGAGCCGGCGCACCTCGCGGTTGCGGCCTTCGACGATCAGCACATGGAACCATTGGTGGCTCTCGGAGCCGCCGGACGGGACGACCTCCTCGAAGCGCGCCGGGCCGTCCTCGAGCTCGACGCCGTTGACGAGTTGCTGTAACGCCTGTTCCGAGACCTTACTACGCACCCGGACCGCGTATTCGCGCTCGATCGCCCGCGACGGGTGCATGAGCCGATTCGCGAGCTCGCCGTGGTTGGTCACAAGCAGCAGGCCGGCAGTGTTCAGGTCGAGCCGGCCGACCGCGATCCAGCGTCCGTCGCGAATCCCCGGCAGGCGCCGGAAGATGGTCGGACGACCCTCTGGGTCGCGTCGCGTCACCACCTCGCCTTCCGGCTTATGGTAGGCCAGCACCCTCATCTGGTGGCGCTTCGCGGCCCGGCGCCGGAACGGCTGGCCGTCGACTAGGACCTTGTCGTGCGCCGCTACCCGATCGCCCAGCTTGGCGATGCGGCCGTTGACGCGCACCCGCCCATCGCGAATCCAGCCCTCGATCTCGCGGCGGGAGCCGAGCCCCGCCTC
>JAAAOQ010000026.1 GCA_009908845.1 Gammaproteobacteria bacterium
CCCGCTCCACCCTGCCGCCAACCGCTCAGCCGTCGACTGCCCCTCGCAGGGGCCGCCCTCCGGCCTCCAGCACGCTCGGCGAAAATGGCCAAAGCCGAGTTCTGGACACCGCTTCATCGATGCGGTGACCGTACAGGTGCAATCATTCCTGCATGATGAATCGATTTCAAGGGCTTGCCGCGATTTCAATGCTAACCAAGGCTGATCGTTCGTGCTCCATTTGCGAAACCTCAATGCGGCCAGCGTCAAAACGACCGAAAGAGTGCGGACTATCCGAAAGCCCGTCATACTTGGGTCGCGTCTCATTGCCGGCCTCGATAACGAATTGTGCGTGCCGCGTCAGGCGCCCGGGCACCGACACCCATTCGCTGTCCTCGACCGCCTCCCGCTCATGAATCCGCGATGCCAGCCAAGCCGCATCCCTTTGCGCCTGTTCGTCCTGCTGCTGATTGGTGGGCTCTGCACGGCCTGCGAGGCGTGGAGTCGAGAGCCCATCGGACCGATACCCGAGCTCGATATGATCGAGCTCGGTATCGATCAGGCGCACGCTGCCCTACGGAGCGAGCAGATCAGCTGTGAGCAACTGACCCGGCGCTACCTGCGACGCATCGCGGTCTATGACCTGCCCGGGCACGCAAGCTCAAATCCGGCTACAAGCCCCTCGCCGAATCGGGCAGACCGACTCAATGCCATCATTGCTGTCAACCCGAACGCCTTGATGCGAGCGCAGCGGCTCGACCGCCAGTACGCCGAGACCGGGCGCCTCCGCCGCCTGCACTGCATTCCGGTCATTCTCAAAGATAATTTTGATACCGCGGACCTGCCGACCGAGGCTGGCTCGATCGCGCTGAAGGGCTCGGTGCCGCCCGACGACGCCTTCATGGTGCGACGCCTGCGCGCCGAGGATGCGATCATCTTGGCCAAGTCAAACATGGGCGAGTGGGCCTTCAGTCCCTACCAGACCATCAGTTCCACCCATGGCGAGACCCGCAACGCCTATGCGCTCGATCGGGTTCCGGCCGGGTCGAGCGGCGGCACCGCCTCGGCCATCGCCGCCAACCTCGGCATCATCGGCCTGGGCACCGACACCGGTAACTCTATCCGCGGACCGGCCGCGCATCTGGCGCTGGTCGGAATCCGCTCGACGCTGGGTGCTACCAGTCGAGACGGCATCGTGCCACTGCTGGCGAACCGCGATGTCGGCGGTCCCTTGATGCGAACCGTGACCGATACCGCGATCGTCTTTGGGATGCTGGCCGGCTACGACCCGGCGGACCCGATCACCGAGGCTGCCGTCGATCGCGTTAAGCCGGACTATCGTCGCTATCTAAAGCGCAATGGCCTGCAAGGTGCGCGTCTGGGCGTGCTACGCACCCTGACGGTGACGGACACCGCGGACCCCGAGGTCGTCGCGCACTTCGAGCAGGCCATCGCAGACCTGCGCCAGGCCGGCGCGGTCATCGTCGATCCGTTCCGAATCCCGAATCTCGCGCGCCTGAACGAGGCCACCGGTTTCTGCAGTCGCTTTCGTTACGACCTGAACGGCTACCTTGAGACCCTGGGACCCGACGCACCGATCCGCTCGCTGCGCGAGGTGTTTGAGAGCAAGCGCTTCCTGACGCAGAGCGCCGGGCCGATGCAGTGGGCCATGGGAGTCGACGTCGAGCCGCAGGCACAGGATCCCCCATGTGTCGGCGTGCAGGGCGACCCGCGGCGCAAGGCGTTTCTCGATGCCGTCGTCGCCGCGATGGACCGCCAGGAGATCGATGCGATGATCTACCCTAGCTGGAGCAATCCGCCGCGGCGTATCGGCGACCGCGACAGCCCTCACGGCAACAACAGTCCGCTCATTGCGCCGCACAGCGGGCAACCGGCCATCACCGTGCCCATGGGTTTTACCGGCAGCGGTCTGCCCTTGGGCCTGCAGCTGCTGGCACGGCCGTTCGACGAGCACAAGCTATTCCAGTATGCCTACGCATACGAACAAGCGACCCGGCACCGTCGGCCGCCTCCCGGTTTCGGTCCATTGCCGTCCGCGGCGGTGTCCACGCAGAGGACTGAGGTAGCCGAGCACTGCTCCGTAACGAAATCTTCACCATTGCAGACCCACAACGCTATGTGTCTCGAACCCAGCACCCTGGCGGAGCCCCCCGGTATAGGAAGTCAGTTGCCAGACTCAAGACTGGCGTGCCCCCGTTCGAACAGTCACCCCGACCCATAGATCGCATTTTGCAGGCAGGAGGTTGCATTGAGGGGTGATCCGCCCTTCCCACTCGCGCTCGAGCAGGGACAGACCCTGATCGGTGGAGTAGGCGTGCAGCACCGATACGCAGCGCTCGGCGAGCCAGGCATAGAACGCGAGATCGGCGCCGGAATCGTCATTGCCAAACAAGTAGGCAGTCTTTGGTCGGTTGTCAAATGCACCCAAGGCGTTGCCAACGTTGCAACATACCTTGTCACCGCAGCGTAATGAGCGGCCAACCGCCAACCTCGCCATCCGGCGGTACCACCGGAATCAACGAAGGACAGCGCGATGCCCCTGATCGAAACCGCCCTGCAGATCGCTCTGAGTGCCCATCGCGGCCAGCAGGACAAGGCCGGCCGCCCGTACATCCTGCATCCGCTTCGCGTGATGGCGGCGATGCAGACCGACGCGGAACGCGCAGTCGCGCTGCTGCACGATGTAATCGAGGACGGCGACTGGGATCGCGCCGGCTTGATCGAGGCCGGGATTCCGGCGGCGGTCGCCGACGCGGTCGAGACCCTGAGCAGGCGCGACGGCGAGGAGTACCCGGCGTTCATCGAGCGGGTCTGCGCCAATCCCCTCGCCGCCCGCGTCAAGCGCGCCGACGTCGAGGATAACCTGCAGGTGCTGCGCCTGCCGGCGCTGAGTAAGGCGGACCTGGCGCGCGTCGCGAAATACCACCGCGCCTGGCAGCAGCTCACAGCGGCGCTCGAGTTACACCCGCAATGACGGAGCAGGCGAGCAACCGCGGGCAACGCTCGTTCCCACCATGACCCGGTCCCTAGCTCGAGAACGGAGTACGGCTCAGTCCCCTCGAGGTTACGTGGCCATCTCGACCAGGACCTCGCGTGCCTCGGCGGATGAAGCGATCGGCAATCCTGAGATCGATCCCTTCCGCGTCGATTCAGACTGGCGCCGTGACGCGCTTGTCGACGATGACGATCTGCTCGTCGATCTCCCGGACGCGCAGGGGCTCGAGCCGCTCACCGGCGCACAACACACTCAGGGATTCGCCTGAGGTTGGATCGAAGACGATGCCGTGCATGGAGCAGCGCAGGTGTCCCTGCTGTGCATCGAAGACCGCATCGTGCACGCAGTCCAGGCGACGCACCATGTGCACGCATTGATTCAGGTAGGCGTAGACCTGGCCCCGGTGTCGCAGCACGATGGCGCTATGCGGCTGATTCTCGAACCGCAGCGGAATGATGCGATGCTGTTGCTCCGCCAACGCTGCGCTGTCGCAGACCAGCAGCCGGGGTCGTTTGCGCGGCGATGCGCGCGGAGCGGATGGCGTCGCGTTCACCGGTCCGGGCGGAAACGGCCGGCATCCGGATCGATCAGCGGTGCGCTCATGATGCCTGTTCCCGGCGATGGTTGATGGTCTTGAACAGCTTGCGCGCGACGTACTGAGCATATTCCTCGCTGTTGTCATAGCCCGCCTCCAGCGCCAGCATAGCCAGTGCGTCAATGCCGGCCCGCAGGCGGGCGATCTCGTTCAACGAGCGGCCGCAGGTCAGGCAGTGCTCACCGTCGTCGCGACAGGCGTCCTTACCATGGCAGGGTTCGAAGCGGGACATGGCTCAGCTTGCTCCGCACCGGTTAAGCCGGGGCTGCCGACCAGGCCCGCATGAGTTTCCCGCCGCCGGCTGTCGGGGCTCGCCAGCGGTCACGCGCGCGCTCGTTCTCAGCGGTGCGGCGACAGGCACGGGTGGTCTCTGCAGGGCCATTTTCGGTCTGTGGAGGAATACCATATGATCGAGCGACGTTGCGATTGTGCTGCCACAGGTTTAGGCAAACCACGCGCCAGTGCTCGGGCAGCGCCTTTTCAACGGCTTGCGGGCGTTCGGTCGCCTGGTGTCGGC
>JAAAOQ010000186.1 GCA_009908845.1 Gammaproteobacteria bacterium
GAGGCCTTCTGCCGCGCGCACGGCATCCTGGTCACGGCCTACGCCCCGTTCGCCAGCGGCGCCTTCGGCCTGCTGCGGGATCCGGCGCTGGTCGCCATTGCCGAGCGCCACGGCAAGAGCACGGGCCAGATCGTGCTGCGTTGGCATGTCCAGAGCGGCCGCACCGCGCTGCCCAAGACCTCCAGGGCCGAGCGCATGGCCGAGAACCAGGACATCCACGACTTCGCGCTCAGCGACGGCGAGATGCGGGCGATCGACGCGCTCGGTGCCGGCGAGGCGCGCCGCACCTGCCCGGATCCCTCGACCGTCCCGTGAGGCTGCTATAGGGGCGCCGGATCCATGCCGCGTGGCGCGATGGGCGGGTGCTCGGGCGTTTCGAGCGTCGCCGGTTCGATCGGGGGGCGCCGAGCCGAGCAAGGGCTCGCATGCCCTGATGTGGGCCTGGTGACATCGCGTCGGACGGCGGCGCCGATTCTCCGGCGATGATCCGGCTATTCAGCGTGCAGAGCAGGGCGGATCCGGACACGGGCGCGCCTGCGAACGGGTCGGCACGACGCCCCGGGGCCCAGGTCGCGGTGTCCAGGACGCGGCTCGTGACGGCCAGCCCTGTGCGGTGTTGTGGGAATGACGGCGCGGCGAGTCCTGATCGCTCGCCCAGGCAGTCGTGAACGAGCCCTCATCGGTTGTCCGCCCCTTTCGTCGCGTGTGCCGAGCGGACCAACGACAGGAGTCGTCGGATCAATGCGTCGTGCGCCGCATGCAGCTCCGGCAGGCGGGTTCTAGCCGACTCGCGCCGTCCGCGTTCGCTCAGGGTGAGGAGCTCGTCGGCAAGGGTGTGGACCCGATCGTGCACCGGGCCGATCGCGCGGTACGCGTCCAGGCCGCCGAAGGCCTCGGCGCCGCGGCCTCGGTGCCAGCGCCCGAAGGCGCAGTCGGTGGCCAGCAGTTCGAACGCGCCTGGGCCGTCCTGCCCAGTGAGGGCATGGATGACGCGATTGACCCATTGCAGATGCTCTTGCCCGGCGACCAGGAGCTCGAGGTTGTCATCATGCGCGGCCTCGCCGGCATCGGTCCACCCCGGCCATTGCGACCAGCGCTCAGACCACCCGGGGAGCTCCGATGCCGGCATCGGCCGTGCGATGCCGAACCCTTGGCCATAGCGGCAGCCAAGCCAAGTCAGGAGCGACGCGTGGGTGACGGTCTCGATCCCCTCGGCGAGCACCGAACGTTCGAATGCCTGCGAGAGTCTGACGACGCTCTCGACGATCGACATGGCGCCCGCGTCGTCGAGCATGTCCTGCACGAAGCTGCGGTCGATCTTCAGGACATCGAACGGCAAGGTGCGGAAATAGGCAAGCGACGAATAGCCGGTGCCGAAGTCGTCGAGCGCCAGCCGCACGCCCAGCGCATGGCATTCGCAGAGCACGCTGCGCGCCTGCTCGAAGTCGCTGAAGGCGGTCGACTCGAGCAGCTCGATCTCGAACTGCGCTGGGGCGACCTGCGGGTGGCGTGCGAGCTGCTCCCTCAGCCGGGCGGTGAACCCGGGCGCCATGAGCTGTCCGGCGCTGACATTGACGGCGACCCGAAGCGCGAGGCCCTCGCGGCTCCACAGGACGAGCTGCGCGAGCGCGGTCTCGATGACCCAGTCGGAGAGCGCCGTCTCCAGTGGGCTGTCCTTGATCGCCGGTAGAAAGGCGGCTGGTGGCAGCAGCCCTTCGCGCGGATGCTGCCAGCGGACGAGCGCCTCGGCGCCGACGATCTCGCGACCGATCAGGTCCACTTGCGGCTGGAAATGCAGCACCAGTGCGTTTCGATCCAGTGCTTGGCCGAGCTCGCCGCGCAAGCGCCGCCGGCCACGCAGCGCGCGATCTTGCTCGGCATCGTAGAGATGGAATTGGTTCTTGCCGGACTGCTTCGCGCGGTACATGGCCTGGTCCGCGTGACGCAGCAGGACGTCCGGATCTGCGCGGTCGGCGGGGTAGAGGGTCACGCCGATGCTCGCGGAGACCTGATGAGCGGTCCCCTCCAGGGTGACGGGACGGCCGATCGCGGCCAGGATGCGATTGAGCAAGGCGTAGCAGTCCTCAGGACGCCGCAGGTGCGTGAGGAAGACCGCGAACTCGTCGCCGCCCAGCCGAGCCACGGAATCGTGTCTGCGCAGGCTGTTGCGCAGCACCTCGGCGACCTTGATCAGGTACCGGTCGCCGACGTCATGGCCGAAGCGGTCATTGATGGGCTTGAATCCATCGAGATCGAGATAGCCCACCGCGAGCGATCGGCCGGTGCGATCGGCCAGCCTGATGCTCTGTTCCAGCCGGTCGCTGAACAGACGGCGGTTGGGCAGCCCTGTCAGGGGGTCGTGATAGGCGATGCGGTTGAGCTCCTCCTGCTGCGCCTTCTCGTGTGTCACGTCGCGGCTGGTGACGACAGCACCGATGATGGCGCCATCGCTGCCGCGGATGGGCCCCAGGTTGTAGCTGCCGATCCAGGCCTCTCCGGTATCCTTGCGCCGAAGCCGGTACTCCTGCTGGACAGCGGTATCACCGCGGAGCGCCCTCGGGATCGCCCACTGTGATCGTGCCGCCGGCACGCCGTCGGGCTGGGAGACCTCCAGCAGCTCGGGATAGGCGTCGTTGCGCTGCGGGCAGTCCGCCAGGCGCTCGAAGCGGTGAAACTGGGCGAAGGCCTCGTTGATGTGGATGAGGTTGCCTTCGGCGTCGCAGATCATCACGGCATCGCTCATGCTCGAGAGCGCGGTCTCGAGCGTTGCGCGGGTCTCGAGCGCATCGAGCTCGGCGCGCTTGCGCTCGGTGATGTCGATCACGATACCGTCCCAGAGCACCGCGCCGTCCGCAGCCCGGTGGGGCATCGAGCGCACCGCGATCCACTTGCGCTCGCCGTTCGGTAAGCGCTGCGGTAGCTCCATGTCGAAGACGCTCAGATCTCGCGCCGACCGCTCGTTGGCTTCCCTTAGGGCCTGGTCGTACGGTGGTTCCGTGATCGAGAAGATGGCGCCTGCATCGGCGAATATCTGCTCGCGCTCGATGCTCAGTACCTCCTCGATGCCTCGCGAAGCGTAGGTGAATCGATAGTCGCCGCTCGCGTCGCGCCGGAGGCGGTAAATAGCGCCCCGAGGCAGGTTGTCGCCGAGGGTCTCCAAACGTTCGGCCGACTCCTTGGCCAGCGCCTCGGCGCGCTTCCGGTCGGTGATGTCGAGCATCAGGCCCTCGAGTATCAGGCGGCCGTGGCGGTCGCGCTCGCCCGAGCTGCGTCCTTGCTCCCAGATCCACCTCGTGGTGCCGTCCTTGCCGATGAGGCGATACTCGATCTCGAACGGGGAGCCGGCCCGCAGCGCCTCCTGAATCTGATCCCAAACGCGTTCTCGGTCTTCTGCATGGATGATGCGGCCATAGGCGATCCGGGCGTTCCCGACCAGCGCGCTGGGTTCGTATCCGGTCACTGCCCGAGCCGCATGGCTCACATACCGCATGGTCCAGTTGCGGTCGTTGTCACAGCGATAGACCATCCCCGGCAGGTTCTCGACGAGGGTCGAGAAGCGCTGCTCGCTCGCCTGTGCGCGTCGCAGATGCACGCGGAGCAGCACGAACAGCAGGCTCGACGTCACGGCCACGAAGGCCAGGCCCTTGACCGTCTGCCATGGCAGGGCGGTCCCCGAGGTCTGGTCGTGCAGGCCCAGTAGCCAATCGGAGGCCAGGATCCAGCCCGTCGCGATGGCCGCATAGATCAGCGCGGTTTGCAGGGCGGCTCGAGAGGGTGTCGAGCGCAGGCGCGAGGGCGGCATGCTCATACGGGGGCGCTCGTCGGAGCGGCATCACAGCCTTCGAATCGGGGCGCCGCGCGCCAGCGTCGTATCCAGCCGACACAGGCAGGCTGCGCCGCCCCTGCGCCAGTGGAAGTCATCACCGTGGCACGCTAGGGGGTCAGTTGCGTCCGCAACAGGCTCCCAGACTATACCAACTCCGGCGGCGGCCGCCGTGACGGGCATGGCTGCAAGAAGACGCCGCGGCCGGCGCCTGGTGCTGCGCCGATCGACCGCCG
>JAAAOQ010000027.1 GCA_009908845.1 Gammaproteobacteria bacterium
GCCGCTTCGGCTTCGATGCCGTGCTCTATCTGGCCGCCGGGGCCATGGTCCTGGGCTCGCTGCTGGTGCTGCCGCTGCTGCGCGTCGGACGCAGGGCCATGGACTGAGCCATGCTCTTAGAAAGAGCAGTTGACGCTTCGGAGTTGAGCAAGTGCTTGTGCCTGTTGAAATACTGGTGGCCTCCGATCCTCACCCGCCGGATGAACGTCGCGACGGCGGCCATGGCACGCCCCGCGCGGCGCCTCTCCACCTCGGACTGGGTCGCTGCAAGCGGCGGCGGTTTGCGCTGCTGCTGGCCGCGTTGTTGCCCATCGCGGCGCAAGCCGATGCGCTTGATGCCGAGCTGGCCCGGCGTCTGGTCGAGTCCGGCCGCATCCTGCCGCTCGAGCAGCTGCTCGAACGCGTGCAGCTGATCCGCTCCGGCGTCCTGCTCGAGGCCGAGCTCGAGTACGAATCCGAGCAAGCGACCTATGTCTATGAGATCGAGCTGCTCGATGACGCCGGCCAGGTCTGGGAGTTCGAGCTCGATGCCGAGACCGGCGAGCCGATCGAGCTGTCTCCGGAGCATGTGCGGGAGTCGCCCTAGTGCGCCTGTTGCTGATCGAAGATGACCGCGCATTGGGCAGCGGCCTGCGTCGCGACCTCACCGCGGCCGGCTTCGCCGTCGATTGGGCGATGGACGGACTAGAAGGCGGGTTCCTCGGTCAGGAGCAGACCTATGACGCGATCGTGCTCGACCTCGGGTTGCCGAAGCGGCCGGGCCTGGAGATCCTGCGCGAGTGGCGCGACAACGGACTGCGCACGCCGGTGCTGGTCCTGACCGCGCGCGACGCCTGGCACGAGCGCGTGGATGGACTCAAGGCCGGTGCCGACGATTATCTTGGGAAGCCGTTCCATCTACAGGAGCTGTTGGCCCGCTTGCAGGCGCTGCTCAGGCGGGCTGCGGGGCAAGCCGAGGCGCGTCTACAGGTGGCCGGACTGCAGCTCGATGAGGGGCGCCAGCAGGTCGTGCTGCCGGACGGCAGCCGCCTGGAGCTGACCGGCACCGAGTTCAGACTCCTGCGCTACTTCATGCGCCATCCGGATCAGGTCCTGTCGAAGGAGCGTCTACATGCGCACGTCTATGACCAGCACGCCGAGCACGGCAGTAATCTGATCGAGGTCTATGTGCGGCGCCTGCGCGAGAAGATCGGCCGCGAGCGGCTGCGAACACAGCGTGGTCAAGGCTATGTGTTGCCCTCGCAGCCCTAGATCGCTTGAGCGCGCCACATGCCTGCAGATCGGCCGCGTTCTGTGTACAGCGTCGCAACATCATGGCGCGTCGGTCTGATGCGCAGCCTCGCTAGCGTGATGGGCCTGGATTGGGCTGCGACGGCCGCCGCTGCGGGCGCTGGGCAACCATGCATGTCTTCGCGTCAGGGCCCTGTGCCGGAGGCCGGCGGCGGTCTCGCGACGGGGCTTGCGGCCGCGCTCGAGTGCAGCGAGTGCCCGCGATGAGATCGCTCGAGGCGCGGCTGCATCTCGGTCTGGGCATCAGCCTGACGCTGGTGATCGCGACTGCTTGGTGGCTTGGTCACGCGGCGCTGCACCGCAGCACCGAGGCCTATGTGCTGTCACGACTGCAGCACGATGCCGAGGCGCTCCTCGGCACCCTGTCGCAGCGTGACCCGGGGCCTCTCGCATCCGCCGGGGCAGGGCCTCCACCAGACGAGCTCGGACCCATCTATCGACAACCGTTCTCGGGCCATTATTACGAGATCATCGGCGCCGAGGGCACGCGCCGGCTGTCACGCTCGCTCTGGGACCAGCGCCTCGCCGCCGAGCCACTGCCGGCCGGCCGCGTCACCGACTCGGAAACCCTTGGACCGCTCGACCAGCGCCTGCTGGTGCGCAGCGCCGGCTATCGGCTCGGCGATGGGGTGGTGACGATCGCCGTCGCCGAGGATCTGAATCCGCTGTTGGTCGAGCTGCAGGTCTTCGAACGCCTGTTCGCGGTGCTCGCGATTGGCGGGCTCGTGCTCATGCTCTTGGTGCAGCGGCTGATCGTGCGCCGGGCACTGCGCCAATTGCAGCCAATCTACCGCGACATCGAGGCGCTGGAGCGCGGCACCGCGGAGAGGATCACCGAAGCCGTCCCGCTCGAGATCCTGCCGCTGGTGCGCAAGTTCAACGCGCTGCTCGCCGTCTATGGACAGCGCCTGGAGCGCTCGCGCAATGCCGCCGGCAACCTCGCGCACGCGCTCAAGACGCCGCTGAACCTGCTGCTGCAACAACTGGAGCGCCTGGGCGATGCGCGCGACCCAGCGCAGCTTGAGCCGCAGCGCCAGCCCGAGATCGAGCCGCAGCGCCAGCCTGGCATCGAACTGCAGCGCCAGCGGTGCCTCGAACAGGTTCAGCGTGTGCAGGCGTTGGTCGAGCGCGAGCTCAAACGGGCCCGAATCGCCGGCGGGGTGCGACCCGGCTCGGCCTTCGACGCCGATGCCGATCTGCCGGTGTTGATCGAGCTGCTCGAGCGCATGCACGCGGACAAGGGCGTGACCATCCGTTGTGACACTCGCGTGACGGCGCCGCTGATGGTCGACCGCGAGGACATGCTCGAGCTGATCGGCAACCTGCTCGAGAACGCCTGCAAATGGGCGAAGAGCCACGTTCAATGCCGACTCGATCGCGGGGCTGAGGGCCTGCTCCTCAGTGTCGATGACGATGGACAGGGCTGCAGCGAGGCTGAGCTCGCCGCCATCGGTGCGCGCGGTGTGCGCGTCGACGAGCGCATGGACGGACACGGCCTCGGCCTCTCGATCGTGCGCGAGATCCTCGACCTCTACCACGGTCGGCTCACGCTCGGGCGCTCGCCCAGCCTCGGCGGCTTTCGTGCCAGCGTCGAGCTGCCCCTCTCGCCGCCTGCCGATTCGGCTGCTATTCCGGCCCATGCGGCATCGGCAATCGCGTCGGCCTCCGCAGCGAAGGCTCGCTCCAGCGCCTCTTAGGGCCCTGGCCGTTCGCCCGGCCGGTCTGGCTCAGGGCGACGCCAGCTTGAGGCCGATGATGCCGACGATGATCAGGCCGACGAAGAAGAACCGCGCCAGCGTCGCCGGCTCGCTGAAGACCAGAAGGCCGATCACGAACGCGCCGACGGCCCCGATGCCCGTCCAGACCGCATAGGCCGTTCCCATCGGGATGGTGCGCTGGGCGATCAGCAGCATGGTCCCGCTGCCGATCATCGATGCCAGGCTGAACCCCAGCCAGCCCCACCGCAGACCCTGGTCGGAGAAGCCGAGCTTCAGCCCCAGCGGCCAGCCCCATTCGAAGATCCCTGCGATGATCAGCGCAGTCCAGGCCATCTCGGTCGTGTCCTCTCAGCCAGGGGGTGTGTCCGATCGGGTTTGCTTTCAGCTTGGTTTCAGGTCCGCCCGGTAGGCTCTCGCCATTCCCTGTTCATTGCGAGTGCCGTGCCGTCGACGCGCAGCGTTCCTGCGGCCGCCAGGCACTCGCTGAGACCGAGCGAGATGCTGCATGTCCGAGCAACCTGACACAACCCACCAGGCAGACGCCATTCATGTCTGGGACGCCTTTGTCCGTGTCTTCCACTGGACCCTCGCGGTCGGCTTCTTCGTTGCCTATCTCAGCGAGGACCTGATGTGGCTGCACGTCTGGACCGGCTATCTGGTCGGCGTGCTGATCCTGATGCGCATCGTCTGGGGCTTCATCGGGCCCCAGCACGCGCGGTTCAGCGACTTCGCGTTCCCTCCCAAGGCCGTCCTAGCCTATCTCGTCGACCTCGTCCGCTTCAAAGCGATTCGTCATCTCGGCCATAGCCCGGCCGGCTCGGTGATGGTCTGGGCGTTACTCGCCGGCGTCCTCGCGATCGTTGGCTCCGGGCTTGTCCTCTACGCACTGGAGGACGATGCCGGACCCCTCGCTGGATTCGTAAGCACCGAACCGGCCGGGGAACTGCTGCCCGGGGAATCGCTGCCTGGGGAATCGCTGCCTGGGGAATCGCTGCCTGGGGAATCGCTGCC
>JAAAOQ010000039.1 GCA_009908845.1 Gammaproteobacteria bacterium
GTGTGTCCAGCCCCCAGTCGGGTCTGGCCCTTTTGAGATGTGGGTAATGGTATGGAGCGCCTCGGTTTGGACCTGGCCGAGTACAACGGTCCCGATCGGCGCGTATTGCCAGTGCCGGCGACCTTCGTGATCGATCGTGACGGCATGATTCGCGCTGCGTTCGCCGAGGTTGATTATCGCCAGCGCATGGAGCCGGCCGCGATCATTGCGGCGTTGGATCAGATCGGCGATTAGTGGCGGAGACGAGCGCTCAAGCCAGTGGCGAACGTTCTTTCGCGGCTCGCCTGCACACTGTGGCCTGGCGACATCCTGTTTGTGCCGATCAAGGTCACCGAGCGCAGAGGCCGCTCAGGCGGCCTCCTCGTTGCGCGGGCGATCACCGACTGACGGCATCAGAACGACAGATCCGGATTGCCCTCAGCCGCGCCATAGATGTTCGGCCGCTCGCCGCTGTCCGACGGCCCCTGGAGACGGACATTGAACAGATCGGCATTGCCCTCGGCGAGGCCGTGGTAGCGATCGATCTGGCTGCCGACGCCAGGCGCTGTAGCACGGACGCCAAAGCCGTCCTCGATGCCAGCCGGCTGGCTGGAGAGGTCCGGATTGCCCTCAGCGAGGCCCTGGTAGACGTCGGCAGCGCTGACACCAGCGGCGGTGAGGCTGAACAGGGTCGCGGTCAGGGTGGTGGTGATGGTTTTCATGGGGTATTCCTCGTTGGACAGAAGGTTTGTGGAAGTGCCGGCCGTTGCCGGGACTTGCCAGAGATAGAGCAGCCCCTGTGCCAACTTCGAAATCATCCGATGAAAACCTCTAAAAACAGTCTGTTATCGGCTGCGACCAGCCTCGTGCACAAACAGGCTCCGTCTGCGAGCGCCATCGAATCGTCACGAAACGTTCACAGCATGCCCGCTTGCGTTGAACGCATCGTGGCATTCAGCCGCGGCATGCCATTCAAGCGAGTCACCCGATCCATCCTGAGCGCACTCTTGTTGCTCTGCGGTGCGACCGCTGTTGAGACGCGTGCGGCGGATCTGCTGATGCTCCAGATCAGCGAGTCGGCGCAACGATACCGCATCGAGGCGAGCTTTCTCGTCGACGCCTCCTTGGCGGTGGTGCATGCCCTGCTAACCGATTATGAGCAACTCCCCAAGCTCAGTCCGTCGATCCTCGAGAGCGAGGTGATCAAGGCACCGGTGCCAACGCAGGCGAATGCGCGGGTCAGAACGCGCATTCGTGCCTGTGTCCTGATCCATTGCCAGACGCTGCAGCGGGTCGAAGATGTCCAGGTGGGCCCAAGACGCCTGGTCGCGGTGATCGTTCCCGAGCAGAGTGATCTCGCAGCAGGACGCACCGAGTGGCTCCTGACACCGCTTCAGGATTCGGTTCGGGTCGACTATCGCGCCCAGCTTGAGCCCGGTTTTCAGCTGTTTCCGCTGCTGGGCCCCGCGTTGATGAAGGCCGGCCTTGAACGCGAGCTGCGCACCCTCCTCGGCCAGCTCCAGGCCCGCGCAGCCTCGATGTGGCCATGACCGAGGAGAAGGCGATCATTTCCGCGCATCCGGCCGCGGGCCTCGCTGATCAGGACGAAATATTTCAGTTCCCCAGCAGGTCCATGAGGTATCCAAGCGCGCTCGAATTCGCGCCCAGTTCCCTGCTCGTGAACGACCCATCCTCTAAGCGGAACTTCTCGGGAGCAAAACGCCATGCAGCGAAGCCAACTCCATTCGGATCAACGCACCACCGTCGTTGCAATCCTCGGCATGCTAGCGATGCTGAACACAGGGTTCGTGAGCGGCGAGACGTTCACAGGCCGTCTCAACGGCTTGCGCTGCGCCGAAGACGGCCAATTTTGTCCCGTCGAGAATCTCGATGCGCATCTTTCCTTCGAGCAGGACTTCGTCCTGCAGCAAGCCGATGGCGAGTACTACTTTCTGTCCAATGTCCCGCGGGACACCAAGGTTCGCCACGTCCGGAAGAAGGTCAAGGTCATTGGCACCGTTATCGAGCTTTACCGCTCGATTTCAGTGGAGTCGCTGCTCGTCGATGGGGCTGATGGGTATCGAGAGGTCTGGAGCCCTGCTGCACAGCTAAAGGCGTTCGACCAGATCTTCAGCAGTGGTTGGCAAGACGGTTCGACAACAAGCGAACAGCTCGGCGAGCTGCGTTAACGTCGGCGCCTAACGGGGCTTGGCTTATTGCAACTTGGACCAGGCCCGACTCCCACCCCTCTCCATAGCGACTGATCCATGAGCGCCTGAACCCCACAGCCGCTCGCGCGCACTCAGTCGGCCGCTTTCGCCCTTCGAGGCACCACCGGCTGCATGGCTGGCGCAAGAAGCAAGGGTCTGAAAGATGCGATCAGTTCAACGGGTCTAAGCCAGTGACAGGATGGGAGCGTACTGGTCATCCTGCCACCCCGTCCTGATCACGCCGTTTCACCCAGCAAGACCTTCCAATCAGGAGATCGTCCATGAAAACCGCAATCACCCATCCGCTCCGCACCGTCCTGCCGCTGCTCGGGCTCGTCGGGGCTCTCGCCAGCGGCACCGCCCTGGCGGAAACGGTCACCGGCAAGATCAACGGCCACGGCTGCGCCCACGGCGGCCATACCTGCCCGGCCGACAAGCTCGACCCGCATCTCGCCTTCGAGCCGGCCTTTGTGCTGCAGCAGCCCGATGGCGAGTACTTCTTCCTCGCCAACGTACCGCGTGACGTCAAGGTTCGGCATGTGCTCGAAGAGGCACGCGCGACCGGCAACGTCGACAGCACGCACAACACGATGGTCGTCGACGAGTTCATGGTAAAGACGGCTGATGGCTTCGAGACGGTCTGGAGCCAGCAGGCGCATGAGGACATGCATGACTACGTCTACGGCGAGGGCTGGTTCCAGTTCAGCGGCGAGGTGCAATAACCGTTGGCACGCCAAGACCCGGCCAGCGGGACTGGCCGGGCTGTCGGATTCCAGGCACAGGCTGCAGGCGTGCGTGAAGCGCCCGATTGGTCAGCCGCTACTCGCTGCGAGGATTCCCCGATGTTATCTCCAACCGACTCGTTCGAATCCGTCTCATCGCGGACCCTGAACCGCCGCCGGCTGCTTGCGTGCTTCGCGGCGCTGCCATTCTTAGCCGCGACAGCGCCTGCGGCCGCGGCCGGACGCGGATTGCAGCGACTGCAGCCAAGGCCGAGCGCCCCGGCACTCCGGCTCACCGCGCTCGACGGGAAAACCTATGATCTCGGTGCCCAGCAGGGCCGCGTCGTCGTGGTCAACTTCTGGTCCGTCTATTGCCGTGCCTGCAAGGCCGAGATGCCGGCCCTGGATGCCCTGGCGCGTCAGCATCCGGAGGTCGCCGTCTGGGGCGTGGCCGCAGGCGACAGCCCGGAGACGGTGGCCGCCTTCGCCGAAACGGTCGCCGTCGGCTTCCCATTGCTGCCGGACCCGCAGATGCAGGCCGCATCGGCCTGGTCGGTGCCGGTGCTGCCGGTAACCGATGTGATCGATCCGCAGGGCCGGATCGCGCTGCGGATGATCGGCGAGGCGCACTGGGATCAGCCGCCTCTGCGTAACCGGGTGCTTGCATTGGTCGCGGATTAGCGAGGTGACGCGACGAGAGGTTGGGTTGCTGTCACCCAATAACCAGAGGCCACGATGCAAGAGCGATCACTCTCGTTGTGCACAGTGCTCTGCGGCTCGCCGCTCTTGTCATCGACGGCGCACACAGCGCAAGTCGAGACCGCGACCAATACACCGCTGCCGAGCTATCAGAAGGCATTGGAAGCCTTTCAGGCGCAGCGTGCCAAGACGGGCGGCCCAACACCGGATGCCGAGGCTCGCACTGTCATGCAACGGGCCGCTGAGGACCTCGCCGCCGCGATGCCAGACCCCGGCTTGGCGGTCGGCGAGCAGGCGCCTGACTTCAGCCTGCCGAACGCATTCGGTGAGCCCGTGCG
>JAAAOQ010000167.1 GCA_009908845.1 Gammaproteobacteria bacterium
GAAAAACGGTGCTGGTCGTCCGCCCGCAGCCTGGGCACGCCGTGACCATGGGGGCGAACGAGCGCATTCCCATGGTTTGCAGGATCTCCTGCGCAACGACGACCTCCCGGGTTCGTGATTCCCCGGGCGACGGCGTCAACGAAACGCGGATCGTGTCCCCGATCCCCTCTTGCAGTAGCACCGAGAGTGCAGCAGTGGAGGCAACGATGCCCTTCGACCCCATTCCGGCCTCGGTAAGACCGAGATGCAGGGCATGGTCGGTGCGTGCAGCAAGCATCCGATAGACCGCGATCAGGTCCTGCACGCCGCTCATCTTGCAAGAGAGGATGATGTGATCGCGTCCGAGACCGAGCTCCTCGGCGCGCAGCGCGCTACTGACTGCAGACTCGACCATCGCCTCGCGCATCACCTCGTCGGCGTCCTTAGGGCTCGGCGACTTGGCGTTGTCATCCATCATCCGCACCACCAGCTCTGGATCGAGGCTACCCCAGTTGACCCCGATGCGCACTGGGCGATCATAGCGGCAGGCGATCTCGATCATGGTCGCGAACTGGGCGTCCCGCTTCTCACCACGACCGACATTGCCTGGGTTGATCCGATACTTGGCCAGCGCTTCAGCGCAGGCTGGGTAGTCGCTCAGCAGCCGGTGCCCGTTGAAGTGGAAATCACCGATCAGCGGCACTGGCACGCCCATCGAATCGAGGCGCTCGCGAATCCGCGGGACAGCCGCGGCGGCAGTCTCGTTGTTCACGGTGATACGCACGAACTCAGAGCCGGCACGCGCCAGCTCTGCGCATTGGGTCACTGTCGATTCGATGTCCGCGGTATCGGTATTGGTCATCGACTGCACCCGCACGGGCGCATCGCCTCCGACATTCAGATTACCGATGACGACAGGAACCGTTTGACGACGCTGGATCAAGGTCTGATTGCTCATAAACCCCTCGAAAATAAAGCCGCAAGTGCTCAGGCTGGTATCGAAATCACTGGATCAGGCGAGTGACCGCAGCCGCTGAACGATCTCAAGATAATCGGAATGGTCAGGCGTCAACAGCCCATGCCGAACAAGGAAGTCGATGATGACCAAGTTACAGTTGAGCTTGAACGCATCGCTGTCGCGGACGATCTCAGCGACCTGCTCGACCGGCCAGAGATGGAAGCCGGCGACCTCGCCATCATGGCAGCGCGGCTCGAAATCCGCCGGCAGTTCCAGGTCGTAGCAGTACATCACGTCCGGTTTGAGGCCGCGCTTAGACGCCCGGCAGTAGGTAATGGCGCCAACCGCCGTCGCGCGTTCGGCGAGCGCCTCCGGCATCCCCGCCTCCTCTGCGCACTCCTTGGCCAGGTTCTCCCGCAGCGTCAGCCCCCAGGGCAGCCCGCCTGCCACCATGTTATCGAGCCGATTCGGGTACACCCGTCGGTCCGCCGAGCGTCGCGCGATCCACATATGGAGCCCATCAGGGCGCCGCACAAAGCCATTGATATGCTGGCCGAAGGCTCGGACCCCAAAGTAGGGGGCGCAGGCACGATCGATCAGAAAGCGCGCGTCCTCCCGCCGGCCTGGCGTCACCGGATACAACTCACCGTGCTGGTGATCGATCAGTCCGCGCTCGAAGAGTTTGGCGCAGATGCCCTGCATTGCCGTCGTGCGCGCCTCGAATCCGGCCGGCGCGTCGAACCAATGCAGGCCATCCGGTTCCAGCGCGAAGCCGCAGGGCAGCTCTACGAGGCGC
The DNA here is from genome assembly GCA_009908845.1 of Gammaproteobacteria bacterium. Lineage (GTDB taxonomy): Bacteria > Pseudomonadota > Gammaproteobacteria > Chromatiales > Chromatiaceae > Lamprobacter. The sequence goes on from JAAAOQ010000167.1 coordinate 1,734, forward strand.
TCGGCGAAGACCCGATGAACCATTCCAAGACGTTCGCCGCTGACGACAAAGGCGATGAACTCGCCCGGCGCCCAGCGGTTACATTCATCGATGCGCGCGAGAAAGCTCATACAGGGATCAGCGCAGACGCCAGGGAGGGTTCATTGACGCGCATTCGGATGGTGTCGGCTCGGAACGCTCGGCATCGCTGATCGACAAGGCGCGGGCTCGGCTCAGCCTGCCGAATCGGCCAGCACGGTGCAGACCGCACGCCTGTCACCACGCGGACCATCGAACTCACAAAAGAAGATGTTTTGCCAGGTCGAGAGACCAAGCTGGCCGTCGATCAAGGGGATCGTCTCGGAGGGACCGACCAGACCAGCCTTGAGGTGCGAATCACCATTGCCATCCTGTGCATCATGCCGCCAGACCCCGTTCGGGATCAGCTTGCGCAGCAGATCGACGACATCGCTCTGGACGCTGTCATCCCAGTTCTCCTGGATCATCACAGCGGCGGTCGCACCTTGCGCGTAGACATTGACCAGCCCGTTGCGAACGCCGCTGCGGCTGACCAGGTCGCGCACTTGCGGGGTGATATCCACAAGCACCTCGCGGCTGCGCGTCACAAGCCGAATCGTCTCTTTCATCAATGCTCCTCTGCCTTGACGATCTCCCACAGCCGGTCCATCTCGGCGTGCTGCGACCTCGAGGGCACCTGACCGGCGGCCCGCAAACAGACCTCGACCCGTTGGAAGCGGCGTTCAAAGCGGTGGCTGGCTGCGCGCAGCGCCTGCTCTGCATCGACTCCAAGATGGCGGGCGAGATTGACACAGGAGAACAGCAGGTCGCCGACCTCGTGGACGCGTTCGGTCGGATCTGCATGCTCGGCAAAGGTTTCCTCGCACTCGTGCAATTCTTCGCGGATCTTCTCGACGACATGGTCCAAGCCATCGAGGTCAAAGCCAACGTTCGCCGCCCGCTTCTGTAGCTTCTCAGCTCGGACCAACGCCGGCAGGGCCCGGGCAACGCCGTCGAGCACACTGATATGAGGCCGCTCGTGCTTGGTCTCACGCTCATCGGCCTTCATCCGCTCCCAGTTTGCGCGCACCTCCTCTTCGGACTCGACCCGCACATCGCCGAAGACATGCGGATGACGCCGGATCATCTTGTCGCAGATCGCCTCGACGATGTCCGCGAAATCGAAGGCATCTCGCTCTTCCGCCATACGGGCGTAGATCGCCACCTGAAACAGTAGATCACCCAGCTCCTCACGCAGCTCGGGCATATCATCGTTCTCGATCGCCTCGGCGACCTCATAGGCCTCTTCCAGCGTGAACGGAAGGATGCTGCGCGGCGTCTGCTTCAGGTCCCAAGGACAGCCGCGCTCCGGATCACGCAGCCGCGCGACGATCTGCAACAAGGCGTCGATCTGACGAATATCTTCGGGGGGCTGGTTGCTCATTGCGGGTCCTGCGATTGCCATTGCGAGCTCGATTTTGGATGCCAGAAAAGGGCTGGCTCAGGGCCTCACCAGCACATCGAACAGCACCCCAAGCAGTACGGCAGCGATTCCACCCCACTTCCAATAGCCGATCGGTATTCCCGCCACTTCGCCGGGCTTGATCCGGCCCGGGTCCTTCAGGATCGACCATAGGTGCGGGCCGGCCAGGAACCACGGGATGAACCCAAAAAAGACCGGGATCGACACCCACAGCGGCACCGGCTGGTTGATGTACATCAAGACCAGTAGCGCCGGCCAGAGCACAAGATACCCAGCGCTCAACTTCGCATCGAGGGGGCGCTCGCGTGTCTGCAGGAACGCAACCAGAGCACCAGCCGCCCACAGCGTCGCGAGCGCGATCAAGACAAGCCGCATCTCAAATCCCGGGACCGATCGATTAGTATGGATGCCAACGGCTAGCCGGCTAGCCTTGGCTCGAGCGCGAAGGATACACGATCAGGCCTTTCACCTGTTGCGGCGAGCGTTCTGGACAACGAGCCACAGGATTCGCAACATCCGAGTATTGACAACAGTGCCACCGAGCACGACAATATCTCGCTCGACGCGCCAGTAGCTCAGCTGGATAGAGTACCTGGCTACGAACCAGGTGGTCGGAGGTTCGAATCCTTCCTGGCGCGCCATACTTTTCAGCGTATTGCGCTGACTTCTTCCTCCCTCTGCTTGGGACGACGTAACCTGATCGGTGACTTCGCGTCGGTCAGCTGACTTTGTGCAGACCCTCGCGCAGAGCGCATCACCTCCGGTGCGAGCCGTGCGTAGCGCTCCCTCATCACGACCGATGCATGGCCCAAGATGTTACGAACCGCGGCCAGCGGTGCGCCCGCGTGGATCAGCCAGATGCCGCAGGTGTCAATTCTGGAATGGGATATCGCGCCTCGAACAGCGGCGCTTTAACGGCCGCTACTAGCGTCAGGCCTAATCCCTTACGAGAGTCCCCATCTAATCGCGCCTGTGACGGCGCCCGCTCAGCTGTGGATTGGGCAAGAGCGGATTCAGCAAGATGGGGATCGCCCTTCAGGCGGGATGACAGTCAGGCATAGGTATTGATTTGGGTACCAAGGTGACCCTCGGATGCGAGGTTGGAACCCGATCCCGCACCCGTACCGGCCATTGAGGACTCCATCAGCGCAGTCACCTGCTGCTTTTGCATATCGAGCGCTTCCCGCAGCATCTGCATCTGAGCCTGTTGCGCGGTCTGAGCTTGGCTCATGCTCAGCGATGCACTGACGGCCGTGTTGACGGAAGCATCCATGATGAGACCCTCTGTAATCTGCAATGTACGCCTAAAGAGGGTAGCAGACGGTCACGACACCAGCAAAACGCGAGGTACTCGGACGCGAACCCGGTCACAGTCTCTGGTACCGCCCGGTTCGGGCACGGGTTCTACCTGCTGGCGCGCCGGCACCGACTTGCTGCGTGGATAGCGATGAGGCGGGCGTCGGATTCGCGTCGACGAGCGCTCAGAGGATCGCCACTTCCGGACATCTGAGGCCGGTCATGGCGACCTGAGCGCGCGCAAGATCACCGCGACGACGGGCGGACAACGGTATGACCTGCGGCCTCCAGACGCTCGCGTAGGTGGCGGATGTGTGCCGGCCCCACCTCGCAGCAACCACCGACGATCGAGGCCCCGTGCCCTACCCACCCCATCGCGAAGTCGGCGTAGGCCTCCGGCGAGAGGTCGCGTCGGGCCTCGAGCGCATCAACCGTCCCGCCGGGCTTCAGGCCATCGATCGACGTGAAGCCGTTGGCGTAGGCGCCGGTCACGCCGCCACCGACAGCAAAGACATCCCAAGCAGCGGTGATCGCCTCGGGGCGGGAACAATTGAGCAGCCGGGCATCGATACCGAGCTCGCGCAGCGCCGCGACGGTCTCGGCGAGCGGTTCGCCGTTGCGCAACGTGATGCTGTCGTCGTCCGTGATCGTCAGACTGATCCAAACCGGCAGGTCACTCTCGAGCGCGGCGTGGGCGGCCGCGCTCGCCTCAGCCGTGCTCGCGAGGGTCTCGCCGAGGAAGAGATCCACATGCTCGGCCTGCGCGGCGACGATCCGGCGGTAGGCAGCGAGCGCCGCCTCGTCGCTCGGCGACACCTCGGGATGATAGCTAGCGACCAACGGCGGCAGGCAGCCGGCGATGGCCACATCTCGCCCACTCTCATCGCGCGCCCTGGTGACGATCTCGCAGGCCTGCGCCTGCAGCCTCTCGAACAGTTCCTCACTACCCTGCGCGGCCAACCTCTGCGGGGTCACCGCGTAGCTGTTGAGGGTGAGCACCGTCGCCCCCGCGTCGATGTAATCACGGTGGACGGCGGCAACGAGCTCCGGCTCATCGAGCAATATCTTCGCCGACCACAGCGGCGAGGCGGGCTGGCTTGAGCGAGCGATCAGTTCCTGACCCATGCCGCCGTCGAGCAGGACAATCTCGTTCATGTTGAGGGCTCCGGTTCCAGTCTCGGATCGCAGGATATTCTGCCTCGCCAGCCGGGATGGCCGCGATAGGCTAGCAGGCTAATCATCCCATCGGGATGCAACAGCCGGCAAGCCGCTTCCAGGGTGAGAACAGTGGTCTTCGCCTACCCATCGGATTCATCATCTGTCGTCGTTGCCAATCGCTTCAGCACTTCGGCATCGAGCGGCTTCAGGCCGATCAGCGCGCCAAGCCCGTTTCCGAGCTCCAACTGACCGTGCATCAGCAGCATCGCCGATAGCGCGGCGACAACTGCACGGGCGCGCTCGTCGGCGCTCGCCTCCTCCCCAGCCTCGGCCAGCGCCTTGTGGATCAGTCCGAGGTCGATCAGCTCGATCAGACCGTCTTCGTCTGAGTCCGAGGGGTTCGAACGGGCGCCGAGATCGTTCGGCTGGTCGCCGTCGTCTCGATCCCTCACGTTGTCGAACCCTGGATCAGCGACTGCATGATCTGGATCAGCTCCGGACCATTACTCGCATGCTGGTCGTACAGGCAGTCGATCAGCGATTTACGCCGTTCCAGCATCCGCTCAGGTGCCACATCGACATGCCCCATGGCCCAGTCCTTGAAGACCCTGTTCCTCAACGGCGTGATGCCGATCAACTGGCAATCCTGATGTCGGCGGTCGTCGAGGATACACAAGTAGCTCTTCAGGACCTCTCTTTGCGGACCTTCCAAGACCTGGATGAAGTGACTACCGCCTGAGCACAGAACTCCGGTGATGCCGTTCCGCCTGTTGTTGGTCCGGGAACTTTGCAAGATATCGTTCAGGTCACCTTCGGTGAGCGAATCGGCGGCCGAGCTCAGATACAGCAAAGCGATTAGGTCGATCATCACAAGACTCAAGCGATCAGCGTCGAGCAACTTTCAGCTCGGCTGAGTCTAAGCCCCGGCACTGGATAGGTGCCAGGCCACGACAACGCTCGTTTGTTGCCGGTCAATCCCAGGGACGCTACAGGTATAGCCATTCCGCCTGATCGCCGGACAGAAAGCGCCGGAACAGTCAGCAACGATGGGCTCAGCCTGTCCGGAAACCAGGGCGGGTGACTATACCGTGAAACAGTGGCTGTGGCCGCCTCGTTCTCCGACGTGGTTGGACGCCATCGTCGTGAGACCGCTCTCGCTCATAGACCGGATCAGCCTGCTCAGCGCGGCGAGATGAATGCGCTCGTTCGGTCCCAGCCGATCGCAGATCGATAGCAGGGGGTCCCTCAGCCGACCGGCAAGCTTGAGCCAGGGCAAGACCGGAGGACGAAGCCGTCCGGTAACGCTTGAACGGCGATCATTGATCCCTGTGGTGGACGTCGGAACGGATCAGCGCGGAGGATCGGTGGTCTTTCGCTTTTGTACGGAGATCGTCAATGCGCTCAACTTGGTCCGTTCGGTACGCCCTGATCGCAGCACTTGCTTGGGTTCAATGCCAATCGGCGCGAGCCGAAGAGGGTTGGACGAGCATGCACCTGTACGACGAGGTCGAGGACGTGAGCGTCCGAATCGCATCAGCAAGCAGCTCGGACGCCCATCAATTCAAGGTTCACGCTCCAAGCCACGAGACGCGGATCTGGACCACCTTCCTGCTGCCTCCGGATTCCGCAATCCCGCTGGACACCGACTGGGGGCTGCGCTGGAAGCTTGACGACAACAACCACAACCAGGACTTTTCACTCGTCGAGGTCACCCAGGCCGTCAGCGTCTACTGCGATGATCCCCCAGCCGCCCTTTCCCACGCCGGCCCTCGCTACATCACGTTCGCGATTGCAGCGGTCGAGAATCTCGGCAATCCGGCCTCAGCGCTTTCGGCACTGCATTCAGCCCATGGCCAGCTTCGCGTGACCTATCGCCTTGAGGACGGTGGTTACCGAGAAGTGGCTTTTGGCTTGCAGGGAGCCGAATCGGCAATCGATGAGGTCTTGGAACTCTTCGGCCATAGCGGCGAAGAGGAGTGGATGTTGCCAAACTCGGCTGTTTCGGTAAGGTAAGAAGCAAGGCCCTGGCCATCTACAAGCCGGGCCTTGCCGCTATCCGATCGGTATGCCCCTACCTGAGAAGTAAGCTCATGCGATCGGTCAATGGCCCTAGCGCCAGCTTACATCGGAGTGTAAGAGACTGGCCCTGAGGTTCCTCGTGCAATCAGTGCCGACCGCTCTGGCGACGACGCATGAGCAGTATCCCAAGTCCGAATGGTACGAGTAGCAGTGTGCCGGGCGCGGGTACCGCGACACTTCCATTACCAACGCTCGCAGTCAGCGCGCCACCAAGCTCGTCCGAGAGATCGAGGTTAGAGATTGTGAGCGGACTCATTCCCGACTGTATTGCATCAAAACTGACTGTCGCGAGGGTGAACGCATCGGGCTGAGTGCTGAGGTCTAAAGCCCCAGACACGGCGCTGAGTAACAATATGCCGTCTGCGCCATTACCGAAGCTTAAGTCAATCGGGTCGAGCAAACCAGGGCCAATGATGTAAGACTGATATTCGATCACAGCCGGATCGAACTCGAGATCGAAGTCAAACCCGCCTAGATTGAGGGTTTCTAGACCCGAGATGTCAATGTCAACCTCAAAAGAACTACCGACCGAGAATAATTGGTTCTCTGGCTCAATTGAGACGACGGGAGCAGCGACCCCATCGAACGCAACAAAGAATCAGACTGCCTGGGGCAAAGGTGCTGAGGATAAGCCCGCGGCGCGGCAGGTTCAGTTTTTTCATGGGTTTAGACTCTCCGTAAAAAGGAATTGGGCAAGAGATAACGCCGGTCGCCATCGATGGGCGACCGGCGCTGCGCGGGGGCTAGTTCCTCAGCTCAAGGATGAGCAGTCGAGCGTCGCGAATCGAAATGACACCGTCGCCATCGAGGTCACATGCGGGACAGCTGCTCGCCGGCTGACGGAGATAACTGCGCATCGTGCTCAGATCGTCGCTGTCAACGAGACCACTCCCGTCGGCATCACCACGCAAGCTGTAGAAGACGGTGAGTCTAGGCCGCCGGCTTAGCGCATCGGTACCGTTGTAGAGGTCGGTCGCGATATCCCATCCATCGGTGCTCTGGTTCAGGATCAGCCAGCCTTCCGCACTTTGACCCGCAGCCCAGGCCTGTACGCTTGGCGTCACATCGAAGGTGGTGTAGGTGCCACCCTGCAGATTCGGCTTGCTGTCATCTGGAGCTGCAATCGCTTCGATATCATCCGCTTGCACGCCATTGACAAAGCTATTCCAGCTGCTTCCACCGTCCCAGGGCAGAAGCATCTGATGCAAACCGACGGGACCGTTGGTCGCGCTAGTGATCCAGAACCGGAGCTCGGCAGCTGTGATAACGGCATTCGCAGGCAAGCCATCAAACAAGCCATCGAATCGAACCAGACCATGAGACACACCCGGCCCACCGTAATCGCTGGTTGACTGATCGAAGCTCAGCGATTCGCCGGCAAAGCTGTCATTGGGGCTTGCCGAGGCAATCGCGATCACCTGGCTTCCGGTGTAGCCATCGGTGCCCTCGCTCAGTACGACCTTCAGGCGATCGTCCACCGGCGTGCTGATCAGAACCTCGTTCGACCATTCAGAGGAGCCAAACACGTTGTTGGCACGCACACGGTAGTAGTAGTCCGTTCCGTCCATCAGCTCTGACTGGCCGAAGCTCGAGACATCCGGGTCCAGTCCGCCTGCAACGGTCTCCCAAGGGCCATCGGCGCCGATCTTGCGATCGATACTAAGATTGCTGACGTTGGCTGGCTCTTCGTTGTTGGTCCAGCTGATCACGATGTCGGTGTAAGAGGTCGCCTCGCCGTTGAGGTTGCTCGGTGCCGATGGGGGCTCACCGCTCAAGGCCTGGAACGGAACGCTGATCACCTCACCATAGAAAGGCGCAGCGTGCAGCGAGATGCTATCCGGCAACGCGAACGGCTCGCTTTCGCTCACCTCACCGACCCCCTCAACATAATTCACTAGCTCACCACTCTCGTAGCGTGCGGTCACCACGGTGTGGATGTCGATGCGGGCCGGCTCTTCACCTGCTGCCGGAAACACGTGGTTCCACTTGAGCTGATTCAGAGATGCACTGTCGAGGGTCCAGGACTTATCGTCGTTATCGGCGCGGGGCGTTGCACCCCAGCTTCCCTCGCCCACATAGAGCACCCCGTTGTCGTCATCACGAACGAAGCCCATGTCGTTGCCAGGCTCGTCCGAGCGGCGCAGTGGGAAGGTGAACTTGTGGTTGTGGGTATCGCTCTCGTTGGCGATGGTGAGCCCGTAGGTGTCGAACAGCTCCGCCCAAGCGAGCTCATGATCATTCTCGGACTTGCTCGAGGTGTGAGGGCGGATCGGCTTATGGTAGCCGGCGATCTTAAAGGTATCGCCAGCATGCACGGCCAAGTCTTCGCCGAGCCAGACTAGCTGTTGTTCATGAGCCGCCTGCATTCCGTTCAGGTAGAACTGCGAATTCAGGTTGATCACATGCAGCAGGCCACCGCCAAGGGTCCAAGAGCCATAGCTGTAATCGGCTGGCTGGGCCGGATCGGCATTTCCAGAGTCGAACAGGTTATAGAGGACCTCGAAGTCGCCGTCTTCGTGGTTCCCATGTACAGCAATGATCGGATACATCCGTCCGTCGCTCGACTTGGTACCTTCTGACCAATCGGTCAGCCACTGCAGCCAGCTTGCGTCACTGGTGCCATCGCCGGAATTGAAATCCCCGGTGAAGAGAACGAAGAGCGGGCGTAGCTTCGCGACCATCTGATTAGACCAGCGACCAGCTTGCAATGCGTTACCGGAGGATTTGGTATCGCCCCCGGTGATATAGGTGAATGCCTTGGGTACGCTTGGCGCGGTGCGGAACCACATGCAGTCGCCGACGCCGTCGGAGTCAGCGATCACAAAGCGATACTCGGTATCCGCCATGAGCCCACTCAGCTTGGCGAAGTGGTTATTCATGGACCGATAAGGCGTGATCCGCTGAGGCGCCTGACTCATTGTGTAAGCATTGAGGTCTGTCGGGCAGCCCTCGGCCGGATTGTAAAGATCGTAGTGAACCGTGGCGTCAATACCACGCACCTGATCCCAGATCACATTCATCTGCGTTGCCGGATCATCGCCGGGGGCCCAGGTGAGGCGAACGCGGTAGCTCGAAGGCGTACTCTGCTCGCCGATGAAGCGCACAACGAGCGCTGGGGCAAGCGCGCTATCACCATCGAAGGATTCGGCGGTTCGCTGGCCTTCACCCTGGATGACGAACGCCATCGCGTTACCCTCTTCCCAACCGTCGCGATCGACGATCTCCTGGACGATCGCAGTCAAGTCCGGCGTCCGTTGATTCTCGCCACCAGGCTGGTCTTCTTCGGCAAGCGTCCACTCTGGAGCGTTGGACCAACTCACCGACGCGGTGGTCTTCGCCCGGCTTGAGATGTTGTAGGCAACATTCTGAAAGGAGCTGGGGTTGTCGGCTGCCTCGCCCCAGATCGTCACATCGAAGGGGTCCGAGTTTTTGTCCCCCTCATCGACCGCGAACTGAAGATGCGCCGAGAGGATCTCCGCACCTTTCGGGATCGTCACCTCGGTGAGGCGAATACCGACGGTCTGAGTACGCTCTGGGTCATCCGCATGGTCTTCGACGAGCTCGAGGTCGGAGCTGTCTATATCCATTACTCCCGGTCCGTCATCACCCTCCTCCGCGTCATCATCGGAGGCAGCAACCCGGTAGGTCTCGAGCGACGGCACCCTCAACACCAATTCAGGAGCGAGGTCGGCGACCTCGACCTCGTCCATCGAACCGTCATAGGACTCCGCAGTACGGGTGCCTGAGCCACTGAGGACAAAGGCCATCGGGTTACCGCTCTGCCAGCCAGGCAGATCCACAACCTCCTGAACGATGTTCGTGATCTCCGGCGTGCGCTGGGCCTCACCAGCCTCGTGCTCGACGGTCCAAGGCGGGATGTCGAACCACTCCGTCTGGGCCGCTGTCAGGGGCCGATCGCTGATGTCGAAATTGGTCTCACTAAAGGTCGACGGGTTTGCGGTCGCTTGGCCGTGGATCGTGACCTCGAACGGATCACGGTTCTTGTCGTCCTCATCAGTCCTGAACTGCAGGTATGCGCCGAGGATTGGCAGCCCTTGAGGAAGTTTGATCCCATCAAAGCGCAGGCCGATGTATTGAGCATCTCCAGCATTGTCCTCGGTGAGCTCGAGGTCTGAGCTCCCGATGTCCACTGCCCCAGCGAACTCTTCCGCGTCATCACTACTGGCGGTGATTTGGTAACGAAGTGTCTGATTGGCCTGGGCTGTCGGCGACAGCATTGACGCGGCAAGCGTCGCAGTTGCTATCGCCCCAGCAAGCTTGGTGAGGCCCGTTCTCGATCGGTACATCAGCGCCCCCTGATTGGGAATATGACCTTGGGTAGGCGGCTCTGCTAGACGTCAACCGTATCGGGGCCGGTTTTCCGAAACGTGATAATCGTCACAGCTTGAGCGCAGCGGACATGCTACCGATCGGGCGTGACGGTTTAAGGTCGGTCAGGTTTCGGTTTTCTAGCGAAGCTGACCCGTCGCGAACGCACCGCCGGGCTTCGCGGGGCGCTAGCCAGTCAGTTCAACTGCAGCTGCACTGGGCGCAGGTGGTAGGCGTGTCGAGTTTGGCTGTGATCAAACACGGCAACCCATAGCAGGGTTCCGTCTTCGATTGGGATATCGCGCTTGGAGCCGGTGTCAAGCCTGCGGCTCAGCTCGAGATACCAGCGCCCGTCGGACCAGCGACCCTTCGCTTTGATATCGCCTCGGTCGCCAGTAAGCTGGCCTGTGGGCAGCACGCTCGGCAACAAGGTTCCGACTGGGAGCGGATCGATTCCGGCCGCATAAGGCCGGGTGTCGTTGAACTCAATCCACCCCTTGATCGAGGAAGGCCCTCGTGCGTCTCCAGCTGAGGCTGTCTCGACGAACCCAGGCTCAGCGATGTCTCGGGGGTCATCTGGCAGGCGCAGCGGCAGAACCCAACCTTCGTCGAAGAACTCCCAGTTCATCTCATAGCCACTGTAGGTGCCGGGCGGGTCTTTGCGATAGCCAGCGGTGTAGCGCGGCAGCCAGGCGCCACTGTCCGGGTCCCGGACGCGCGGCGTCGCGCTGGGCGCCGGTAGCGGAGGCCCAAAGAAGTTATCATCCGCCTGCCGCTGGTAGGCATTGCGCACCGATTTCCAGTGCCAGACATCGAGAATGGTGCCATCGGTGGTGTAGTGCAGACCGCGCCCGCCTGGGGCGCCCGGTTCCCCCTTTAGCGGGCGGGTGCCGAGGTGGACTGAGGTCAACGCGGCCATCGGATTGGATGAGGCCAGCATCAACGCGAGCTTGTCTTCGTAGTAGCGGTTCTCGTCCGCTTGCCGATAGGCTGTCTGCATGATTTGCCAGCCCCGCTCGGTCTTGCGCAACGGGACATGTGCTGCGCTATGGGTCGGATCAGCCCATTCGCACAACAGGTAAATACGCTCGCCATCGTACAAGCCCTTGAGCACCAGCGTCGTCTCCCCTCCCGGGAGGTTTGCCCCGTTAGCCAGACTCAATTCAACCATGGTTGCACTGTTCCAGACGGCATCATCAGGCCAGCCGTCGATGCGCGGGGCGGTGTTGGTGCGCTCAACGCTCAGGTGGTGCAGGAGAAGACGGTCCATCGCGACCGCACCGCCAACCGCCCCAAGAGCGATTACCATAGACACGGCCGCGATGCGGCTGTGGACGTTGCGGGGTAGAAAGATCGTGGCTAGCCTACGCAATCCGCCGCCGGCGATCTGAAGGCCGACATGTGCGATCGCGTATCCGACAAGGCCCCAAGCCGCCAGGCGATGCAACGCCTCGATCGCGGCCGTGGTCGGCCAAGCAGCATTGAGGTATTGCAGCAATCCTGTCATTGCCGCTAGCGAAAGCAGGCCGAAAGCCAGCCAGTGCAGCTTCCGGTCCAGTCGCTGCCAGCGAATGGCGGACTGCGCGCTGGAGTTCATGTTGCTTTCAGCACGCGGCAAGTGCGTCAGACGACGCCCAAGCCCGGAGCTGATCTGATAAAGCGTGTAGGTCAGCATCAAGGCCAGGAGCACGCAGCCCGATATCAGGTGCCAATAGAAGACGGTCCCTTGGGGCAGGACAGGGGCCAAGGCCGCAGAAACGATTGCATCAGGCGCATCCGCCGCGATTCGCCAACCGGTCGCGAGGCTGATGCCGATCGACAGGACAACAAGCCAGTGGATCAGTATCGTCGCTAGCGGAGCACGGCGACGAGTCCTGCCCCGCGGCCGAAGAGATGGACCGGCTGCGGTCGCGCCTGTTCCTGTCATCAAACTTTTTTGCATCACAGAGGGACTGATCGTAACGCCGGAGCCGGCGAGTGGAACGCCGGCTCCTCATGAGATTCAGTCCACTAGGCTAGCAACTGTTGATGACCGTTTTGCGAACGAGAGATCCTCCTCTTCGCATCTCGTTAACACGTCGACCAGACTTAAGGGCCCTATCACAATGCCCGGCTAGCCTGCACAAGCTACTGATTTGTTAGGCCGTAGAGAGCATTCTGTTAGGGCTTCTAAACTCTGACCCCGCATTGCGCGGTTGCTTGTCTTGCATTGATGGTTTCGCTCCGCTCCTTGTTCCGCTCGCTCGCTTTGCTGACTGTCGCCACGGTCGTGGCCCTGCTGCTCGGCGAGGCCGGTCTGGGTCTTGCCGGTCAGTCCTACTACTGGGCGTTCGCGAAGCGGCCGGACCCGGTCCTAGGATGGCGGCCACCACCCGATCGCTCGGCTTGGCAACGCTTCGAAGGCGAAGCGCTGGTGCGCACCAACGCCCTCGGCTTTCGTGACCGCAACCATCGTCTGTCGAAACCTGAGGACGTGCTGCGCATCGCCGTGCTCGGAGATTCGTTTACCGAAGCCGTTCAGGTCCCAGTTGAGCAGACCTGGTGGCGTCAAATGGAGGCGAGCCTGAATCGCGGCGCTTGCGCTGGCGATACGATCGACAAATCGTTCGAGGTGCTGAACTTCGCCGTAAGCGGTTACAGCCCCGCGCAGTCGTTGCTGGCATGGCGAACCTTTGCAAAACAGTTCTCGCCCGATGTCGCGATCCTGGCGTTCTTCATCGGGAACGATTTGACCGAGAGCATTCGAACCCTCGACCAGGAGCCGCTGCGCCCTTACCTCGTCCCGACCGAAGAAGGCCTTGTTGTTGATACAGAATTTCGGCACTCGCCCGAATATGCTGCTGCGACCGGCGTCGCTGGCCGGGCTCGACAATGGCTGGTAGAGCATTCGCGCATTGCGCAACTCGTGCTGCAGGCACGCGACGCTCTACGAATCCGCAAGATCACTCCCGCGAGCAGATCGCGCCAAGATGAGCCGCAGGAGCTTGGTGTCGACAACGACGTCTATCGCCAGCCCACGACACCAGCTTGGCGGGCGGCTTGGGACAGGACAGAGGCGATCTTGGCGGACTTGACCGCGGAGGCTCGCGCAAGCGGCACTGAGCCGGCGCTGATGATCATCGGTACTGGAGCCCAAGTCCATCCGAACGTCCGTGGCCGCGAGCAGTTTGCTGCAGCACTTGGTCTTGACGATCTCGGTTACCCAGTACGCCGGCTGCTGGACGTAGCGACACGACATCAACTCCCAGTACTGAACCTTCCGGCACGCTGGACGGCCCCGGGACAGAGATCCGATCAGCTCTTGTATGGTCTACCTGGAGGCCGACCCGGTTTTGGGCACTGGAATCAACAGGGTCACGCCGAAGCCGCTAAGGCCGCGGCCGGACTGGTATGCAGACTTCAAGCAGCTCTGCCTTTGGGAGACTCTGGACGCTGACTGAACGCCCGCAGACTCAGTGCACATCAGAATTCAGTACAAAGGCTGCCGCTTCCGCATCATATCCAGCGCCCAATCCAGCACCGCTTGCAGGCGCGGGTTGAATAGCCGCCTAGCCTGCTCGGCGGTAGTCCAACGAAACTCATCATGCTCCGGCCGACCGAGCTCGGCGCTGACCGGAAGCACCACACGACCCTCTGGAACCTCCGCCAGATAGTAGCGCGCGATCTTACCGCGCCCATAGCGCGGCGTTTCGACGAAGGCCTCGCCCCAGCGAAACAACGGGTTCTGAAGACCGGTTTCCTCGGTGAGCTCACGCACAGCCGCCTGCAACGGAACCTCGCCAGCGTCGATCTCGCCCTTGGGAAAGTCCCAGTAGCGATACGAGCGCAACACCAAGAAATGCGGTACATCTACGCCCAAGCGCACCGGGACGATGCCCGCTGAATAGGTCGTCTCTGGCATGGCTCCCGTGCGTGGCCCTCGCGCATCACCGACCGGCCAGCGGCATCGATGCCGAAGCGCCGCCCCAGTTCATAGCGCTTGTGCCCGAATGTAGAGGGTGGATGGCGGAGAGGGTGGGATTCGAACCCACGATAGGCTATTAACCTATACACACTTTCCAGGCGTGCTCCTTAAGCCACTCGGACACCTCTCCGGAATGCAGTCGGGCAAGGCCACCATTGCAGTAGCGAACGCTCCGACGCTTGCACCGATGCGCAGCGAGCCTGCAAGCTTAAGGGAAGCCGCCTTTGCTTGCAAACGGAGCACGACGCTCGCCGATGAGCCGCATCCCTGATCCACCTCTCTCAGCATCATCCGAAGGCCCCTCACTGATGGCCGATCGAGCCGACCGGTATGCGCTCTATGAGCGCGCGGTTCAGTGTCCGGAAGCGGAGGTCGACTTCATCGCGGAGACCTTTCAGGCGCACCGCGGGCGCCCTGCACGAACGCTGGCCGAAGACTTCTGCGGGACGGCCGCAGTCTGCTGCGAGTGGGTTCTGCGTGATCCGTCCCATCGGGCGGTCGGGTTCGACAATGATCCGGATGTCCTGGCTTGGGCAGCTGATCAGAAGCTAAGCGCGCTCAGCCAAGAGGCCCGCGCCAGGCTGAGCCTGCTCGAGGCCGATGTGCTGGAGATCGAACCGGCCTGCTCTCCGATACCTGAAGGCGGGCTCGTCGACCTTGTGCTGGCGATGAATTTTAGCTGGTGGCTGATCACCAACCGGCGCCGATTGCGACGCTACTTCGAGCGCGTGCGCGAGCGCTTGCGCGCCGACGGCCTATTCATGCTCGATGCCTACGGCGGCTATGACGCGTTTCGGGTGATCACCGAGGAGCGCGAGATCGATGACGGCGGCTCGCCCTTCACCTATGTCTGGGAGCAGTCTGACTATGATCCGATCAGCGGCCACATGGACTGCGCCATCCATTTTGTGTTCCCTGATGGCTCCCGGCTCGACCGGGCCTTCAATTACAGTTGGCGGCTGTGGACACTACCTGAGCTCCGCGAGCTCCTGGCGGAGGCCGGCTTCAGCAATCTCTGCGTCTACTGGCAGGGCTGGACCGAGGACGGCGAGCCGGACGGGACCTTCAGGCCGGTGCAGCGAGCGGACCCGGACGCTGGCTGGATCTGCTATCTGACCGCAGAGCCTTGAGTCGGCTTGAAGCCAGCCACGCCCCCTGGCTTGTACGCTCGATCACCAGGGCACCGGACTGGCTCCGGTCGATCCAAGCGGGCGCTAGGCGCTGACCAGCGACAATCCCCGCAAATTGCGTGAGAACCCTTCCAGGGCTTGGATACCAGTCGCTTCCGCGCGCTGACACCAGTCCTGCAGCGATTTGAGCAACGCCTCCTGGGAGGCCGCGTTGCGCTCCCAGATCTGGCGTAACTGCTCGCGGAACTGATAGACGACCTTCAATTGCTGGCTGCGCGAGAGCATCTGCTCCAGGTTCGAACGGCTCAGCTCATCGAGGCGCTCTCGCACCAGGAGCTTCCGGGCCTGGCGTGCGATCCGCCGGCATTTCAGCCTGCCTTGACAGAGCTCCGCCCGTGTCACCGGACGCAAGACCTCGTTCGAGTACCGACGGATGACCAGCATGCGGGCGACCAGCACTGCCTTGAGCGTATCCATATCAACATGCTGCTTGCCTTCAACAACGGTTGCCCGTGGCGGAAGCTTCTTGACCCGCGCTAACCCCAGTAACTCGAGTAGACGCACATAGAACCAGCCGATATCGAACTCCCAGCGGCGCATCGATAGGCGCGCCGAGGCCGGAAAGGCATGATGGTTGTTGTGGAGCTCTTCGCCCCCAATCACGAAGCCCCAGGGCGAGACGTTGGCAGATGCGTCCGGCGTGTCGAAATTGCGATAGCCCCAATAGTGACCGACCCCATTGATCACCCCGGCCGCCAAGACCGGAATCCAGAGCATTTGGACCGCCCAGGCCGTGATGCCGTAGACGCCGAAGAGCCCGAGATCAATGATCAGCATCAGTGCGCACCCTTGCCAGGCGAAGCGGCTGTAGAGGTTGCGCTCGAGCCAGTCATCCGGCGTGCCGTGCCCGAATCGCTCGACGATGCTCGGGGTTTTCGCGCTCAGCCCGTAGAGCTCCGCACCCTGCCAGAAGACCTTACTCAGACCGAGCACCTGGGGGCTGTGCGGATCATCGGCGGTCTCGCAGCGAGCATGGTGCTTGCGATGCACCGCCACCCAGCGGCGCGTCACCATACCGGTAGTCAGCCAGAGCCAGAATCGGAAGAAGTGCTCCGGGATCGGATGGAGATCAAGGGCGCGATGGGCCTGCGCCCGGTGCA
This sequence comes from Gammaproteobacteria bacterium, assembly GCA_009908845.1. GTDB lineage: Bacteria > Pseudomonadota > Gammaproteobacteria > Chromatiales > Chromatiaceae > Lamprobacter. The sequence goes on from JAAAOQ010000167.1 coordinate 18,330, forward strand.
GGAACAGGGTGACCGCAACGATCGTGATGTGTGTCAGACCAAGGGTAATCAGGGCCACCTGCCAGGCCGGCAGATTGAGCAATCCGTAAAGCGTCATGAGAGATTCCGGCTAAGTGGAGGTCGCGGCGATGGGATTCGGCGCTTGCAATGCAGCACTTCCGATCAGGGTTTAGACACCAGCTGTCAGGGACGTTCCGCCGAGCCGGCAAAATCCCCCCGGCAAGCTTGCCCACAGGCGCGCTCTGTAACCGCTTCCCCCGTAACCTCTTCGAGGAGTCAACGCCTGCATGCCCGAGCTTCCCGAGGTCGAAACCAGTCTGCGCGGCATCGCGCCGCACCTGAGCGGACAGCGCATCGAGCGGTTCGAGGTCCGCGACCACCGCCTGCGATGGCCGATCCCAGCCGATACCGCTGAGCGAGTCGTCGGTCAACGCATCCAACAATTGCGTCGGCGCGCCAAGTATCTCGTGCTCGAGCTAGAGCAGGGCTGCCTGTTGCTCCATCTGGGGATGTCGGGCAGCCTGCGCGTGCTGCCGGCAGCAACCCCGCCGGCACTGCACGATCATGTCGATCTCGTGCTCGCGAACGGAGACTGCCTGCGTTTCCGCGACCCGCGCCGTTTCGGGATGCTGCAATGGACGCCGAGCCCGGCCGAGGCGCATCCACTGCTGCGCGATCTTGGTCCGGAGCCCCTCGGGCCGGCGTTCAGCGGCGACTATCTCTACCAGCGCTCACGCGGACGGCGCGCGCCGGTCAAGAGCTTCATCATGGATAGCCACGTGGTCGTCGGTGTCGGCAACATCTATGCAAGTGAGGCCCTGCATCGCGCCCGTATCCACCCCAATCGCGCTGCGGGACGCATCGCCCGGCCACGCTATGAAGCACTGGCCCAGGCGATCCGGCTCGTGCTGAGCGCGGCCATCGCCCAGGGCGGCACCAGCCTGCGCGACTTCGTTCAGGAGGACGGCCATCCCGGTTACTTCGCCCAATCGCTCAGCGTCTACGGCCGCGCCGATCTGCCCTGCCCCTGCTGCGGCCAACCCATCCGTCAGCGCCGTATCGGCCAACGCTCGAGCTTCTACTGCGCGGCCTGCCAGCATTAACGCCGGGCACGCAAGGCGCTTTTGTAACCCATTGGCTATACCGGCTCGCGCTACGGCCACTCGAACTTGAGCATCGTCTCACCTAAAGCCTACCAATGCAGCCCGGGATGCCGTGTTTAAACGCTTATCGTAGAGACTAAGCGAACCCTATTACCGACCCTCGCCTTCAGACGACTGAGCGCGCACACCGGCCAGGAATGCGCGGACGGCCTGCTCGGCAGCATCGGCGAGCAGCTCGGTGACGCGCTGCTCGGCCTGATCGAGACTGATCGGGCCCGGACACAGGCTAAAGAGGGCATCGAGACCGAGTTGGTGCAGCGCCTCGCGCCCAGCGCCGAGACCGCCAGCGATCGCGAAGCAGGGGACGCCATGCTGCTTTGCGCGTGCGGCCACCGCGGCTGGCGCCTTGCCGAATGCGGTCTGACCGTCGATCTGCCCCTCTGCCGTCAACACCAGATCAGCGCCCGCGAGCGCGGTATCGAGTCCGATCAGATCCAGTATCACATCGGCTCCTGGCCGCAGCTCGGCGGCACAGAATGCGAGCAGGCCAGCGCCAAGGCCCCCGGCCGCACCGGCGCCAGCTATCGCGCTCGGATCACAGCCGAGGTCTTCGTGCATCCGCGACGCAAGCCGCTCAAGGCCGGCGTCGAGCTCG
>JAAAOQ010000099.1 GCA_009908845.1 Gammaproteobacteria bacterium
TTGTAGCCGCACCGGCTCCTGAGTCTCGGGCCCAGATCGCCCGCGTTTAGGGTTCTTCATCATCATCGTGCTGTTGACGGTCCTGCACCTGCGACTCACCATCCGACTGGCCCCCATCCGGCAACGTGCTGCCATTGCTCGCTGCGAGCACAAGGTGCGGCCGACCCGGGGGGCTCGCTTGGTCCTGTTGCTTGCTGGCATCGGCGTCCGCGGCCTCAGCCTCGGCCTCGGCGAGCGCTGGCAAGGCCTGTTCGAAGAAACTGCCATCGCGGATCTCGGCCAGCGGTGGTAGCTCATTGAGCGAACGCAGCCCGAAATAGTCTAGGAAACGCCGCGTCGTCGCATACAGGGCCGGTCGTCCAGGCACCTCACGATGGCCGACGACGCGCACCCAATCGCGCTCGGCCAGGGTCTTGATGATCGGCGTGCTGACCGCAACGCCGCGGATCTGCTCGATCTCGCCGCGGGTGATCGGTTGCCGGTAGGCGATCAGCGCCAAGGTCTCGAGCAATGCGCGCGAATAGCGCGTGGGCTTCTCCTGCCACAGCCGGCTGACCCAGGGTGCGACCGAAGATCGCACCTGGATGCGCCAACCGCTCGCGACCTCGAGCAATTCGATCGCCCGCTCTTGGTAGTCCTCCCGCAGTGCTTCCAATGCGCTCAGGATCGCCTCGCGCGAGGGCCGCTCGCGGTCATCGTAGAGGCCCTGGATACGCTCAACGGAAAGCGGCTCGCCGGCTGCCAACAAGGCGCCCTCGACGACCTGCTTGAGATCGGGCAGCAGCAGCGACAGTGCGTTCTGATGCGGCTCAGAATCCGGGCTGGCTGCTGACGTCGGCCGAGGTTGATCCTCATCCCGGCCGCTCATTGGGCTTCGGCCAGGCTGCGACGTAAACGGATCGGCGCGAAGGGCTCGGCTTGAACCAGCTCCAGGGTCGCCGCCTTCAAGAGCTCGAGCACGGCGAGGAAGCTGACGACGACGCCGGCCCGTCCTTCGGTCACATCGAACAGCTCGTTGAAGGGCACGAGCTCGTTCTGTTCGAGCCGCTCCAGGACCGCCGACATGCGTTCCCGCAACGAGAGCGACTCGCGCTCGATCTGGTGGCTGGAAAACAGATCGGCACGCGCGAGCACCGCCTGCAAGGCCGCAAGGAGCTCGGTGAGCTCAACCGGCGGCGGGATGCGGCGGATGTGGCCAGGCGGCACCTCGGCACATCCGGCGAAGCAATCGCGCTCCAGCCGTGGTAATTCATCCAGGTCCTGAGCGGCGCGCTTGAACTGCTCGTATTCGGCTAAGCGCCGAACCAGCTCGGCGCGCGGGTCGGCATCGTCGTCTTCACCGTCCTCGGACCTCGGCAGGAGCATCCGCGACTTGATCTCGCACAGCATCGCGGCCATCACCAGATACTCGGCTGCCAGCTCTAACCGCACCTCCTTCATCAATTCGACGTACTCCATGTACTGACGCGTGATGTCGATGATCGGAATATCGAGGATGTCGAGGTTCTGCCGCCGGATCAGATAGAGCAGCAGGTCGAGCGGTCCCTCGAAGGTATCCAGAAAGACCTCGAGCGCATCGGGGGGGATATAGAGGTCTTCCGGGAGCTTGAGCAGCGGCTCGCCGTGCACCAGCGCCAGTGGTGCGGCGGCTGATGCAGCAGCCTGGGCGCTCGTATCGGCGATGGCCTGGGTCTCGGAGCCGGAGGTCGACATTGGTACGCCTCGATCGATGGCGGCAGTCCTGGCAGTCCGGCCGTGGCGGCCTGGTTCGGCGCCCGCTCAGCCCTGCCGCAGCGACATCACATGCCGGACGTCGTCCATGGTCTCGCGCGCGGTATCGCGCGCCCGCTCACAGCCCTCGTTGATGAACGAGCGCACCAGATCCGGGTCGGCAGCCAGCCGCCGCGCCTCGCTCTGGATCGGCTCGAGCTCCTTACGCACCGCATCGATCACCGGCTGCTTGCACTCGATGCAGCCGATCCCGGCGCTGCGGCAACCGGTCTGGACCCACTCCTTGATCTCGTCATCGGAGTAGACCTCATGGAACTGCCACACCGGGCAGACATCCGGATTACCAGGGTCGGTACGGCGCACACGGGCCGGATCGGTCGGCATCGTGCGCAGCTTCTGCTCGACCAGCTTCGGGTCATCGCGCAGCGCGATGGTGTTGCCATAAGACTTGGACATCTTCTGCCCATCCAGCCCCGGCATCTTCGCCGCCTTGGTCAACAGCGGCGCCGGCTCCGGCAGGATCACCCGGCCGCCGCCTTCGAGATAGCCGAGCAGGCGCTCACGATCACCGATGGTGATATTGGCCTGGCTCTCGAGCAGCGCCCGGGCCACATCGAGCGCCTCCTGATCGCCCTGCTCCTGATAGCGGCGCTTGAGCTGATCGAACATCTTGGCGTTCTTCTTGCCCATCTTGCGCTTGGCCTGCTCGGCCTGCGCCTCGAAATCCGGCTCGCGGCCATAGATGTGATTGAAGCGGCGGGCGATCTCGCGCGTCATCTCGACATGCGCGACCTGATCCTCGCCGACTGGTACGGCGCCGGCCTTGTAGATCAGGATATCGGCGCTTTGCAGCAGCGGATACCCGAGGAAGCCGTAGGTGGCCAGGTCCTTCTCCTTGAGCTTCTCCTGCTGGTCCTTGTAGCTCGGCACGCGCTCGAGCCAGCCCAACGGCGTGATCATCGAGAGCAGCAGATGCAGCTCGGCGTGCTCGGGCACCCGCGACTGGATGAACAGGGTCGCAGCCCCGGCGCTGATCCCGGCGGCGAGCCAATCGACGACCATGTCGAAGGTCGCCTGCGGGATGCGGGACGGGTCCTCGTAATCGGTCGTCAACGCATGCCAATCGGCGACGAAGAAGAAGCACTCGTACTCGTGCTGGAGCTCGATCCAGTTCTTCAGCACGCCGTGGTAATGCCCGAGGTGAAGCTGCCCGGTCGGGCGCATGCCGGAGAGAACGCGATTGGTTTGGTTCGGAACGGAATTCAACGGCGAAAGGCCTTTGTTGGTTCAGAGAGAAAAGCGATCGCGGACCAGATCCGATGCAGGGATCACGGCCAGGGCGCCATTCACGGCCGGGCGCAGGACCGCACCGAGCAGACCCGGCGGCTGGCCGTTGGGCAACAGCAGCAGCGCGATCAGGATCACCAGACCATAGCGCTCTAGGCGCGCGAAGCCCATCGCTAGGCGCCGCGGGAGCAATGCACTGATCACCCGTCCGCCGTCGAGCGGCAGCACCGGGATCAGATTGAGCGCCATCAGGAACAGGTTAACCAAGATACCGATCACGCAGAGCTCGACGAGGAGCGAGAGGAAGGTTTGCGGGACCTCGACGACCCCTGCGGCCACCGCCGTTAGCCAGAGTAGCAGCCCCCAGCCGATCGCCATCAACAGGTTCACTGCAGGACCAGCCACTGCGACCAGCGCCATATCCCACCGCGGATTGTACAAACGCCGCCAGTCTACCGGCACCGGCTTGGCCCAGCCGAACAGGAACGGCACACCGAGCAGGGTCTTCGAGGTCAGGAAGATCACCAAGGGCACCAAGACCGTGCCAACCGGGTCGATGTGCTTGATCGGGTTGAAGGTCACGCGGCCGAGCATCGCTGCGGTCGGGTCGCCGCGCTGAAATGCGACCCAGCCATGCGCGGCCTCGTGCACAGTGATCGCTAGCAGCACTGGCACCGCGATCAGCAGGATCAACAACAGGGTCTGAGAGAAAATGTCCAACTTGGCAGGCAGATCGGGCTAAACGGGTGAAGCACCGTCCATCAGTCGGTGCAAAAAGGTCATCAAGGGGTCGACAGCACGCAGACCCGGGATGCGTGGGCTCGCCACTGCGAAGCCAAGGCAGCTCGCACCGCGCACCGGGCGAAGCGCGAATCAGTGCTGGAACACACTGGTATCACCCTTGCCCTCGCGCACGACTGCAGGCGGTTCCTGGGTCATATCGACGACAGTCGTCGGCATCTGGCCGCAGGGGCCGCCGTCGATGACTAGGTCCACACAGTGGCCGATGGTCTCGCGAATCTCCAGCACGTCGTCCATCGGCTCATCGTCGCCGGGCATGATCAAGGTCGTGCTCAGGATCGGCTGATCGAGCTCGGCGAGCAGGGCCTGGGTGATCGGGGTGCCCGGCACGCGGATTCCGATGGCGCGCCGCTTGGGATGCAGCAGCCGCCGCGGCACCTGCTTCGTCGCCTGGAAGATGAAGGTATAAGGCCCTGGCGTCAATGACTTGAGCTGTCGATAGGCCTGGTTGTCCAGGCGCGCGTAGATCGCGATCTCGGACAGGTCACGACAGACCAGGGTGAAATTGTGCTTGTCATCGACCCGTCGGATCATGCGGATGCGGTCGAGCGCCGATTTCTCGCCGAGCTGACAGCCGAGCGCATAGGAGGAATCGGTCGGATAGACCACGACACCACCGGATTCGAAGACCGATGCAGCCCGCGCGATCAGGCGCGGCTGCGGGTCCTTGGGATGGATCTCGAGAAAGTGAGGCGTTGAGGCCATCGCTAGCCAGCGTGCTGATAGAGCAAGCCAGACTGCAACGAGACGCCCTGACCAGCGCGTCCGAATCCAGGCTGATCCCAGATCGGACGGCAGCCTTCCGGCAACGGTGGCAGACGCCCTAGCTCGACCCAGGGACTCTCGGGACCATGATAGTCGGAGCCGGCGGACGCGAGCAGCCCGTGCTCCCGAGACCAGCGGGCAAAGGTATAGTAGTCGTCCCGGCTATGACTGCCGGAGACGACCTCGATGCCGCGGCCACCACAAGCGGTGAAGGCATCGATGAAGCGACGCATCTTCGCCCGCGTGAAGCCGTAGCGCGCCGGATGCGCGATCACGGCCTGTCCACCGGCAGCGCGAATCCAGCCGACTGCGTCCTCTAACGTTGCCCATTCGCCGGCCACATGACCAGGCTTGCCACTGACGAGATAGTGCTTGAACACCCCCCGGACATCCTTGGCCGCCCCGCGCGAGACCAGGAAACGGGCAAAGTGGGTGCGCCCGACGAGGTCACCGGCGGCCAGCGCCTGTGCGCCCTCGAGGGCACCCGGCCAGCCGGCGTGCTCGAGTCGTCGCCCGATCTCTGCCGCACGCTCGGTGCGGTGCGCCAGCTGTCCGGCCAGTCCGTCACGGAGCCTGCGGCAGCTCGGATCGACGTCCAGGCCGACGATGTGCACGGTCCGACCGCCCCAAGTCACCGAGATCTCGACGCCGGGAACGAAGGCCAGCCCATGCAGCTGTGCCGCCTCGGCGGCCTCGTCGAGACCCGACAGCGTGTCGTGGTCCGTCAGCGCGAGCATCTCGACGCCCTGCTGCGCGGCACGGGCGATCAGTACCGCCGGTGCAAGGGTGCCGTCAGATGCCGTGGAATGGGTATGCAGATCAGGTATTGGTGTCATCCCGGTATTCTACCTGATCCGGTGACAGCGCCCCGGAGCGGATCAGTGGATCGAGCCTTGTCGCTCGCCGCGCCAGCCGCATTCGGGGCGCTTAGGGTGTAGGATGCCGCTGCGCCGCCCCTGGCGTCACCGCAACCGCCGCCCACTGAGGGTCCGCGATGAAGCTGTTCATCGACTTCTTTCCGATCATCCTCTTCTTCGTCGCCTACAAGTTCTATGGCATCTATGTCGCGACCAGCACCGCGATCGTCGCGTCCGTCGCCCAGGTCGCTTGGCTGCGCTGGCGCCATGGGCGATTCGAGACGATGCCACTGGTCACGCTGGGCCTGATCGCCGTGTTTGGCGGGCTCACGCTCGCGCTGCGCGATCCGATCTTCGTGATGTGGAAGCCGACCATCGTCAACTGGCTCTTTGCCGCGGCCTTCCTCGCCGGCAGTCTGATCGGGAACCGGCCGGTGGTCGAGCGCATGATGGGGCAGGCGCTTGAGGTGCCGGCACCGATCTGGCGGCGTCTGAACCGGGCCTGGGTCCTGTTCTTCCTGATCTCGGGATTCATCAACCTGTTCGTGGTCTATATCGCGAGCGGCTTCTACGCCGCCGAACAGGCGCTGATCACCGCCACCGCGGCCTCGGAAGTCGACCTCGCCAACTGCGCGAGCCAATTCAATGGAACGCTGCTTGAGCTCTGCAATCAGGCCCAGGCCAGCGAGGAGATCTGGGTCAACTTCAAGCTGTTCGGTATGATGGGGCTGACGGTCGCATTCGTCATCGGTCAGGCGTTCTATCTCGCTCGGCACATCAAGGACGATGAGGCATCGGGTCAGCCCGTATCCAAGACCGAGACGCGGAACGCCAGTGATGCCCCCGCTGCATCTGAGCCCGAAGCGCCCTGATCCGCTGCCGAGCAGTCAAGGCCGTGCATCCTGCAACCCGAGGAGACACCCGCTGATGCTCTATGCCATCATCAGCCGCGATCACCCCGACAGCTTGACGAAGCGTCGGGCCGCACGCCCGGCTCATCTCGAGCGGCTGCACCGGCTCCAAGACGAGGGCCGGCTTGTGCTCGCCGGCCCACACCCGGCGATCGATGCTGCCGACCCGGGCGACGCCGGGTTCACCGGATCATTGGTCGTCGCCGAGTTCGCTGATCTCGAAACGGCCCGATCCTGGGCCGAAGCCGACCCGTACGCGCACGCGGGCGTCTACGCCGAGGTCGTGGTGAAACCCTTCCTCAAGGCCCTCCCGGCCTGATCGCCCTGCCGTGACCAGCTGATCCGTCCTTACTCGCTGCCAGCAAGCCGGAAGGTCCTCTACTTCGCGACCGCCAGATACCGAAATCCGGGAACACCAGAGCGATTCGTGACCCGAAGGCACCGAATGAGGTCGAGATGAGATCGGTCGGAATCCGCAGTGCATCATCGCAAGGCGCCGCTGATGCATTACCAGTCTTGACCCTGAAAACCACTGAGCCTGAAGGAAAGCCTCTATGCAACATCGTCTTATCACCTTATCCCTATTGGCCATAGCCACCGTCTCACCCGCTTGCGCGCAAGAGGCGCAGGACACCGACGACACCTTGATCGCCACGGTCAACGGGCAGCCGTATGAGCTGGATCTCTTCCGCGCCTTCTACGGCGAGCGCCTGCAGCAGAGTGGCGGCCAGAACAGCGCGCAACTGCAAGAGCAGGCCTTCAATGAATTTATGAATCTGATTGTGGCCTCCCAGGAAGGCAAGGAACGCAATCTCGCTGACAGCCCACAGGTCCAGACGGCATTGGAGCTGCAGCGGATGATGGTGCTCTCGGCCGCTGCGTTGCAGGCGATCGGTGCTGAATCCGACCCGACCGAAAAGGAGCTCAAGCAGGCCTACGACCAGTTCGTCGAGCAGTCCCAGCGAACCGAGTACAAGGCTCGCCATATCCTGGTGGATGACAAGGAGAAGGCCCAGTCGCTGATCGAGCAGCTCAACGAATCCAACGGCAAAGGCTTCGAGGACCTGGCAGAAGAGCACTCGCTCGGACCGACGGCCGAGAAGGGCGGTGATCTTGGCTGGTTCGATTCACGCCGAATGGTCAAGCCGTTCGCTGACGCCGTCGCCGAGATGGAGCCGGGAACCTACTCGCAGAAGCCGGTCCAGACCCAGTTCGGCTGGCACGTGATCAGGCTGGAAGAGACCCGCGCGGCCGAGCCACCTTCATTTGAGGAGGCGAAGCCGCAGCTCGAGGCGCAGGTTCGCCGGCAAAAGGTTGCGAATGCGCTCGCCGAGATGCGCGGCGAGGCCGACATCGAGCTCAATGAAGAGGTCGTCAAGGTCAAGGAAAACGCTTCCGACGAAGACTAGAAAACCCTGTCCGGGCGACGGATCGCCCGGGGATCTCTCGGCTCCGGGACACTCTTGGGACCCGAGCCTGGCCCCAGCCGGCCGCCGCTAATCGCTTGGCGTCGCACAGAGATGGTCGACGCGGCGGCCGTTCAGCGGCTGCAAAGGCCGCGCGTTGGCACCAACGATCTGCGCCAGCCGTGCCAGATCGGAGGCCGCAACCTCGAGCGGCGTATCCAGCACATAGTGCAGCACGCCTTCCTTGCACGGAGGACGCGTCAATGATCCTTCATAGGCGAAGTAAGAACGGCGCGCAGGGAGCAGAAAGACCGCATTGACACCGATGTTGCGGCCATAGGCAGCCTTGCCCGCCGCGGCCGGCGCATTGTCCAAGATCCGCCGCAAGGTCTGGTTGACCCGATGCCCGGTCTCGATCGGCACCGAGACAATCGCGATATCGCCGCGATTGTTGCCATGGATGAGCTCGATCTCGCCGTCTGGAACGCGCCCATCGATGGCGTGCTCGCCGGGGACGTGGAAGCGGAGCTCAACCAGCTCATAGCTGAGACCGTCGATCACGAGATAGCTGCCGCGATCATAGCCGAGCCGCAGCGCGTTGCCGTCATTGACCAGCTGCAACGAGGTGCTGCGATAGCGAAATCGCAGCGGGATGCAGGCATGAAAACGTGCAGAGGATGTATTGAGCGGAACCGGAGACTGAAGCCGCCCATTGCCGCAAACGGCATAGGATGACTGCAGCGCACCCCAGCGTGCCGGCCCCTGGTCACCACCATAGGACCATTCCGGCACCGTCCCATCCATCTCGGAGAGCTGGGCCTGCCAAGCACCTGCTGGGGTTGCAAGCACTGAAGCGCCAAGCAGGATAACAGCACTGATCACTGAGGCATTCGTCGGGGCCAGACGAGACCAATCGACTGTCATCGCTCTCTTTCTCCCAGACACGCAGGTCTGCAAGGTTCAATCGCCACCCTGTTTATCGGACCGCCGAATGCCCGCGATCGGCACCACCTGCGCCGACTGCGGCTCATCGGCGTAATAGGGCCGATCCCCGCCCCGACCCTCGCTGTCGGCAAGCTCCTTTTCGCGCGCCGAGATCAACGAGAGACAGGCGCGCACATCCTCGATCGTGCGATCGGATAGCGGATGCCGCATCCCTGGTGGTGGCGTCACATCCTTGACGACTGCCGCCAACGTCTTCCTCATCGCCACCAATATCTGCTGCTCTTTGCTGAGTTCGGACATCATCATCATCCCGTCATAGTTCCAATGGGCGCCGGCATCGCGCCAGCCGGCTCGCCCGTGAGAGATCGGGACGCCTCACGCCGAATTCAGCGCCCGCCGAATCAGCCGGCGAGCAGATCATCCAGCGCATCTTCGCCGACGACCTCGATACCGAGATCCTGCGCTCGAGAAAGCTTACCACCTGGATCGGCACCAGCGATCAGCAGATCCGTGTTCTTCGAGACGCTCCCGGTCACCTTCGCACCCTGGGCCTCGAGCCGACGTTTGATTTCGTCGCGGGGGAGCGATAGCGATCCGGTGATCACGATCGTCTTGCCGTTCAGTGTCCCCGATGCGCGGCCTGGCTCAACCATCGCCGTATCCGATGGCGCCTCCCAATCGATCGCGCCGATCTCCGGATCGCGTAGCTTCGCGATGACCTCGCGATTATGCGGTTGGGAGAAGAATGCACGGATGTGGGCTGCGACCACCGGCCCGACACCCTCTATCGGGCTGCCCTGCGTTGCCGCCAAGACTCCAGCGCTGACACCACGTAGTTGCTCGATGCGCTCAAAGCGCTCTGCGATTGCCCGCGCCGCATCGGGCTTCAGACCGCGTATCGGCCGCGTCGCCAGCCACTGTTCTAGCGCCTCCACAGACCGGCCTGCAGCCTGCGACGGATCGGGCGCCTCCTCGGGATGGGCATCGAGATAGCTGACCAATGCCTCCGCGGTCTTGATGCCGACGCCTTTGATTCCCGCCGGTGCCAACAGCTCGGCCGCTCCAGCGCCCATCAGCGCATCCAGGTCGCCAAAGTGCTCGGCGAGGGCGCGGGCGGTCGCCTCTCCGACCTCCCGAATCCCAAGCGCATAGATGAAGCGCGCCAGTGTCGTGCGGCGGCTCGTATCGAGCGCTGCAAGCAGGTTTTGGGCAGATTTCTCACCCATCCGGTCGAGCTGGGTCAGCTGCTCGAGACTGAGCCGATAGAGATCGGCTGGGTCCTCGACCAGCCCCATATCGACCAGCTGCGAGACCAGCTTGTCGCCCAGCCCCTCGATGTCCATCGCCCGCCGAGAGGCGAAGTGCTTGATTGCCTCCTTACGTTGGGCCGGGCAGAAGAGCCCACCTGTGCACCGAGCCACGGCCTCGCCCTCGGCACGCAGCACATCGGACTGGCAGACGGGACAGTGCGACGGCAGTTGCACCGGCTCGGCACCGGACGGGCGACGCTCGGGCAGCACCCGGATGACCTCCGGGATCACATCACCGGCCCGGCGCACATAGACCGTATCACCGACGCGCACATCCTTACGCTCGATCTCGTCCATATTGTGCAGGGTCGCGTTGGAGACGGTGACGCCGCCCACCTGCACCGGCGTCAGCCGCGCGACCGGCGTCAATGCGCCGGTTCGGCCGACCTGGAACTCGACTGCCTCGACCGTCGTCAGCTCTTCCTGAGCGGGAAACTTATAGGCGATGGCCCAACGCGGCGCACGCGCAACGAAGCCGAGTCGCTCTTGGTCAGCGCGTCGATCGACCTTGAACACTACACCGTCGATCGCGTAGTCGAGCTGATCGCGGCGCGCCCCGATCGCGGTGTGATAGCCGATACAGTCTTCGACCCCTTCGACGACACGCTGCTCCGGCGAGACCGGCAAACCCCAATGCGCGATCCGGGCCAGACTGCCGCTGTGGCTGTCAGACCAGGACGCGCCTTCCACGGCCCCCAAGCCGTAGCAGAACATGCTCAGACCGCGCGCCGCGGTGATGCTCGGATCGAGCTGACGCAGACTCCCGGCGGCGGCATTACGGGGATTGGCGAAGACCTTTCCGCCGCTGCGCCGCGCATGCTCGTTGATCGCCTCGAAGCGCGCATAGGTCAGGAAGACCTCCCCCCTCACCTCCAGCAACGACGGCCAGCCTTCCGCGCCTTCGCTCCCTCGCAACCGCAGCGGAACATCGCGGATCGTGCGCACCTGGGCGGTGACGTCCTCGCCCCGATGCCCATCGCCGCGCGTCGCCGCCTGCGTCAGGATGCCCTCCTCGTAGAGCAAGCTGACCGCGAGGCCGTCCAGCTTCGGCTCTGCCGAATAGCGTACCCGCTCGATGCCGAGGCCCTCGCGTACACGGCGATCGAAATCCCGCAGCTCCTGCTCATCGAAGGCGTTGGCCAGCGACAGCATCGGCAGCCGATGCGCGACCTCGTCGAAGCTCGAGATGGGCTCAGCCCCGACCCGTTGCGTCGGCGAATCGGCGCGCCGAAGCTCGGGATAACGCGCCTCGAGGTCCTGGAGCTCACGCAGCAGCCGGTCATACTCGGCGTCCGGGATCTCGGGATCATCCTGCCGATAATAACGATCGTTGTGATACTCGATCGAGCGGCGCAGGACCTCCGCCCGCTCCCGCTCGGATGCCGGCACGCTCATGATCGCCGCGACGACTCGGTACCCGCGGCCTCAGCGTTAGACTGACCCTCCAGCCGCTCGTCCCGGATCGGGCTAGATGCCGTCTCACTGCCAACGCTGTCAGATCGATCCGCACCCTTCGTCAAGCTGTCCGCCCGGTCGTTGATCAGCTCGAGCAGCCTGCTGCGCAGGCGCTCCCAGGCGCGGCCGTCGAACCGGCGGCGGCCTGGCAACAGGACCTCACCCTCGAGCTCGTCGGCCAGCGCGCGAGCCGTCTGAACCAGCTCGTCGTAGACCATCAGATCACTCGGACGGCCCGCAAACTGCGCGAACAGGGCGAGCCCCGGTGTACTGAATGCCTCCATCGAATCGAACGGAAAGGTCCCCGGCTCGACCAGATTCGCCATACTGAAGCGCGCCGGTGCGCCCGGCCCTTCGAGCGAGCGCCGGTGGTAGATCGCCATCTCGCCGGGAACCAGGTGCTGCCGCTCGGCAGCCGCCTCCACCGCAGCGCCGTCGAACAGTTGATCCTCGGCAACCACGAAGAGCTGCACCAGCAGTGACCCCTCGTCCGCGGCAGCAGACCCAGCCAGCGTATCGTCGCCAGCCGACCGCCGCCGCGCATCGGCGCCCGCCGCGGACGAGGCGCCGCGGCTGCTGGTGCGATCCTCAGCAACCCCGGACTCGGTCGTGCTCGCCGCAAGGCCATTGCCGACGTCGAAGTCTTCAACGGCGGATGGGGCCGCATCGAACATCCCATAGCCCGATCGGCGCCGCCCGGCCGAAACCCCATCCGTGCCATTGGGCACCGTTGCACCGGCACCCGTCTGGGCTCCGGCCTGATCACCGAAGCGGGGCTCTCGGCGTCTGCCCCGAGCTGTGCGCCGCCGATGCCCGGAGCGCTCATCAGCGCGCTCGCGTGAGCGGCGAAGCTCCCATAGATAGAGGGCCACAAGGAGCGCAATACCGAGGACGAGCAGAATGATTCGTAGCGTGGCGGCATCCATGAGATCGGCCATGGCGAGGGATTTTCTTTGAGTATATCAGCGCATTCGCTGCCGTTTCGCTATTGCTGGCCCGATCGTTGGCCCGATTGCTGGCCCGCGCAATCCTCAGGAGACGGCGGCCATTCTGGCCGCTTCGTCAACATCGACTGAGACCAGACGCGATACGCCCGGCTCGTGCATCGTGATGCCGAGCAGCTGGTCGGCCAGCTCCATCGTGACCTTGTTATGGGTGATGAAGATGAACTGGATCTGATCCGACATCGTCCGGACCAGCTCGCAGAAACGACCGACATTGGCATCATCCAACGGCGCATCGACCTCATCGAGCATGCAGAAGGGGGCCGGATTGAGCTGGAAGATCGCGAACACGAGGGCGACCGCGGTGAGCGCCTTCTCACCGCCTGAGAGCATATGAATGGTGGCGTTGCGCTTGCCGGGCGGCCGCGCCATGATCGCCACGCCGGTATCGAGCAGATCGTCGCCGGTCAGCTCGAGGTAGGCGTTGCCACCCCCGAACACCTGAGGGAACAACGTTTGTAATCCTTCGTTGATCTGATCGAAGGTCTCTCTGAAGCGGCTGCGTGTCTCACGATCGATCTTGCGGATCGCCGCCTCGAGGGTCTCGAGCGCGGCGCTGATGTCGGCGTGCTGCTCCTCCAGATAACGCATCCGCTCGGACTGTTCCTGGTATTCATCGATCGCCGCGAGATTGATGTTACCGAGCCGGGCGATGCGCTGGCCAACCGCCTCGAGCTCCTGCTCACGGCGTTGCAGCAGATCGTCGCGCTCGCACTCGGCCGGATCGATGGTCGCAAGCACCTGCTCGGGACGCGTCTCGCGGGCACGGAGCTGCTCCTCGACGGTCTGCCGCCTGACCAGCCGGTCCTGGCGTTGCAGCCGCTCCTTATCCAGCGTCTCACGCGCCGCCGCGAGCCCCTGCTCGGTCGCATGGCGCTGCTGCTCGGCCTCGCGGATGGCGCTGTCGAGCGCCTCCATCTCGTTGCGCTGCTTGTTGAGGGCCTGCTCGATCTCGAGCCGCTGCTCGAGCTGCTCATCGAGACGCTCCCGCTGCTCGAGGGCCGGCTCGGCGGCGCCCTCAAGCGCCGCGACCAGCTCATTGCGCCGCGTCTCGAGGCTCGCCACCCGCTCACTCGCGCGCTCGAGGCTCGCTGTGAGGGCCGCCAACGAGGCCCGTCCGCGTTCGATCGACACCTCGAGCCGCTGGGCCTCCTCGCGCACGCGTGTCTCCTCAGCGCGCAGCTCGCCGACCTCGGCGCGGCGCGCCTCGCGCTCGGCGGCGAGCGCGTCGCGACGCTCGGTCAGCCGCTCGCTTTGCTCGAGGGCCGCATATAGGCGCTCGCGCGCGGCCTCGATCGCGTCCTGCGACTCCGTGCGGCGCTCGGCCAGCTCGGCCTGCTCATCGGCCAGCGCCGCAAGCCGCTCGCGCAGGTGGGTCAACCGGGCGCGTCCGGCGCCCTGCTCGGCATCCAGCGCCGCGCGGTCGCGGCTCAGCCGAGCGACGTCGTCGTGGGCATCATCGCGCGCCTGCTCGAGCTCGGCGCGCCGCTCGGCGAACTGCTCCTGTTCCTCAGCGAGTCCGGCGATCACGTCCTCGAGCTCATCGGCAGCGGCCTGCAAGGTCTTCATCTCCTCGGCCCGGGCGATGCTGCCGCCGACATCGGCATCCGCCGCGGATCGGTCGCCGCGCGCACGCACCCAGCCGCGCCCGATCAAGAAACCGTCGCGTGTCACGATCCGCGCGCTGGCCTCAAGACCGTGCCGCTGGGCGAGCGCCTGTTCGAGGTCATCGGCAACCCCGACGCCCGCCAGCAGCTCGGTCAGCACCGATGGACCGCGCACCAAGGCGCCGAGACCGGCCACGCCGGCCGGCGCTGCGCCGACCCAATCCATCTGGGTGGCATCGTTCTCGATGAGCATCAGCGACGCCTCCCCCAGCGCGCGCGCCAGCCCGTCCAGATCCTCGATGCAAAGGGCGGCGAGCGCGCTGCCCAGCACGGTCTCGACCGCCGTCTCCCAGCCGGGCGTGACCTCGAGCAGATCGAGCAAGCGCGGCGCATCGCTCAGATCGCGCTGGTCCAGCCAGTCGGCACCCGCTGCATCAGGATTCTCCAACGCGGCATCCTGCAGCGCCTCCAGTGATGACAAGCGCCCGCGTGTGGTCTGCAGCTCGGTGCGGGCCGCATCGAGCCGGCCCGATAGCGCGGTCCGCTCCGCCTCGGCCTCGCGCAATGCCGTCGACGCCCGGGCCTGGGCATCGGCAGCAAGACGCAGGCGCTCATCGAGGCCGTCCGAGCGCTCGTCCAGGATCGCGAGCCGCTCCTCGAGCCCGTCTGGGTCCAGTTGTTCCAGGTCGGCATCGATGCGGACGCTGCGCTCGGCATCCTGAGCCATGCGCTGCTCGAGATGATTCACCGTCGCGCGCTGCTGCTGGGCCTCCGCTGTCGGCGCTGCCAACTCCAGCTGGAGCGCGTCCCAGTCCTGCTGCCAGCGCTCGAGGCGCGCCTCGGCCTCGGCGAGCCGCTCGCGCAGGGCATCGAGCCGCTCGCGCAATTCGTCGCGGCGCGGGGCGTCGTGCTCAAGCGCTGATTCCAGCTCCTCCAATCGTTCACGGTCGCGCTGCTGCTGCGCGAGCGCCTCGTCCAGCTCGCGGCGCACGCTGCCGAGCTCGCGCTCCTCGCGGTTGCGGGTCTCGGTGGCGAACTTGATCGCCTGCTCCAGCCGGGCGATCTCGGAGCCGACCGCGTACCAGCGCCCCTGCACCGCATTGAACGCATCCGAGGCCTCGCCATGGGCGACGCGCTGCTCCTCGATCTGCGCCTCGAGCCGGCGCAACGCGGCCTGCTCGGCCTCGACCTTGACCTCGGCCTCGCCGATGACCCGATCCTGCTGCGCCAGCTCGCGATCGAGCGCGCGCCACCGCAGGGCGGCCAGCTCGTCGGTCAGGCGGCGCTCGTCCTCCTTCAGGGCGCGGTACTTGGTCGCGGCCGCCGCCTGGCGCTCGAGGTGCTGGAGCTGCTTGCTGACCTCGTCGCGCAGGTCATCGAGCCGCTCGAGGTTCTCGCGCGTGTGGCGCATCCGGTTCTCGGTCTCGCGCCGGCGCTCCTTGTACTTCGAGATCCCGGCCGCCTCCTCGATGAACAGTCGCAGCTCGTCGGGCTTGGCCTCGATGAAGCGCGAGATCATGCCCTGCTCGATGATCGCGTAGCTGCGCGGTCCGAGGCCGGTGCCGAGGAACAGGTCTTGAATATCGCGGCGGCGGCAGCGGGCGCCGTTCAAGAAATAGGTGGACTGACCATCGCGCGCGACCTGGCGCTTGACCGCGATCTCATTGAAGCGCGCGAATTCACCGCCGGCGCGGCCATCGCTGTTGTCGAAGATCAGCTCGATCGCGGCGACCCCGACCGGCTTGCGCGAGCTGCTGCCGTTGAAGATGACATCGGCCATCGACTGACCGCGCAGCAGCTTCGCCGAGCTCTCGCCCATCACCCAGCGCACCGCGTCGATCACATTGGACTTGCCGCAACCGTTCGGACCCACGACCCCGACCCGATTGCTCGGAAACGGCACCGTCGTCGGGTCGACGAACGACTTGAAGCCGGCCAGTTTGATCTTCTCCAGACGCATCGCGCGAACGATACTGGAGCCCTCAGCGGCCCACAAGTCGCCCGATGACGCCGCTGACGGGGCAGGAGCTCGGTCGGATACCGGGGTCAGGTGGCGCGTCTGGTTCCTGGTCAGATGCCGAGTCTGGCCCTTGGCCTGATCGCGGCATCGATCGCTACCGGCCTCTTCTGATCCGCACGCCGAAGAGTCTCAGGATACTGTCGAGAAAGGGGGCTGGGAGAAAGGGAGCCCAGGGAAAGGGAGCTCAGAAACCGGGCCGGACGTCCGGATTCGCGTTCGCGTCACTGGGCATACAGTGCCTGCTGCGACGCCTTAAACGCCTGCTTCACCTGCGGCAAACCGCCCAGCTTGGCCTTGCTCTCGCCCACGCTACCGTAGCGCGCCACCAGCAGTTGCCCGAGCTTGGGTGTCGTCAGTTCCGCCTCGCCACCGGTCTCATACGCCTTGAGGAGGCTCAGCAGCAGCGCCTTCAGCTCGCCGTCGACCGCGTCCAGCCCATCCTGCCGCAGGCGCTCGGCGCGCTCATGGCGCGTCTTCGCCGGGGTCGTGAACAGCACATAGCCGAGCACGTCATAGAGATCGCTATCTGGCGCGTCCACCAGCCGGCGGATGTCATCGAGCCGATCCTGGTCGTAGCCGTGCTCGCCGAGCCGTGCGATGAATTGCTCGCGGATCTCCGGATCGCTCCAGGTCGTGCGCAGTTGGTCCTCATCCGCGACCAGCCCGGACAGATCGCCAAACAGCCGCTGCAGGAACGCGGTCGCCGAGATCGGCCTGCCCTCCGGGCTCCAATAGGTCGTGGTCGCCAGGTAGGTGATCTTGCGCGCCTTGCCGTCCGCGAGCTGGATGACGACCTTCTCCTTGGACCTGGAATCAGCGTCACCGCCGGCCTCGTCGCCCGCGCCATCGCCAGCGGCCTCATCGGCCACCCGGTCAGCCTCCGCGCCCGGTGCATCCTTGTCCCCATCTTCGCGCTCGCGCCAGCCGGCATCGGGCGCCAGCGGCTCCCCGTCCCATTCCGGGTCGTTGAAGTGCTCGTACGCCTTGACGAAGTCCCAGATGGTGAAGCAGTCCTTGCCATCGAACACCCGCGTGCCGCGACCGATGATCTGCTTGAACTCGATCATCGAGCAGATCGGGCGCATCAGCACGATGTGGCGGACGTTGCGGGCATCCACACCGGTGGAGAGCTTCTGCGAGGTGGTCAGGATGGTCGGGATCGTCTTGTCGTTGTCCTGGAAGTGGCGCAGGTGCTGCTCGCCGATGGCGCCGTCGTTGGCGGTCACCCGCTGGCAGTAGTCCGGGTCCTTGCTGGTCTTGAGCTGATTGATCAGGTCGCGCACCAGCGCGGCGTGATCCTGGGTGGCGCAGAACACCAGCGTCTTCTGGCGCGGATCGATCCGGCCCATGAACTCTTGCACCCGGCTGCGCTCGCGCTCGGGGATGATGAGCCGCCGGTTGAAATCGTCCTCGTCGAAGGCATCGCCGACCTCGACCTCGCCGGCCAGCACCTGGTCTTCCGGGTGGTAGACATAGGCATCGATGGCGCTGGCCATCTGCCGCACCTTGAACGGGGTCAGGAAACCATCCTCGATGCCGTCGCGCAGCGCATAGCTGTAGACCGGCTCGCCGAAATAGCCGTAGGTGTCGGCGTTCTGTTTGCGCTTCGGGGTCGCCGTCAGCCCAGCGAGAAATGCTCGAGGATGCCGCGCCACTGGCTCTCGTCGTTGGCGCCGCCGCGATGACACTCATCGACGATGATGAAATCGAAGAAGTCCGGCGGATAGCCGGTGAACACCGGCTCGCCGTCGCCGGTCATGAAGGTCTGGAAGAGGGTGAAGAAGACGCTGGCGTTCTTGGGCACGCGGGCCTGCTTGCGCAGCGAGCCCGGATCAATGCGCGCGATTGCATCCGGCGGAAAGGCCGAGAAGGCGTTGTAGGCTTGATCGGCGAGGATGTTGCGATCGGCCAGGAACAGGATGCGCGGCCGGCGGCTGGGTTCGCCGCTCAGGTTCCACTTGGCCTGGAACAGCACCCAGGCGATCTGGAACGCGATCGAGGTCTTGCCGGTGCCGGTGGCCAGGGTCAGCAGGATGCGCCTCGTCCCCTGGGCGATCGCCTCCAACACCGCCGTGATCGCCCGGTGCTGGTAGTAGCGCGGCTCCCACTTGCCGCCGTCGGTCTCGAACGGCACCGCGCCGAAGCGCTCGCGCCAGGCGTTGGTCTCGCTGAACACCAGCGACCAGAGTGCATCCGGGGTCGGGAACGGCAGGCTGATCTCGCCTTCCTCGCCGGTGGCCAGATCGACCCGGTACCAGCCGAGCCCGTTGGAGGCGAACGCCCAGCGGGCGCCGAGCCGCTGGGCGTAGTCCTTGGCCTGAGCGATGCCCTCGCGGACGCTCACCCCGGCGCGCTTCGCCTCCAGCGTCGCCAGCTTGTGCCCCTTTTAGATCAGCACATAGTCACAGGCCAGTCCCTTGCCGCGCCGGCCGCCGGTCTGGATACGACCGGAGCAGATGACCTCGCGGCGGATCATCGCGCCAGGGACGACGCCCCAGCCGGCGGCTTCCAGGACCGGGTCGATCCGGTTGGCGCGGGTGTCGGCTTCGGTTTCGTCGTACATGGGCTCTTCCTAAACAAGGAATCCGAGGGGCCTAGCCTCGACCGCGTGGCGGCGCTGAGATAGGACTGAGCTGGGCCTGGATAACTTCGAGCACGGTATCAAGCGTAATCTCGCGGCTCTCGATGATGCCCTGCTCTGTGTGCCGATGATGCGGATAAGTCGCAACCGCTCGATGATGCGGCGCATTATCCCAACGGCTGATCAGTTGCCCATCGGCTCTCTGCCAATGGAAGGAGTAATCCCGTTCGTTAGCATCCAGATATTCCCTCGAATGTAACTCAGAACCATCCGTCAAAATGATCATGAGCTTGAAATAGCATCCATCCGACCAGTGCCGATAGACTTGAACCTCGTAACCAGTGACGCATGAATGGGTATCAAGCAACCTCAAAATGTCCATGCTTGATCTCTTCGATCTTCTGGCTCAAGTCCTCGGAGACGCGTTGATAAGCCTTCCACTCCATATAATCGTCCCACACCTCGAAGTCTTCCTGATCGCTGGCCTTGAGTGCGGCCGAGAACTCGTCCAAGGAGGCTTGATATTTGTGCTCGAATAATCGCAGCTTCTCCCGCGCTGAATGCAGCGATGCCAGATAGTCGAGCAACAACAGATGGCCGATGTCCTGTTTATCAATCTTCATCATGGCGTGTTCTACCTTGGCTTTTTGCGGGCAGGACTGGCAGCGGTTGGTGAAGTCAGAGAGTGTCGCTGCAAGCGTCCCCAGCATCCCGACCATCTTGCTTCCATGCAACAATGGCATCCGCCAGTGAATCCACACTATACGCCGACTGCCAGTGTTCCCGATCGCTTGTGTAGTCGCCTTGGCCTTGCTCGTAGTGCTGTATGAAGCGAATGAAGCTGGTCACGTCCAATTCTCGGCTCAGGATTTCATGTGCCTGATGCTGCAATTGGGCATCGGTTTGATAGGCAGTAGTTTTCATCAGTTCCTCCGCGAGAAACCCCGCCCTTCTGGGCGGGGAGGGATAGCGGCTACGGTCTCGCAACCACCAGAAAAAGTGCCGGCTTTCCACCGGCTGGGCCGTGAGGCTCTGCCCCGTAAAGGGCCTCGTGACGGCGCCTTGTGGCGCGCTCCCCTCGCCAATGTGGGCAACCGGCTCCCGCTTGCGCGGCGATCAAAACCTTCGACGCTTTACCTTTCGTCAGCATGATCCCGACCTTTCAGAGCGGCGGACTGAGGAAGCATCCGCCGGTGAGTCTTAACGACCTGTTGCACACGTAGCCCCTTTCGACCGTCCTGGTCAGACGGGCTTAGGCTGGTCAACCAAGCTCTTTCAAGCTCCGGCCTTTAGGCCCATGCCATTACCCATAAGTCGCCCCCACGCTGCGCTGAGCCTCCAACGCGAGCACAAAATCCGGAACTCGCTGTAGTCC
>JAAAOQ010000170.1 GCA_009908845.1 Gammaproteobacteria bacterium
CTGATCGATGGCGCGATAACCTGTCATGCTCTGGACGTTAACATTCTGAAGGATAAGGGTTATCCTTCCACGGGAAATCCTGAAGAGCCCATAGAAGCCTTCAAGGCGCTGTATTAAAAAGGGCTTTTTTCGTCGGGAAATTTGTTTCCTGACCATAGACCATATATACATTGATGCCAAGGTAATTTTTGCGCGAGGAGAAAATGCCAGCTAGTGACGTAACCTCCAGTCAGACAATCATGACTCGACAACTGCGCGCTTGCCTTCTAGCGCGGCACCAGGAATTCAGTATGCCTTGAAGCTTTACAGAGAAAACTCGGATCTTCAGGCGTTGAAAAAGGCATATGCTCGTTATTGCAAAAAAGAGGCTGAGCTAAAAGAGAGAGTTCACCTGGCTTCAAGTATTGCGAAAGGCTTTGTTACATTTAATTTGGCTCCGTCCGGTCGCTACGATCGTTATCTGGTGTCTTTCAAAAAACGTTCGGACTATAACGCTATAAAAGACGACTGGAAAGTCGTAGGGGAGCTTTTAGCTTGCGCAAAGGTCAAGAGCCTGCTGGAGAGTAAGAATTGCGATGACTGAGAAATCAAACGAACTTACTCATTCACAAGACTCCGAACTAGACTAACAGAACCTCCAGGAACTACTTGAGAATGTGCCTGAGGACGTTCTGATCGGCGTGATTGCCGATAGACTTCGGCGTGAGCCCGACGCGGAAGTACGAAAAGTTGTGCGTGCGGTTTCGCAGCAAAAATTCTCCGGACCGATACCTCCACCATCAATGCTCGGCGAATACGATGAAGTCCATGCAGGCTTGGCAAATCGCATCGTTTCCATGGCCGAATCCCAGCAGCTTCATCGGCAAACACTTGAGAAGCAATCACTAGAGGCTGCCATAAAGACGGAAAGTAGGGGGCAGCACTACGCTCTGGCTCTTTCGGTGTTAATCATTATCGGGTCGTTGTTTTTGATTGCTACCGGAAAAGAGGTTTCTGGTACCGTCCTGGCCGGAGGAACATTGACCGGGCTTGCATACATTTTCATTACCGGAAGAAAAAAGCAAGACGCCGAGTCTTCTTCCGAGAGTTGAACTGTTTAAAGATCGCCTAACCAGCGCGCTAGCCATTGAACAGAGCGTTTCAGCCCTAGCTGATGACTTGGATATTTGATAATTAGGAGTGGCTCTTTAGTGGCGCGAGGATGACCGCAATCACTATCGTCTTCCTCCTCGTCAGAAAGGCCTTTTTGAGCAGTACTGCATCGAAAAAAGAAAACGCCTCGAAAACTCAGAGTTACGATCTAGCGATCAATATTGAGAAGTCGGTCATCAGGCGTAGCAAGATCTTCAATTATCTTTGCCAAATCAACTTGACAGTTACGGCCAATAACGGCATACGGACTCTCAGGCGGCTATGGATCAAGGCTAAATCCAATCGCCTCTTCGATGAGAATCAAGGGCCGCTTTACACCGATACCGGCAAGCTTATCGCGAATGCTTTTCCGTTTTATGAGGAAGATCTGGTTGCACTTCGCGATGAAGAGGCGGCCAAAGCGATGGAGGGTGCCGAGGACCTGCAGTTTCCAATCAGAGACAAAGTAATTCATGACGGCCAGACTACCTCACTTAGTATTTATAGTGGACCCCGAGCCCCGTCTAACCGCTGCGTGTCGCGATCAGGATCGCGCGCCGCGGTGCCGGATAGCCCTCGATCGTGCGCATCGGGTCCAGTGGATCGAGGAAATCGGACAGTGACTGGAACCGCATCCAGGGCGTGGCGCGCTGTTCGTCGGTCGTCGTGCGGGTGATGTCGACCACGCGGAGGTCGCCGAAGCCGGCCGTCTGGAGCCAGCGCATCAGCAGCGGGATGGTCGGGATCGCATGGACGTTGCGCATCCGCGCGTAACGGTCTTTCGGGATCAGTGCCTGCTCGTGCGTGCCCTCGATGACCAGCGTCTCGAGCACCAGCTCGCCATCGCGCCGGAGGCAGCGGCGCAGCCGGTCCAGGTGCGCCAGCGCGTCGCGCCGGTGATAGAGCACGCCCATCGAGAACAGGGTGTCGAAGCACCGATCGGCGAGGTTGGTCAGCGCGGGGAGGTCATCGTCCGCCAAGGGCAAAACCGCGCAGCGATCGCTTCCGATCAACTGATTGACGGCGAGGAACTGCAGCACGAAGCGCAGCGTCGGGTCGATCCCAAGCACCAGCTCGGCCCCGGCACCGAGGGCGCGAAAGCCGTAGTAGCCGTTGCCGCAGCCGACGTCGAGCACCCGCCGGCCACTCAGAGACGTCACCGCGTCGGCGAGCCGGGCCCATTTGCGATCCGAGCGCCATTCGGCGTCGATCTCGACACCGTGCAGGCAAAACGGCCCTTTGCGCCAGGGGTGCAAGCGCTCGAGTGCGTCGCGGAGCCGTGCGGCCTGAGCCGAGGATGGCGCTTGATCGGCAACAACGCCGACGCAAGACGTTTCCAGCATCAGATGATCGGCAGCTAGCCGCGGCAGCCGCTCGAGGGCAGCGATCCAGCCCGGCAGATCGCCGTGCCGTGCCAGCTGCAGCCGCTCTTGGGTCAAATCGGTCAACGGCTCTGCCCAGCGGGCGGCCGGCGTCGCGCGCAGCCGTTCGCAGAAGGGAACAAAGCCTTCCCAAAGGGCCTGCCCAGCCTGCGTGCCGGCCTCGGCGCCAGCGCGCTCGCGGGTCGGCCCGGGCTTCATCGCGCGATCCATCCAACAAAGTTTAGGCACTGGAAGAAACGCTCGACCCGTTCGAAACCGGCCTCGTGCAGCCGAGCGATATGGGTCGGTTCATCATCCGGGATCAGGACCTGCTCCAGCGCGGCCCGCTTGCGGGCGATCTCGAGTGCGCTGTAGCCCTGAGCCGCCTTGAAATCCCGATGCAGCTCGGCGAGCAGCGGGTCTGCTTCGGGCAGCGCAACCTTCTCGACCAGGATCAGCCCGCCCCCCGCTCGCAGCCCGACCCGGATGCGCCGTAGCAGCGCCAGCCGCTGATCCGGCGCGATGAACTGCAATGTCAGATTCAGCAGGACGACGCTGGCGTCCTCGATCGCAATCTCTCCGACATCGGCACAGAGCGGCCGCAGCCTCCCGGCCGCGATCGCCTCGGCCAGCCGTTCCTCTAGCTCGCGCAGCATCGCCGGCGCATTGTCGACCGCCCAGATGCAGACGCTGTCGTCCTCGACCGAGCTCGACAGGCGCGCCAGGATGCTGGCGCTGCTCGCACCGAGCGAGCAGCCGAGGTCGTAGACCCGAGAGCCCGGCTGCGCGAGCCGCGCACCGATCAGACCGACCAACCGAATCAGCTCTGACCAACCTGGAACTGACCGTGCCAACATGTCACTAAAGACCCGCACGACGCGCTCGTCAAAGACGAAATCACCGCGCGGGGCCTCATGACCGGCGTAGAGGCGATCGTAGGGGAGATCAGACATAGAGCAGGACCAGGCGCAATCGCATCCGACAGCGACACTTGCTTACACACTCGCTTACACACTCGCTTACACACTCGCTTACACACTCGCTTACACACTGGCTACGGAGCGACTTGTGGCGAAAGAGCGCAAAACGCGGCCTGGAGCAGACGCTGGTAGGATAATCTAGCGTTTCGGACGAGCCGCGCAAGCCGGGGAAACCATGATGAACGATGCCAATGCAGAATCGACGGTCGATGAGGACGAGGCCGATATCGAATCGGTCGTGACCAATCCGCCGGCCACCAACCCCGAGCCGGACCTCGATGACCCTTCACTGTACCTGAACCGCGAGCTGACGTGGCTCGCGTTCAACCGGCGTGTGCTGCACGAGGCCGATGATCCACGCACGCCGCTGCTCGAGCGCGTCAAGTTCCTGGCGATCGTCAGCAACAACCTGGACGAGTTCTTCATGAAGCGGATCGGTGGCCTCAAGCAGCAGGTCGCCGCCGGCGTGCACAGCCCAACCGTCGACGGCCGCACGCCAATGCAGCAGCTCGATGAGTGCCGCGCCGAGATCGCCACGATCCAGGGCGACCAGGAACGCATCTACCGCGAGGTGATGGCAGCACTGGAGGAGCACGACATCCGGCTGGTCAAGGTCGGCTCATTGCCCGAGGATGTGCGCGAGCGCCTACGCGAGCACTTCCGCACCAACATCTTCCCGATGATCACGCCGCTGGCGATGGACCCGGCGCATCCGTTCCCGTTCATCTCCAACCTGGCGCTGAACCTGCTGGTCCGGCTCCGGTTTCCCGGGGGCAGCGAGACCTATATGGCACGGGTCAAGGTCCCGGTCAGCAAGGATGTCTCGAAGCGGCTGATCCAGGTCGACGGCCTCAACACCTTCGTCACCCTCGACGATCTCATCATGAACAACCTGGACATGCTGTTCCCGGGCATGGAGATCGAGAGCTGCGAGCTGTTCCGGGTCACCCGGAATGCGATCGTCGAGCCCGATGAGGAGGCCGCATCGGACCTGTTGGAGATGATCGAGACCGAGCTGCGCGAGCGCCACTTCGCCCCGATCGTCCGGCTCGAGGTCGAGGCCGGGATGGAGCCCGTGCACCGCGGGATGCTGGCCGCCGAGCTCGGTCTGAACGAGGCCGATGATGTCTACGAGGTCGGCGGTCTGATGGGCCGCCGCGATCTCTTCGAACTCGCCGGAATGGAGATCCCGGAGCTGCGCGACAAGCCGCATCGCTCCGGCGATCATCCGGTGCTCGGCAATGACCGCCGCAATATCTTCCATATCATCCGCGAGAACGGCCCGCTGCTATTGCAGCATCCCTATGAGTCGTTCTCGACGACGGTCGAGCGCTTCCTGACCACCGCCGCCAAGGACCCGAAGGTCTTGGCGATCAAGATGACGCTGTACCGGACCTCGGGCGGCGCCATCCTCGACGCCCTGATCAAGGCGGCGCGCAATGGTAAGCAGGTCGCGGTGATGGTCGAGCTCAAGGCCCGCTTCGACGAGGCCGCCAATATCGGCTGGGCGCGCCGGCTCGAGGCCGAGGGCATCCATGTGACCTATGGGGTGCTCGGGCTCAAGACCCATTGCAAGCTGATCTTCGTGGTGCGGCGCGACTATTCCCAGCTGCGCCGCTACTACCACATCGGCACCGGGAACTACCACGGTGGCACCGCAAAGCTCTATACCGACCTCGGCATGCTCGGCTGTGACGAAGAGATCGGCCAGGACCTGACCGAGTTGTTCAACTATCTGACCGGCTACTCGCCACCACCCAGCTACCGCAAGATCCTGGCTGCGCCCTATACGCTCAAGCGCGGCATCCTCGAAAAGATCGAGCGCGAGATCCAGGTCCACGAGCGCCCGGTGGAACAAGGAGGCGGGGACGGGCTGATCCAGATGAAGATGAACGCGCTAGAGGACCCCGATATCGCTCGCGCGCTCTACAAGGCGAGCCGCGCCGGGGTCAGGGTCGACCTGATCGTCCGCGACACCTGCCGCTTCCGCCCCGGCGTTCCCGGCCTGAGCGAGAACGCACGGGTCGTCAGCATTGTCGGCCGTTTCCTCGAGCACGGCCGCATCCTCTACTTCCGCAACGGCGGCAACGAGGAGTACTTGATCGGCTCAGCCGATATGATGCGGCGCAACCTCGAGAGCCGCGTCGAGGTCCATGCCCCGGTCGAGAATAGCGAGCTGCGTCAAGAGCTGCGGTTGATCCTGGACGTGCAGCTCGCCGACCAGCGCTCAGCCTGGGAGATGCAGCCCGACGGCAGCTACCTGCAGCGGCAGCCCGATGACGAGAACGCTAAGGGCGCCCAAGAGACCCTGATGGGGGTCGCTGAGAAGCGCCTTTCAGCGGCTGCCAAGCACAAGGAGAAGAATCTGCGCTCGCGGTTACTGAGCCATTTCGAGCACCGACTCGCGAACAGCCTCTAGCCGTCCCTTTCATTGACCCGGCCTGGGCAACCGCCGCAGCCAAGGCACCCGGGGGTTATTGGTTCCCCACCTTATGCGGCCTCGTTCTACGCGATCTGGCTCGATGCGATCTGGCTCCGTGCGCCCAAGGCGGCCAACATCGCCGACAGAATCCGGAGCGACGCCCATCGCCGGGACGACCGAATCGCCCGGCTGACAGGGTGCGACAGGATCAGTGCGCAATCGCCTCCATGCGACCGGCGAGCTCGAAGTCGGCCTCAGTGAGGCCATCGACCTCGTGCGTCGCGAGATCGACACGCACGGTCTTGTAGACATTGAACCATTCGGGGTGATGGTCCATCGATTCGGCCACGAGCGCGACCCGGGCCATGAAACCGAAGGCCTCGCTGAAGTCGCTAAACCTAAAGGTCTTATGGAGCTTGCCGTTCTCGATGCTCCAGGGCTCGGCTGCGCCCCCGTTCAGGGATTGCAGCGAGCTCGCAATAGCGGTGTCGTCGAGCTTGGTTCGATGCATGATGGGCCTCCGATTGCGTATTGGGAATAGGCTCCGGAGGACGTCGGACCACCAGCGCCGCGGTTCAACCCCGTACGACTACGCAACAGGCTATGGACCACTGCTCTCAGACGACCGCTCTGGAGCGACAGCGTCGATCAGGCGATCAGGCCGCCGCCTTGTCCTTCTCTTCGAGCTTACGGATCAGCGGGTAGAGATGCTCGGTCTCGCGCTGGATTCGATCGAGCACCAACCTGAACATCTGCTCGGTCTCGTTCAGGAACTCGCCGTAATCCCGGATCTGCAACCGCCGGTGCGGCTCCGAGCACCAGTCCTTCAGATACTTGTTGAAGATACGCTTGATCTCGGTCGAGCCGGACAGGAAGCGATTGGCGGTGTTCTTCACGGATTGGTCGGGATACGAGATCAGGCGACCGCAGAGCTCACGGTCGACCAGCTCGATATGCTCCCGGACCTTCGCGGTGTATTCGAAGAACACATCACAGGCGGTCTCGGTGTCGCACATCTCCCGGCTCTGGATCAGGTACAGAAAGACGTTGGAGAGCTCAGTGATCTTATGGTTCTGGGCGTGTAGTTGGGAAAAGGCAGTCATGGGGCAGTCATCCTCCATATCAACAATAGTCCGGCTCCGGGTGGTCGGTGTCTTCTTGCTTTTTATTGCTTAGAACTAGCATAGCAGTCCAAAAGACACAAGAACGTCGCAGAGAGGGCCGGAGCTGTGCTCATGCGACCCAGGATCAAGACTCGATCATCGTGTCGAGGCGCCCACCCGGAAGCACCATCGGCAATACATCCTCGGCCTTGTCGATCCAGCAATCGACGAGCACAGGCCCCGGCATCGCAAGGGCCTGCGCCAAGCTATCCCGCAGATCCGCTGGATGTTTCACGCGCAGGGTCTCGAGCCGCGGATAGACGGTCTTGAGGCCCAGCAGGTTCGGGAACTGGCGCCGGCAGTTCTGATCGATCTCGGTGCAATGTGCGTCGCAGTCCTCGCGCCGGGCCAGGCAGGTCTCGTAGTGATGGCCGCCGTCCATCATGTCTTCCCACTGGCGGACCATGCCGAGGAAGCTGTTGTTCAGCACGAACATCTTCAGCGGGATCGCATTGGCGACCACGGTCGCGAGCTCCTGGATGTTCATCTGGAAGCTTCCGTCACCGTCGACGAGCACCACGGGGTGGTCGGGATTCCCGTACCAGGCGCCGATCGCAGCCGGCAGGCCGAAGCCCATGGTGCCAAGTCCACCCGAGCTGATCCACTGGCGCGGGCGTTGGAAGCGATAGTACTGCGCAGACCACATCTGATGCTGGCCGACGCCGGTCACCAGCGTGGCGTCGCCGTTGGTCAGCTCGGACAGGGTCTCGACCACGGCCTGCGGCTTGATGTAGTCGCCCTCCGAGTAGGGCAGCGGGAGCTGCTTCCGCCACGCGGCCACGGTCGACAGCCACTCCGGATGGCGTCCATGACGCGCACTGGCCAGCGCATGATCGAAGAAGTCGTTCAGCGAGGCGACCAGGTGCAGGTCGGTCTTGACCGTCTTGTCGATCTCGGAGGGATCGATGTCGACGTGGCCAATCCGTTTGCCGAGCGCGAAGTCCTTCACCGCGACCCGGTCGTCGAAGCGACCGCCGAGGGTCAGGATCAGGTCCGCATCGCGCAGCGCGTAGTTCGCCGGCACGCTGCCGTGCATCCCGGGCATACCGAGGTAGTACGGGGCCTCGAACGGCACTGCACCGAGGGCGTTGAATGTGGTCGTGACCGGGACCTCTAGGCGCTCGGCGAAACGACAGAGCGCCGCCGCGGCACCGGCATGGATGATGCCGCCGCCGGCCTTGATCACCGGCCGCTCGGCATCGATCACCGCCTCGATGATCGCGTCGGCGCGCTCGGGCGCGAACGGCACGGGCGGACGGTGGCGCCGCCGCGGCGGGCGCGGTGCGATGCGGGTCGCGAGCTGGACATCCTTGCAGATATCGACCACTACCGGACCTGGACGCCCACTCTGGGTCAGCGCGAAGGCCTCGCGCAGGACCCATTCGAGGTCGCCCACATCGCGCACCAGGTAGTTGTGCTTCGAGATCGGCCGGGTGAACCCAACCGTATCGACCTCCTGAAAGGCATCGCTGCCGATCGCGGAGCTCGGCACCTGGCCGGTGATGAACAGGGTCGGTACCGAGTCCTTGTGCGCGTCAGCAATCGGGGTCGCGAGATTCGTCGAGCCGGGGCCGGAGGTCGCCAACGCGACACCGACGCGCCCGGTTGCCCGTGCATAGCCCTCGGCGGCGTGACCGGCGCCGCCTTCCTGGCGGCAGAGCACGAAGCGCGGGGTTGGGTGACCGCGGCGCATGCGCTTGTTCAGCTCCACGTGCAGCGGGATCACCGCACCGCCGGTGTGGCCGAAGATCACCTCGACCCCAAGCTTCGCGAGGGTGTCGAAGAACAACGCGGCGCCAGTTGGCTGGGTAGAGACGGGGTCTTGCATCGGACGAAGGCGTTCTTTGTTCAGACCGTCAATGATAACCCTCCTGCCTCAGTTGGCCTTGATCCGCACCAAGCAAAGCAATGGAAGCCAGCGCCATGCGCTAGCTCACCGCCTGAACGGCCTCTCGCGCGATCTGCAGCTCTTCATTGGTCGGGACGACCATGATCTTGATCGGGCTCTTGGGTGCCGAGAGCACCCGCTCCTGATTGGAGCCCGCCGTGTTGGAAGCGGGGTCGAGCATGACCCCGAGCGGCTCGAGGCCAGCGCAGGCCCGCGCGCGCAGCTCGGACGAATTCTCGCCGATCCCCCCGGTGAAGACGATCGCGTCGACCGTTCCGAGTTCGGCCAGATAGGCGCCGATGTATTTCTTCAGCCGGTGAGCGGTAACCCCGAGTGCGAGCTCGGCCGTCTCGTCGCCCTCTTCTGCCCGCCGTTGGATCTCACGCAGATCATTATCGCCGCAGAGACCGAGCAGCCCGCTCTGGCGGTTCAGCAGGGTCTCCAGGGTCGTGACGTCGACGCCGAGATGCTTGGCCAGATAGAAAGGCACCGCCGGATCGATATCGCCGCAGCGCGTCCCCATCACTAGGCCCTCGAGCGGGGTCATGCCCATCGAGGTATCGATACTGGTGCCTTCGCGGATGGCGGTTGCACTCGCCCCGTTGCCGAGATGGAGGGTGATCAGGTTCACCTGCTCGAACGGCTTGCCGAGCAGCTCAGCGGCACGAGCGCCGACATAATGATGCGAGGTGCCATG
Source organism: Gammaproteobacteria bacterium (assembly GCA_009908845.1). Taxonomy (GTDB): domain Bacteria; phylum Pseudomonadota; class Gammaproteobacteria; order Chromatiales; family Chromatiaceae; genus Lamprobacter. The sequence goes on from JAAAOQ010000170.1 coordinate 9,643, forward strand.
GAACCCGTAACGGCGCACGCCATGCTCGCGGTAGAGATCGTCCGGCACCGCATAGCGATAGGCCGTGCGCGGCATCGTCTGATGGAACGCGGTATCAAACACGGCCACCTGAGGGATGCTCGGAAACAGCGCACGCGCGACCAGGATGCCGTCGAGATTGGCCGGATTGTGCAACGGGGCAAGCGGGATCACCTGCCGAATCGCCTCAATGACGTCGTCATCGACGAGGGTCGGCGCATGGAACGCCTCACCGCCATGGACAACCCGATGCCCGACTGCGAGCAGCTCGGACGGGTCGGCCAGTGCCCCTGTCCGCTCCAGCACCTGCGCAATGCGCTGCAAGCCGGTGTGATGATCCGGCATCGCGCCCTGCTCTTCGCGCACCTGCGGCTGGCCTTGATCATCCTCCCACTGACAGCGCAGCCGGGCCTCGGCCTCGCCGATGCGCGAGACCGAGCCCGATGCCAGCACGTCCCAGCCGTCGCGATCGAACAGCTGGAACTTGATCGACGAGCTGCCCGAGTTCAGCACCAGTACCTTCATGACATCTCCTCCAAGGTCTGCGACTGGATGGCCGTGATCGCGACCGTGTTGACGATGTCGGTCACGGTGCAGCCACGGCTCAGGTCGTTGACCGGCTTGTTCAGACCCTGAAGCACCGGGCCGATGGCGACGGCGCCGGCGCTGCGCTGCACCGCCTTGTAGGTGTTGTTGCCGGTATTGAGGTCCGGAAAGATTAAGACCGTGGCATTACCGGCGACCTCGCTATCGGGCAACTTCGACCGCGCAACGCTCGCATCGACCGCGGCGTCGTATTGGATCGGCCCTTCCAGCTTCAGATCGGGCCGGCGCTCGCGCGCGATCGCAACCGCCTCGCGCACCCGCTCGACATCGGCGCCCTTGCCCGAGGCGCCAGTCGAATACGACAGCATCGCCACCCGCGGCTCGACCCCGAAGGCCGCGGCTGTCCCGGCCGATTCGATCGCGATATCAGCGAGCTGCTCGGCATCGGGATTCGGATTGACCGCGCAATCGCCGTAGACCAGCACCCGGTCGGGCATGCACATGAAGAACACGCTCGAGACCAATTTGGTGTGCGGCTTGGTCTTGATGGTCTCGAACGAGGGCCGGATGGTGTGCTGGGTCGTGTGCAGCGCGCCCGAGACCATCCCGTCGGCATCACCGGTGTAGACCATCAGCGTGCCGAAGTAACTGACGTCCTCGAGTGCGTCATAGGCGATCTGCTGTGAGATCCCTTTGTGGGCTCGGAGCGAGTAATAGACTGACGCGTACTCGGAACGCTTCGGGGAGTTGACCGGATCGATGATCTCGATCTCATCGAGCTTCAGGCCGAGCTCGCCGATGCGACGCTTGATCTTGTCGGGATTGCCGAGCAGCACGAGCTCCGCGACCCCACGCAGCGTCAGGATCTCGGCAGCGCGGAGGATGCGTTCGTCCTGGCCTTCCGGCAGCACGATCCGCTTGCGCTGCGACTTGGCCCGCTGGATCAGCTCATACTCGAACATCAGCGGCGTGACCCGCTGCGATTGATGCAGCGCGATGCTCTGCTGCAGGCCCTTGATGTCGACCGAGCTCTCGAACACGCCGAGTGCCGCGGCGATCTTCCGCTGATCGCCCGGCAGGATCACCGACTCGACCTTGTCGACCGCCAATGCGGTCTTGAAGGTATCGCGACCGGTGCAGAGCACGGCGACCTTGCTGCGGCGCAGCCCGAACAGCAGCCGCTTGACATTCTCGGCCGGCTTGAGCCCGCCGGTCAGCAGCAGCCCGGCCACGCGCGGGAAGGAATCGGCGACATCGGCGGCCAGGCTGGCGAGTATGATGTCACTGCGATCGCCGGCGGTGATGATCAGGCAGCCGTCCTCGACGTAGTTCAGGAAGTCCGGCACCTCCATCGCCGCGACCTTGTAGTTGGTGACGACCTGATTCAGCGCATCGCTCTCGCCGCAGACCAGATCGGTGCTCAGCATCTTATGGATCTCGCCGACGGTTGGCTTGGCCAGTGCCTCGACCTCGGGCAGCACATGGAGCGTCTCGTTCTCCGGGAGCACCGCCCGCGCACGGCGCTTGACCGTCTCCACATGATCCGGATTGACGCCGTTGACCACGGTCGCGAGCAGGTCCCCGCCACGGTCGAGCATCGACTCGTGCGCCATGTGCACCGCGTGCAGGGTCTCTTCCGAGGTGCGGTGGAAGCCCTTGACGACGACGACGATGCTGCAACCGAAGTTGTTCGCGAGGTCGGCGTTGAAGTCGAACTCCAACGACGGCACTAGGCCGTCGTAGTCGGTGCCAGCGCAGAGCACCAGATCGCACTGCTCGTCGAGCACCATGAACTTGTTCAGAATGAGCTTCAGCAGCTCGTCGTAGTGACCTGCTGCTGCGAGCTCGCTCGCCATCTGCGCCGTGCAGCCGTAGAGCATCTCGGGTGGGAACGGCAGATCGTAGCGGTCCCGGATCAGACTGCTCAGGCTGTCGTCCTCGACCGAACTGTTCACCACCGGCCGGAAGAAGCCGACGCGGCGGTTGACCGCAGACAGCATCTCCATGAACCCGAGCACGACGACAGATTTGCCGCTGCCTGAACCGGCACCGGCGATATAGATACTCTGCATTGCGGACAGTCTCCCATCGGGCAGGCACGGACGGGCCCATCCCGGTATTGATTCACGCTTGAATGATGCCGGACCAGCTGCCGACGCGGGTTACGACGGCTTGACAGCGTCGCGCAGCACCGCTGGCTCCGTGTTGAACCGGCTCGGCCGCTCGATCCAGCAAGCAAGCTTCGTGCGCACTTGCCTCTCAGCTTGGCATTTGGACTGACTCAAGCCGCCGGAAAGCGTCTGCTGCCGGACGCCGACTGCCCAGGCAGCAGCAAAAGAGCACAGCCGACGAGGATTGGATCCGTCAACAGCGTCGCGAGTCGTTCAGGCGTGACGGCGCCACCGCCTGGTAACGGGGCCGCTGCGCATCGCCGAGTCAGAAGGCGCGCTGCATGCGCCAGCGCTGATAGCTCGGCTCTTGCAGATAGGCCCTGCTCGAGATGTAGTTCAACACATTACGCAAGCGATAAAAGCCGACGACCGAGTCGAGACGCAAGATCTCATCGCCTTGCTCGTCGAAGAAGATCACCGCCGGGGCGTAATAGAGGCCGAGGTCCTCGGCCCAGCGTTGCGCCGTGGTGCGCTCGCCGGCCGGCGTTACCACCGGTGTCTGCGACCACATGTTCAGCTGCACGCTGTCGAACCCCGCAAAGGCCCTCGCGATCGCCGGCTCGCGCAACGCCTGGCCGTGCAAGACATCGCAAGGATGGCAATCGCCCTGCTCAAAGAAGACCGCCAGGGGCCGTTCTCCAGGGACCTGGCTGCGGTCGAGATTGAAGGGCGGCTGCTGGAAGAACGGTTGATCGTTCAGGTCCGTCTCGTCAAAGACCATCCGGTTCTCGCCGCGCGCGAGATAGTCGCGAAACGATTCGCGCTGATAATGGGCGTCTGCAACGTATTCGAGCGCTGCCCGGAACTGGTAGGGCGGATAGTAGCCGCGCAGCCGCAGCACCTCGGTGCCGAGCTCGTCATAGAAGATCAGAGTCGGCGTGAAATCGGCCCCATTGCGCAGCGCGAAGCCGCGCTCGGTCATGGTGCGCCCGGCGAGATCGGTGACCTCAGCGACACCCCAGATGTCGATTGGCGTGACATCGAAGTGGCGCCGCGTGTACTCCACGATGTCCTCCTCACTGCCGAAGTTGACGTCCATCAGCTGGTGGCAGTAAGCGCAGCGCTTTTGTCCAAAGTAGATGATCAGCTTTTTGCCCGCCTCGCGGGCCGCGGCCAGGTCGGCCGGGAGATCCAAGAAGGGATCATTGAACCAATCCGGATAGCGCAAAACCTCCGCGCGGGGACTGTCATCGAAGTCATAGAGGCGATCATCGACAGCGTCGGGGCTGGCTGCGACCGCAAGACTGACGGAGGTGAGCACGCACAGCAGCAACCGCTGCAGCCATTCGGCGAGCGGGCGAAGGGCGGTATTGGAACGAGTCATCGAGTCAAGACACCTCCGACAAGCGCCGAGCGCGCAATGATAGAACGCTTAGGGAATGCGGTCATGTCTGGGGCGCAGGCTCCTTAGGCAGGCTCGAGCGCTTGCGGCTGCGGCGCCGCCGTTTTGGTCGCTCATCCGCATTGGACGCCGAGCCAGTCGCACCGTTTCCTGCCGCCGATTGGCTGGACTTCCCGGAGCCAGATGCCGCGCCAGATGCTGCGCTATCAGAAGCCCTCTGGGCGCCGTTCGCAGCTCGCGAGCCCTTCGCTGCCCCGCGGCCCGCGCCACGCCCACTGCTTTGGCGCCGAGGGCCGCCGGCCCCCCTATCGCTGCGCGGACGGCGCTCGACACGGACACGGCTACCCGGATCGATATCCGCCAAGCACTCTTCGTCGGCCGTGGTGACCGGTATCCGCGCACCGACAAAGGCCTCGATGTCGGGCCAACCCATCGCGTAGCTCTCGCAGACGAAGCTGATCGCATCGCCAGCCGCGCCGGCGCGCGCCGTTCGCCCGATCCGATGCACATAGTCCTCCGGATCATCCGGCAGATCGTAGTTGATCACATGGGTGACACCGGGGATGTGGAGTCCACGGGCCGCCACATCGGTGGCGACCATGATCGGCAGCTCGCCCCCCTGAAACCGTTTCAACAGGCTGAGCCGCTTCTTCTGGGGCACGTCGCCAGAGAGCATCGCGGCCTTGAGCCCATTCCCCTCGAGGTAACCCCAAACCCGCTCACCTTCCCGCTTGGTATTGACGAAGACCATGCTGCGAGCGCCTTCGAATCCGCGCAGCAGCCCGATCAGCAACGGGATCTTCTCATCGTTAGCGACCATGTACCCGCGCTGGGTGACCCGGTCGGCCGTCACCCGCTCCGGCATCACCTCGATCATCTTCGGATCGTTCATGTGCTCATAGGCGAGCTCCATGACGCGGTAGGAGAGCGTGGCGGAGAATAGCATCCCAAGCCGCTTGGTCGGTTCCGGCAACCGCCGCAGCACAAAGCGAATATCCTTGATAAAGCCGAGGTCAAACATCCGATCGGCCTCATCGAGGATCACGACCTCGACCTGGCGCAGGTCGAATACCCGCTGCTTCAGGTAGTCGATCAGCCGTCCGGGGGTCCCGATCAGCACATCGACCCCTGCAGCCAAGGCATCGCGTTGGGACTGATAGCCGGTGCCGCCGTAGACCACCCCGAGCCGAAAATCGGTCTCGGCAGCAAGGACCTTTGCATCCTGATGGATCTGAACCGCGAGCTCGCGGGTCGGGGCGAGGATCAGCACGCGCGGCTGCCTGAGGCGGCGCGCCCGTTCGCCAGCCCTGGCCTTGGCTGCAGCGGGGTCCTCTGCTGCAGCAGGTTCCTCGGCGGCGACAGGTCGCTCGACTGCAGCAGCCCCTGCTAGCTCCGCCTGCCCCTCGGGCACGTCGACCGACGGCCCCGACGAGTGCGGTGCTTCGAGTGCCGGCGCTGCGGTGGCACTGACCTCGTCTTGGCGCAGCAAGCGTTGCAGGGCGACCACCAGGAACGCAGCGGTCTTCCCGGTACCGGTCTGCGCTTGCCCCGCGACATCCTGCCCAGCCAGTGCAATCGGTAAGGTCTCTGCCTGGATCGGGGTGCAGAACTGGAAACCGGCCGCGTTCAGGCCGGCCAGGATCTTCGGGTGCAGGTCGAATTGATCGAAGCGGATATCGGTAAGATGTGTCTGGGGCATAGATGAACGGAGTGCCTGACGGAACGGCACGCGCACCATGAGCGCGATGCGCGGGACTTGCAAAACTTGATATCTTTAGCTCAAATAGCATCCTAACGCTGGCGGCGGCATCTGCGCCAGCCAACCAGCCCGCCCCATCCTGTCTCGATCCGTCGCCAAGATGCAGCAGGCGAGAGCAAGCTCAGCGAGCAACGCCATCGCGGCGCAACCACCCTTAGCAGGCCTGTAAGGCACCGCCGAGAGCGGGTCCAGGGCCGCGATGTGGGCGAACCGCTTCCCCTCATCATCAGCGCAGTTGAGCCGGACGGGGCAGACTCGCGATGGGCTCATCAACGGGTGAGCCAAGCAACCCACTGACCAAGAATAAGACCTCTCGGCGCCTCACCGTCATTACATCCTGTTCACGCAACGAGCCGCCGAGCAACCCCAAACCTGGAGAGACAGCCAAGTGAGCGACCGCATCGTCCATGTGACCGACGACACCTTCGAGCAGGACGTGCTGCAGTCGGATCAGCCCGTCCTCGTCGACTACTGGGCCAACTGGTGCGCGCCCTGCAAGATGATCGCCCCAGTTCTGGAGGAGATCGCCGAGGAGTACGAGGGCCGCATCAAGGTGGCCAAGCTCGACATCGACGAGAACCGCGCCGTGACCGAACGTTTCAATGTGCGCGGCATCCCAACACTGATCCTATTCAAGAATGGCGAGGCCGAAGCAATCAAGGTCGGCGCCGTTTCCAAGTCCCAACTCACCGTCTTCATCGATAGTAACCTTTGAATCAACCACGCACTCGCCCCCGGCGCCGGCCCGGGAACAGCGCGCGGAATCGATCTGGTCAGAGCGACTTGGCCGCTGCCGAGACAGGAAACCAGCTCGAGTCCGATCCCGCCGACCCCGCCGAGTCCGCTTCAGACCCGCCCAGCCCATCACGATCACCGCGCGGGGAACGCCCCCGACCGTCGTCGAATAAGCCATCCATGAATCTCACCGAGCTAAAACAGATGCCCGTCCCTGCGCTGGTCGAGCTGGCGCAGTCGATGGAGCTCGAAGGCGTTGGTCGGTCTCGCAAGCAGGACCTGATCTTCGCCATCCTCAAGGCCAAGGCCAAGCGCGGCGAGGACATCTACGGCGATGGCGTGCTCGAGATCCTCTCGGACGGCTTCGGTTTCCTGCGTTCAGCCGCCGCCTCGTTCCTCGCCGGCCCCGATGACATCTACGTCTCGCCGAGCCAGATCCGACGCTTCGCGCTGCGCACCGGCGACAACATCACCGGCAAGATCCGCCCGCCGAAGGACGGCGAGCGCTACTTCGCGCTGCTCAAGGTCGGCGACATCAACTTCGACCGGCCCGAGAACGCCAAGACCAAGATCCTGTTCGAGAACTTCACGCCGCTGTTCGCACAGGAGCGGCTCGGGCTTGAGGTCGGCAACGGCAGCACCGAGGACCTGACCGCCCGTACGGTCGACCTGGTCGCACCGATCGGTAAGGGCCAGCGGGGACTCATCGTCTCACCGCCGAAGGCCGGTAAGACGATGATCCTGCAGAACATCGCTCAGTCGATCGCGCACAACCATCCTGAGGTCTTCCTGATCGTGCTGCTGATCGACGAGCGGCCCGAGGAGGTCACCGAGATGGAGCGCTCGGTGCGTGGCGAGGTGATCTCATCGACCTTTGACGAGCCGGCGACCCGGCACGTCCAGGTCGCCGAGATGGTCATCGAGCGCGCCAAACGCCTGGTCGAGCACAAGCGCGATGTGGTCATCCTGCTCGACTCCATCACCCGGCTCGCGCGCGCCTACAACACCGTGGTGCCCTCGTCTGGCAAGGTGCTCACCGGCGGCGTCGATGCCAATGCGCTGCAGCGGCCGAAGCGGTTCTTCGGCGCCGCCCGGAACGTCGAGGAAGGCGGCTCGCTGACCATCCTCGCCACCGCGCTGATCGACACCGGCTCGCGGATGGACGAGGTGATCTTCGAGGAGTTCAAGGGCACCGGCAACATGGAGCTCCATCTCGACCGACGCATCTCGGAGAAGCGCATCTTCCCGGCGATCAACATCAACCGTTCCGGCACCCGGCGCGAGGAGCTGCTGATGCCGGCCGCCGAGTTACAGAAGACCTGGATCCTGCGCAAGATCCTCCACCCGATGGACGAGCTGGCCGCGATCGAGTTCTTGATCGACAAGCTCAAGACGACCAAGACCAATCACGAGTTCTTTGATTCGATGAAGGGCTGAGCGTGCTGGCGGCACCGACCGCCACCGCAGGGTCCCAGCCGTTCGCGCACGTCTGGGAGGCTATCCGACTTCGCCTTGTGGAGCTGGCGCGACGCACACCAAGACTGGAACCTTGGCAGTCGCCAGCATCGTCCAATTCCGCGCACCCTCGCCATTGATGCCCCTGGATTGCCGATGTTGAGGCCTGGTCGCGATAGGTCGGGCCGACTCCTCTCAGCGGCCGTTCATCCGCTCAGCAGCAGAGACGGGTAGCGACGTGTTGTCAGCGCCGGCCAGACGCCTGCTCATCGGGATCATCTCGACGTTGCTGCTGAGCGCGGCCGCGGTCTCGACCTACCGGTTGATCGTCGAGCTGCGCACGCTGCAGTCGCTGCAAGCGCAGCGGGCCGAGCTCATGCACGTCAAGTACGGCCTCTTCAACGCCGAGGTCTGGGTCGATCAGGTCTCATTGATTCTGGCCGAGCGGGTCGAGCAGTTCGAGCTGAATGAGACCAATCGGCCGCAGATCAAGCGCAACATTGAGGTCGTACTGGATCGGCTGCTGCAGGAGATCGAGCAGGTCCTGAGCCGCCGCAACGCCGAAGGCTCAGGCTGGCTTGACCGACTCCAGGGCAGCCTGCGCCAGGGCGTACAGGACTGGCTCGTCGACTTCGACCGTCTGCGCGCGCGCGTCCCGCTCTATGCCGACGCGGTGCTCGACGAACTCGACCGCCCGCAGACGCGCGCCGAGATCCAGCGCAGCCTGACGCAGGCGCTCGAGCGGGCCGCTGGCGCGACCTTCTCCCACATCGATCGCACCCCGATCGAGCAGATCGTGGAAGCGCACGGTTGCCCGCAGGCCGAGGCCTGTGCCGGCGAGCTCGCGAGCAAGGCTGATGACCGACGGCGACAGGCGCAGATCGCCGCGCTCGTGACGCTTGTCTGCATCGCGCTGTTGTTCCTGATCAACCTGCCGGCCTGGCATGCGACGCCCGCTGCCCAGAGCGGCACAAAGACCCGCGCCCAGACGATCGCCAGGACGGTCGGCCAGGCCGCCGCCAAACCGGACGTGCGTCCCATCACCATGGCACCGGAGACGCTCGCGTTGTTGACGGCCGCGACCCTGGTGCTGCTCGGCGCCGGGGTGATGACGCCGATGATCGAGATCGAGGCTCGGATCGACCAGCTCAGCCTGACCCTGCTCGGCGAGCCGGTCACCTTCACCGATCAGGTGCTCTATTTCCAGAGCAAGAGCATCCTCGATGTCGTGCAGGTGCTGGCCGCGACCGGCGCCGCCGATATGCTTCTGGTCGCGGTGCTGGTCGTCCTGTTCAGCCTGATCTTCCCGGCCGCGAAGGTGCTGGCGGGCGTCGCGTACTATGGTGATTTCGGCAACGCAAGAGGGCTCGGCTTGGTGCGATTCTTCGCACTGCGCTCGGGCAAGTGGTCGATGGCCGACGTCCTGGTCGTGGCGATCTTCATGGCCTATATCGGCTTCGATGGACTGATCGCGAGCCAGCTTGCAGAGCTCGGCGGGGCGTCCGGTGAGCGCGTCACCCTGCTCAGCACGAACGGCACCCAGCTGCAGCTGGGCTTCTTCCTATTCTTGGCCTTTGTGCTCGCCAGCCTGGTGTTGTCCTCCCTACTCGAAGCCCGGGCGCCAACGCCGAGGAGCAAACGATGAAGGCGATGATCCTCGCCGCCGGCCGTGGCGAGCGCATGCGCCCGCTGACCGACCAGCGCCCGAAACCGCTGCTCGAGGCCGGCGGCAAGCCGCTGATCATCCATCAGATCGAGCGCCTGCGCGCGGCCGGGTTCAGCGAGCTGGTGATCAACCATGCCCATCTCGGTGGCCAGATCGAGCAGGCGCTTGGCGATGGCCGCGCGCTCGGCGTCGCGATCCGGTATTCGCCCGAAGGCCAGGGCCAAGCGCTCGAGACCGGCGGCGGTATCCATCACGCCCTGCCGCTGCTCGGTGACGGGCCGTTCCTGGTGGTCAATGGCGATACCTGGTGCGATCTCGACTATCGCGCGCTGCGCATCGCCCCCGCTGACCTGGCTCAGATCGTCCTGGTCGACAACCCGAGCCATCACCCGGACGGGGATTTCGCGTTGCAAGACGGCCGCGTCACCGATGCGGGCAGCCCCCGGCTGACCTTTGCCGGGATCGGGGTCTATCGGCCGGCGCTCTTCGCCGCTTGTGCGCCCGGGGCCTTCCCGTTAGCCCCATTGCTGCGAGCCGCCATCGCCGCAGGACGCTGCGGCGGACTCCATCATCGCGGGCATTGGCTTGACATCGGCACGCCGGAGCGTTTACAGGGGCTCGATACGATGTTAAGGAAGC
>JAAAOQ010000220.1 GCA_009908845.1 Gammaproteobacteria bacterium
CGACAGCGCGCTGACCGCCTCCGCCTGGCCCTGCTCCTGCAGCCGGCGGCGGACCTGAAACCAGGGCTCGCCCATCGTGATCCCGAGCGCCTTGGCCTCGCGCGAGCGCGCCACCACGCAGCCATCGTTGTTGGAGAGCACCACGACCGCCCTGCCCTGCAGCCGCGGCTGGAATACCTGCTCGCAGGCGGCGTAGAAGCTGTTGCAGTCGACCAGCGCAACGGACATGCTGGCAGCCGTCGGTCAGAGCGTCTTGATCACGCGCGTGACCACCCCCCAGACCTGCAGCTCCTGACCGTCCTTGAGCTCGATCGGCGGATACTGCGCATGCGCGGCCTCCAGCCGCACCACCTGCGCTTGGCGGTGCAACCGCTTGACGGTGAACTCGCCATCGATCACGGCGATGACGATGCGCCCATGGCTGGGCTCGAGCGCCCGGTCCACCAGCAGCAGATCGCCATCATCGATGCCGGCGTCCGCCATCGAGCAGCCCCGCACGCGCAGCAGAAAGCAGGCCTCCGGATGCGGGGCCAGCAGCTCATTGAGATCGATCGCCGCGTCCTGATCGTCCTCGGCCGGCGAGGGGAAGCCGGCCTGCACCGGCCAGCGCAGCCGGGGCAGCGGTCGATGGCTGCGCGTGGCGATGCCGCACAGGGCGCCAACGCACTCCGCGGTGGCAGCGTCCGGTGGCGTCGACAACGCGCCACTGTGAACGAGACCGACACTGAACCCCAAGCCTGGCTCGGGACGTGCGCGATTAGACCGGGTGGTAGTCTCAGGCATGGGGTGGCTCAAGGTCGGCACGGTGGCTATCGAAGCAGACAGTTTAGCCGAGCGCGTAGAACCCTGCCGCGGCAACTGCCTCAACGCGGCTCCCCATGCTTCGCGCCTCCCTCGCAAGGGGTGCGTCGTCCACCTACCATCGCGCCCAACCCAATACGACCACGCCATCGAGACGGACCCCATGCGACCGACCCTGATCCTCACGACGCTTGTCTGGCTGCTGCTCGCGCTCACCGCGGCGCACGCCGACGCGCTACGCCTGATGACCTGGAACATCGAAGGCGGCGAGCAGCCGCCGCGCGTGATCGCCGAGCGGGTCGAGGCGGCGCTCGCCGAGACCGGGCCGGTCGAGGTCCTGGTGCTGCAGGAGGTCATCGATCAGGCGCAGGTCGAGGCCGCGGCTGAGGCCGGCGGCTTCGCGCATTGGGCGATCAGCGACTTCTCGCCTCCGCCACGCATCACTGGCGGCTGGTGGAAGTCGCTCGAGGTCGCAATCCTGAACCAGCGACCGATCGAGGCGCTGGCCGAGTGGGATCTGACCGGCCGTGAGCGCAACGGCGATGGCTATGTGCCGCGGTCTTCCGCTGCCGGGGTTCCGAGCCGCGAGATCAGGGTCGATGTCGACACCGGCGATCCAGCGCACTCGCGCGGCTTCCTGCGGGCGGACCTAACCGATGGCTGGTCGGTCTATGCGGTGCACTGGAAGTCCTCGCGCGGTGAGGACTGCACCGCTGAGGACCGCGAGAACGCGCGTCGGCGCGAGGTCCAAGCCGCCGGGCTGGCTGCCGATGCCGCGAGCGTGCTCACCGAGGACCGTAGCCTGATCGTTGCCGGTGACTTCAACATCCAGGCGCTGGGCCGGGTGCTGCGGGTCGGGACCGATCCGGGCGAGGACTGCGCGCCGACTGAGGGCCGCTGTGAGGGGCTGTGTGGTCCTGGTGGGCTCGATGGCTACGACGACAGCATCGCGCTTCTGCTCGCCGTCGACGACTCGGCGCGACTGCTCTCTGGCGATCTGGACTCGACCTATGTGGCGCGGCACTTTCCAGGTGGGGCGATCGATCACATCCTCGTTGCGGGTCTGCGGGCTGAGGGGTTTGCTGAGGCGAGGACGCCGCCGGTGGACGGTAAGCGCTGGATGGGGTCGGATCATCGGCCTGTTCTGACACGCGCGTCACGGACGGCGGAGGCTCTGCAGTGATCGAATACGGCTAGCATCGGCGATCCGTATTCGCTGCGGTCGTCACAAGGGAATTTCACGTTATGGCCGCTTTCACTGCCCGGCGCTGGCTCGGTGCGCTTGTCATCATGAGCACAGGGCTCGCGGCGCCAATCTCGGCCGCTGAAGTGGCGCCGATCACGCTTCCACCTCTATCCAAGACCGAACGCGGTTGGGTGGCTGATCCCGCCTCGATCCCCTCTGCGGCCCGGCTCGGCTTTGGGCGCGCGATACCGGACGACGCCTTGCCGGCGGCGCTGACCGATCCCGCTCGCTGGCAGACGCGGCCCGATGGCGGCCGACGGCTTGCGCTGTCGATCACCTCGCCTAGAGCGCTTGGGTTGCGGCTGGGGCTTGCGGTTGGCGTCCTGCCCGCTCAGGCGTCGCTGCGGGTGTTCTCTGCGGACACGGTGGACCTCGCGCCGATCAGCGGTGCCGAGATCAGCGTGAGCTTGGCTCACGATCGGGCAGCGCTGGCGGAGGCTGGCGAGCGGCCCGCTGAGGCGTCCTTGTTCTGGACCCCGCTCGTGCTCGGTGACACGCTCTCTCTGGAACTGACCCTGCCGGCTGGGGTCGAGCTCGAAGCGCTCGCGATCCGCCTAGATCGCGTCTCGCACCTGTTCCGGCTGCCGTTCACGCTGGCCGGCGAGGCTGACGACCTGGCTGACGACTGCCATCTGGACCTGGCCTGCAGCGATGATCCGCTACTCGAGCGCTTGGCGCGCGCGACCGCGATCCTGCTCTATACGCTGCCTGATGGCGGCAGCAGTGCCTGCTCGGGCGTGCTGCTCGCCGATAGCGATCCTGAGACGCGCATCCCCTATCTGGTCACCGCCCATCACTGCATTCCGGATCAGATCCGCGCCTCGAGCCTGGAGACGTACTGGGGGCATCGGGCCGAGGACTGCGGTGAGCGGCCGAACCGCGAGCCGGTGCGCGTGACGGGTGGCGCTGATCTGCTCAATGCGCGCAAGACCCTCGACACGGCGCTTGTTCGCTTGCGCGCTGATCCTCCGCCCGCGGCCGTCTTTGCCGACTGGTCGGCAACGCTACCGGAGCCAGACACGGAGATTCTGAGCGTCCATGATCCGCTCGGGCGGACGGCGAAGGTCGCGCGTGGGCGGCTCAGCCACTATTGGCATTGCGAGGAAGTCGCCTACTGCGGTGAGGATGCCGAGCCTGATGGCATTCACTATTTCGGTGTCACCTGGGCTGAGGGCCTGACGAGCGGGGGCAGCAGCGGCGCGGGGGCGTTTCGGGCCGATACTGGCGAGTTGGTGGGATTGCTGACTGGTGGGTTGAGTGGTTGCAAAGAGCCTGAAGGGCCGGATGACTTTGGGCGGTTTGATTGGGCTTATCGGGACGGGTTGTGGCGGTGGTTGGGGCCGCTGTAAGGGCGTCTGCGGGCAGGTGGACTCGACGGTTACGACGATCGCATCGCGACACAGCTCGCCGTCGATGACTCCACCCTGCTGCTCTCCGGCGAACGGGACTCGACCTATGAGGCACGGCGCTTTCCCGACGGGGCGATCGCTGACATCCTGGTGGCGGGTCTGCAGGCTGGAGCGTTTGCGGAGACGACCATGGCGCCGGTCATTAGCCACAGACCAACACCAGGTTCCTATTGCCGTCGGCGAGGGATGGCACAACCCCGTTACCGACCATGTAGGTTGCTTCGGGCGCGCGATCGGCGAGCGTTGTGAGCACTGCATCCAGCTCATCGATCCTGAAATCCAACCCAGATGCCAGCCAGACCATCGCCGCTTGCGCCTGTTGGAGCGACTCGATGGAGGCCAGCTGCTCGAGGGTGTCCACCAGGGTCGAGGACAGGCAGCTGACACCAACGGCGCGATGCATCCCGAGGCCTTGGCGCAGCATC
>JAAAOQ010000103.1 GCA_009908845.1 Gammaproteobacteria bacterium
CGACGGCAAGTTCCGCCACGAATCCCTGCAGGACCGCAAGACGATCAAGGCGCTGCTCACCGCGCTGACAAAGGGGATCGGAGCGGGGGAAATCACGCTCGGCGATGGCGACAAGGAGCTGGTGTTGCCGATCGAAGGATTGATGACCCTGCGCATCAAGGCCGACCGCTCGGATGGGGCCTGCCGGATCGATCTGCGAATTTCGTGGACCGAAGACAGCGACACTGAAAGCACGAGCGCGCCGCGTATCAGGTAAGCGGGAAACCACCGCGCCCATTCGATCTGCTTCTGCCATCTGCTCATCAACACATGTCGCAAGATGAGACTCATGTAAGGCGACAGAGGAGTACCAGCGCCTCTATTCCCGGAACGCCTTTGTGAAGTAATCGGTCAGCGGCTTGACGAGATAGGCGAGCGGGGTGCGGTCCTCGGTGCGGATGAAGGCCTCGACGGGCATGCCGGGCAGGAGCGTGGCGTCCTCGGGCAGCTTGGCCTGCTCCCCCTCACCGAGAACGATCTCGGCGCGGTAATAGGATTGACGCGTGGCCTCGTCCTCGAACGCATCGGCGGAGATGAGCTTGACCGACCCCGTGAGCTCCGGGGTCGCGCGCTGATCGAGGGCGGAAAAGCGCAGCGTGACTTCCTGCCCGATGCTGAGCTTGTCGATGTCGATCGGTTCGACCCGCGCGTTGATCACCAGGGGGCGGTCCTGCGGGATGATATAGAGCACCGGATCGGCGGGGCGTATGACCGAGCGGCGCGCGAAGACCCGCAGGTCGTAGACGATGCCCGCGAGGGGCGCCGTGACGTCCAGCCGGGACATGCGCTCCAGCAGGGCACGGCGGCGTTCGTGCAGTTCCAGTTCCCTGCTCTGGATGTCGCGCAGCTGGGTGATCGCCTCTTCGCGGCGTCGGCTCTGGAGGTTGAGGATTTCGATGTCGATCTCGGTGATCCGGCCACGGGCCTGCGCCTCGTTGGCCGCAAGCTCGCCGACCGTGCCACTCATGCGGGCGGCCTCGCGTTGCAGCGACAGGACGCGCGAGACCTGGGCGAGACCACGATCGAAGAGCGATTGCTGATCCGTGAGCTCCCGTTCGATCAGCGCGAGCTGTTGGTCCATCGAGCCTTGCTGGGCCGTGATGCCGGTGATCTGGTCGGCGATCTGCTCCTGCTGCTTTTGCAACTGTTCGATCGCCTGCGCGATCGAGGCGCGCCGCGCCTCGAAAAGCCGTCTCTGCCCGTCCTTGAGGTTCCTGACATCCGGGCGGCTCTCGGCGGTTTCCAGAAGCAGCGGGGCGAAGGTGATCGTCTCGCGCTCGTCGCGTTCGGCCTCCAGACGCCCCCGGCGCGCCATCAGCTCGAAAAGCTGGCTTTCGACGATGGCCAGCTCGGATTGCAACTCGTTGGGGTCGAGACGAATGAGGACGGTCCCGGCGTCGACGGCGTTACCCTCCTCGACGAGGATCTCCTCGACCACGCCGCCATCGGGATGCTGCACCACCTGCCGGTTCTGGTCGACCTCGATCTGCCCCGAGGCGATGACCGCCCCCGAGATCTGCGTCATCGCGGCCCAGGTCCCGAAGCCGCCGACCAGCAGCAACAGCCCCAGCACCCCGACGATCATCGGCTTGCGCACGGACCAGACATCCGCCGCGCCTGTCTGCTCGGGTCGAGACATCACTGGACCCCTCCCGGTTCGGGCGTTCTGGCGATCGCGCCATGGTTCTTGACGACGCGTTTGAGCACCTCGTCCTTGGGCCCGAAGGCGCGCACCGCGCCATCCTCGAGCATCAGGAGCGTATCGCATTCCTTGATGGCGGCCGGACGGTGCGCCATCACCAGCACGGATTTACCCGCCGCCTTGAACGCGGTGATCGCGCGGTTGACCGCCTCGCTGCCAGCGTTGTCGAGGTTCGAGTTCGGCTCGTCGAGCACGAGGATCACCGGGTCGCCATACATGGCCCGCGCCAGCCCGACGCGCTGCATCTGCCCGCCCGAGAGGCGCCCGCCCGCGGAGGTGACACGGGTGTCGTAGCCATCCGGCAGGCCGAGGATCATCTCGTGCGCATCGGCCTGTTTCGCCGCGGAGACAATGGCGGCATCGTCGCGCTCGGCCGACAGCCGGGCGATGTTCTCGGCGATGGTGCCGTCGAAAAGCTGGACGCGCTGCGGCAGGTAGCCGACATGCCGGCCGAGCTTGGCCGGGTCGTACTGCTCCAGCGAGGCGCCATCCAGACGGATACGCCCGGCGGCGGGGCGCCAGACGCCGGTGAGGGCCCGCGCGAGGGTCGACTTGCCCGCCCCCGAGGGGCCGATCACGCCGACCGCCTGCCCGGGTCCGACCCTGAAGGAGACGTTCTTGAGCGCGGCGCGCTGTTCGCCGGGCGGCAGGATCGTCACGCCCTGGGCCTCGAGCCGCGCCCTCGGCGCCGGCAGGTCGGTTCTGGGCGTTTCGGGCCGGACTTCGGCCAGCAGCTCGGCGAGGCTGGACCAGCCCTTCATCGCGCGCTGCACCAGCCCCCACTGCCCGATCAACTGCTCGACAGGCGCGAGCGCGCGCCCGAGAAGGATCGAGCCGGCGATCATCGCCCCGGCGGTCAGCTGCTCCTGCAGCACCAGATAGGCGCCGAGACCAAGCATCGCCGATTGCAGGAACAGCCGGAACGCCTTGGTCGTGCTGGTGAATGTGCCGCCAAGATCGGCCGAGCGGATCTGCTCGTGCAGCGCGCGGCCGCGAGTCTGCTGCCAGCGCTGGAACGCGGCCTCGCGCATGCCCATGGCCTGCAGCATCTCGGATTCGCTGCGCATCTGGTCCGAGATCGTGTCGGACGCGACGCTGGCGCGGTTGGCATCGGTCAGCGGCTTGCGCGTGACCAGCTGGTTGATCAGCGCCATGGCGATCAGAAGCCCGCCGCCGACCAGCGCGAGCGCGCCCAGCCATGGATGGAACAGCCAGATACCGGCGATGAAGAACGGCGTCCACGGCACGTCGAAGAAGGCCATGAGCACCGGCGACGACATCAGCCGCTGGATCGACTCGAGGTCACGCAGGCCGGTGGTGCTGTTCTCGTCCGGCTGGATGGCGGATTTGCGGATGACGGCATCGAAGACGCGCCCGTCCAGCCGCGCCTGGAACCGCGCCGCGACGCGCCCCATGATCCGGCCGCGCGCATAGTCCAGAAGCCCCATCATCCCGTAGAGAAAAACCACGAGGAGCGACAGCGCGATCAGCGTCTCCACCGACCGGCTGCCGAGCACCCGGTCATAGACCTGCAGCATGTAGAGCGGCCCGGTCAGCATCAGCAGGTTGGCAAAGAAGCTGAAGACGCCGACGAACCAGTAGAGCGGACGGCTCTCGCGCCGCGCTTCGCGCAGTTCTTGCTGGCCACGCTCGAGCTGCTGTTGCTTCATGAGCTCATTCAACCATGTCCCCGCACCCCCGTGAAGCAGATGTGCCTGGAAAAAGCTAAAAACCCGTGAAGGGCATCACGGGTTCTCAGGCTTCGTGATGTGGTCTTATCCGCGGCGGCGCAAAAGGACCAGCCCGCCCAGACCGGCCAGCAGCAGCGGCAGCGCCGCGGGTAGCGGGATCGGCGCCGAGACCGTTGCGGCGACGTCGTAGGCCGTGCCATCGGTCAGGTTCGACAGCGGATCATCGCCCGGGAACGGGTTGATGAAAATGACCTCGACAAGCGCGCGTGCGCCGAAATCGGAGGCGGCGCTGCCGCTCAGATCCCCGAAGAGCAGTTGCAGGATGTCCGCGTCGAACCCGGCCTAAGAGTCCGATTCAAAATGGATTGAACGATTTCAGGGTCTTGCGAGGAGGCGCGTCATGCGTCTGATATGGGCGATCAGCCCCCATGCCTC
>JAAAOQ010000173.1 GCA_009908845.1 Gammaproteobacteria bacterium
GCCGACAGCGACACGCTGCGCGGCTGGTCGGAGCGCATCCTGAGCGCCGACAGCCTGGAAGCGATGCTCGGCTGATCGGCGCGGCCGGTCCTCAAGCCGGGCTGGGAGCGTTGCGGATGTCCTCGAGCCGCCCCCAGCGCTCGCCGAGCTGCGCGACATGGGAGATCTCCTCGTCGCGCAGATACGCGAAGGCTTGGCGCATGGCCGGATGAACGGCGTCCTCGGCGAGCCGCGCGTAGTGTTCGGCGGCGGCCTCCTCCCTGGCGAGGGCGACGGCGAGGATGTCATCTTCATCGGGCTGCGCGGGCAGCGCCGGGTTGTCGATCAGGGCGTCGAACCGGGCCGACGTGTGCGGCAGCGTCATCTGCGACTGCAGCTCCTGCATGAAATCGACCCGCTCCAGCAGCTCCACCAGATGCGCATGATGCTGGCGCTCCTCGTCGGCCAGCTCCGCCACCAGCGGCGCCAGCGCCGGGCGCACCTTACGGGTGAGCTCGGCGTAGAAGAGGTGCGCGCTCCACTCGAACCGAATAGCGGCCTGGATGAGCGCCCGCGCTGTGGTTTGCTGCGCCGCGGTTGTCTGATCGACTTCGCTGGCTTGTAGCAACATGGTGGGCTCCAGGGGCTCGGGGACGCATTTGGACCAATTGGCACCATCTTGCCACCCACAGCCCAGAACCCATGAGAACCGAGTCGCGGAACGGGTATCTGCCTGCTAGCCTAGCGACTGATCGCCCCCGGCTTCACAGTCGCGATCAAGCATGTTCCGGCTTCGCGGCCGACGCACCGGTGGGCTCGCCGCGGCGTCGGACGCTCGCCCGCGCGCGCCAATGCTTTCAACCAACCAACGCTAGTTTGCCCACATGCACAAGACCTTTCGCCGCTCCTTATTGTCCCTCGCAGTCCTGCAGGCGATCGGCACCGGCATGGCCGCTCCCGGCACTGCACTGGCCAATGAAAGCGAGCAGTCCTCCGCAACCGCGGCCTTCGCCCAGACGCGCGATCTACGCCGCGAGCTCATCGAGCTCAAGAACGCAGTCATCGAATCCCCGGAAGACGCGAGCCTGCGCTTCGAGCTCGGCAAGCTCTATCTTCGCATCGGCGATGCGGCGAGCGCCGAGAAAGAGCTGCGACGGGCCCAGGACCTGGGCTTGGACGACTACGAGCTGCTGCTGACGCTGGGCGAGGTCTGGATCGCGCAGGGAGACTTTCGGCGCGTCATCACCGACGACGCCTTGCTCGATACCCAGGACGCGGAGCAGCGAGCCGCCCTCAAGACACTGCAAGGCCAGGCACTGCTGGTGCAGGGCCGCACCGACGAAGCACGCGATCACTTCGCCGAGGCGCTGATCCAGGTCGAAGACTACGGCCCGGCCTGGCTCGCCATGGCGGAGAGCCACCTCACCGACGACGACGTGGTCGCCGCACAGCAGGCCATGAGCCGCGCGCGCACGGCAGCGGATCTCGATGCAGCCGAGCTGCTGCGGGTGGAGGCGAATATCGCCTTCACGCTCGAGCGCTTCGACGACGCGATTGACTACTATCGTCAGGCGCTCGAAAAGAGGCGCGGCGATCCGGTCCTACTCCGCGGCTTGGCAGTGAGCCAACTTGCAGCGAAACGGCCGCAAGCGGCTAGCGACACCCTTGATCGGTTACTTGCGCAGAACCCCAACAACGGCGATGCGCTAGCTCTGAAGGCCCGGGCTGCGCTGCTGACGGAGGACTATCGCACCGCAGCGGAGCTGGCCGGTGCAGTCGTCGGTAGTGGGAACGACGAGCGCCGAGTGGGAGCACTCCTCACCGCCGGCGCGGCTTCGCTGTTCAGCGGGGCGCCGCGGCAAGCGCAGGAATACCTGGGGCGGTATGTCGCACAGCGGCCTAACGATGCCAACGCGCGAAGACTGCTGGGGCAGGCGCTGCTGCAGCTCGACAGCGCCACCGAGGCTTATGAAATGCTGCGACCACTCGCCGATCAGGCGCAGGACGATGCTCAATTGCTGTCTGAGCTGGCAATCGCGGCGGCTGGCGGCGGCGCCCCAAACGAAGCGGTCGATTATCTGGAGCGAGCCGTAGAGCTGACACCCGACAACGCCCGACTCAAAGCACAGCTCGCCGCCGCCCGGGTGGCGACGGAGGATCGTCGGCTTGGGCTGCAACAGCTCGATGAGCTGGCCGCGCAAGACGACAGCTATGCGCTGTTAGCACTGGACACCGCGCTCAACCGACTGAATCACGGTGAGCTGGGCAGCGCCATCGCAACCGCCGCGAGGGTACAAACAATGGCCCCGGACGCCGTGGGGCCAACGCTGGTGCGAGCTGTCGCGCTACTCAAAGCAGGCGAGCTCGACGCCGCAGAAGCTGCCTTCGCCAAGGTGCTGGATGAGCAACCAGACAATATCGGCGCAAGAACCGGCATGGCCGAGGCTCGCCTTCGCCGCGGCGAGATTGACCAGGCATTAGCCGCTTTCGCGGAGCTGGTGGCCGACTATCCTGGGGATATTACGCTGCAACTCAATTTCGCGGCGGCAGAGCGGCAGGCGGGCCGCACCTTTCAGGCCCAACAGCGACTAGAGCGAATCGTAGCCGACCATCCGGAGTCTGTCGTCCCGCGCATTGCTCTCGCGAAGAGCTATCTCGCCGACGGTTTGCCGCAGAGGGCCCTGGAAGTGCTGAACGATGCTCAGAGCACCGCAGCGCCGGACTTCGTGCTCACGATCGCGCGCGCAGAGCTTATGGCCGACCGGCCTCAGGACGCGGTAGCGCGCCTGGAAGAGCTGGTTGCGTCCGAGCCCGGCTCTGCGCATGCGAGACTCGCCCTTGCCAAAGCGCATGAGCGCAATGGAAACGCCGAGGCGGCCGAACAAATGCTAGGCAGCGTTTTGCAGATCGCGCCGGACGCCCGGACAGCCCGCTATTCGATGCTGCGCCTGCAGTTGATCCAGCCCAAGCTCAAGAATAACGCGCTGGCTCGGGTCGAAGACGACGCGATGCGCTTCATATCAGAGCAGCCGTCCGAGCCGCGCAGCCAGGTGCTTCGGGGGCTCTTGCTGTTTCGCACCGACGGCCGGCGCGCCCTTGGGCTGGAGGTGCTGCGTCAAGTCGTCCAGGATCAGCCCTCCGGGGACTTGATCGCCCTTGTGGCTAGCTTGCACCTGGTGAATGGCCAAGCGGAAGACGCCGTTCAACTGCTAGACAACTATGTATCCAGTCATCCGGCCCACACCTACGCGCGTCTGCGCCTCGCCAGGGCGCAGATGGCCGCCGGCGACTACGACGCTGCTGCCGACAACCTGGTAGCAGGCATTGAGGAAGGAGCGCGGCGCGAAGGATTGGCGCTAGCGACGGCATGGACGCTGGCGGCAGCCGGCCGATACGACGAAGCGCGACCGTACCTCAGCCAGGCGGACGCCGAAGGCGCGAGTGGACCGATGATGTCCCACGCGCGCGGACTGATGCGACTGGGCGCAGGTGATGCCCGCGGGGCAGCCTCAGCCCTTCAACAAGCGCTCCGCGAATCCAGTCAAGGGGCTTCGGCGCGGCTACAGCTCGATTTGGCGACGGCACTGATCGAAACGGGCAATCGAGGCGAGGCACAACGCATTCTGAAACAACTGAATGCCAACGAGCTGAACAGCACAGAGCGCGCCGCGAAGAGCGCTGCGGAATTGCGTTTACGATAAGGCAACAACGCGCTTGCCGGTAAGCAGGGTTATCTTGCCGACAATAAAAAGCCCCGCAAAGCGGGGCTGATTGATCGCTCTTCGGGGTTGCTGGCTTAACTAGAGCCCACGCCTGAGCGTTTCACAAGCCAAGGTCCATCAGGCGTTCTTCTTGGCGACGCGACGGGCAACAC
>JAAAOQ010000046.1 GCA_009908845.1 Gammaproteobacteria bacterium
CGGCTCGAGCTTCCCGGAGCTCTCCAGTACCGTGCTCTCGACACTCGTGCACGGCGAGTTCGAGCTCGGGGTCGGCGTCATCGTCGGCTCGGCCATCTTCAACATCCTGGTCATCCCCGGCGTCTCCGGGCTCATCGGTGGTCAGCTCGAGCCGGACTGGAAGCTGGTCTACAAGGACGCCCAGTTCTACATCACCTCAGTCGCGGTGCTCTTGCTCACCTTCTCGCTAGCGGTGATCTATCGACCGGTGGACGGTGCAGCATTGACCGGCGAGCTCACCCGGGCCATGGCACTGATCCCGATCGCGGTCTATGGGCTGTACCTGTTCCTGATGCAACAGGATGCAGCCGACCACCGGCTGGAGCACAGCGCACCGCCAGCGACCGGGCTCCGGCCGCAACGCGAGTGGCTGCGGCTGGCGCTCAGCCTGGTGTTGATCCTCGTGGGCGTCGAGGCATTGGTGCGGGCGGTGATCGGCCTCGGAGACGCCTTCGATACGCCGAGCTTCCTTTGGGGGCTGACCGTGCTCGCCGCCGCGACCAGCATCCCCGACCTCTTCGTCAGCGTGCGCGCTGCACGCAAGTCCGAAGGCACGGTGAGCCTCGCCAACGTGCTCGGCAGCAACATCTTCGATCTGCTGATCGCGGTCCCGGTCGGTGTGCTGATCGCCGGCAGCACGACGATCCACTATGCCGCCGCCGCGCCGATGATGGCGGCGCTGACGCTGGCGACCATCGTGCTATTCGCGATGTTGCGCACCGGGATGACCCTGACCCGCAGCGAGTGCTGGCTGCTGCTCGCGCTCTACCTCGTCTTCGTGCTCTGGATCGGGCTCGAGACCGCCGGGGTCAGCTCCGCGCTGCATTAGCTCCGTGCTGCGTCGGGCCCAATTACCAAGCCATTCAACCCAACCGGCTTCAGTCAGTCTACTCAACCCCGGAGGAACCACCGATGTCCTACGATGCAACCCTCTTGATGCGTGAGTTCGTGACCCATGATGTCCAGCGCCTGATCCTGACGCGCCCGGAGGGGCTCGGCTGGCAGCCGGGCCAAGGGATCGAGGTCGCGATCGACAGCGACGATTGGCGCGACCAGGGCCGCCCGTTTACCCCGACCTCCCAGACCAAGGATCAGGTGCTGGAGTTCTCGATCAAGCGTTACGACGAGGATGACGCCGTCACGGTGGCCCTGCATGAACTGGAACCGGGCGCGACGCTCAAGCTCAGCGAACCGTTCGGCGCCATCACCTATCAAGGCCCCGGCACCTTCATCGGCGCCGGCACCGGCGTGACGCCCTTCCTCGCGATCCTGCGTCAGCTTGCGACCGATGATCGGCTCGACGGTCATCGGCTCTTGCTCAGCAACAAGGGCGAGCAGGACGTCATCTGCGATAAGGAGCTCAAGCATTACCTCGGCGACGACTGCGTCCTGACCTTCACGCGCGAGCACCAGACCGATCAAGAAGGGCGCCATATCGACGCCACCTTCCTGCAGGCAGAGCTCGGCGATCACTCCGGCTACTTCTATGTCTGTGGGCCGGACGCCTTCGTCGCATCGATCAACGATCACCTGCTGAGCTTCGGCATCCATCCCGAGCAGCTGGTCTACGAGCGCTGAGGGGTATTGAACATGGAACTGCGACAGGTCTCCGGTCTCGCGCGGCCCATCGATCTGGACCATCCAACCAATCGTTGGATCGGCGCGCTCACCCTCGTCATCTTGATCAGCGGCACGCTCATTGGCGCCCTCGCCGGCCAGGGCTGGCTGGCGGCAATCGGTTGGTCTACGCTGGCCGCTCTCGCCTTCTTCCTGGCCTGGGCGCTGGCACGCGAGCTCGATCCAGACGCCGAGCTGGCCGCCTTCGTCGCCGCCGGCTTCACCCTCCCGGCGCTGGCCGCGGCCGGACTGGGTTGGCTGCCCCTGCCCGATCTCGCGGCGCTGTTCCTGATCCTGCTCGCGCTCAGGGTCGTGAACCGCACCACCGGCGTCGCCGCGACCTTGCCGGATACCCTCGGTGTGCTGGGCCTGGGGCTTTGGCTGGGCTATGCGGCCAACCCGGTCTATCTGGTGCTGGCCGTCGCGGCGCTGTTGATCGACGCGCTGCTCGGCCGTCCCGACATCCGCCGCCTGCTGCTCGCAGGTGGCGCTGCGGTGGCCGGCGTCCTGCTGCTGAGCTTCACCGACGCGCCGCTGTCCGACTCGATCTTGGCGCGCGCGCTGGCGCCGGTCGCGCTGCTCGCCGGGATCTTGATCGCCGCGCTCTTCGCAACCGTCATCCGCGCTGCCGGTCAGATCCAGAGCCATAGCGACGACACCGACGAGCCGTTGTCGTCTCGCCGTGTTCGCGCCGGCCAGGGCCTGGCACTGCTGACTGGATTGGGCCTCACCCTCTGGCAGGGCTACGCCGGTCTCTTTGGACTGCTGCCGCTCTGGGCCGCGATGGCTGGGACCGGCGCCTATCGGCTTGTGGCGGGACGGATGGCGAAGTCGTCCGGCTGACCGCCGGTTCGGCGTCCTGCTGCATCTGCAGCCGCGTCAGTCTCTCTTCAATGTTTGCCGGAATGTACCTTTTGAGGTACACTATGCCTCCTGAGGTACTATGACGGATGATCAGAAGCGCGTTGCCGTCGCGTTCTTCCGGACGAACTCCGGCAGGGAGCCAGTGAGAGAGTGGCTGAAGGAGCTTGATGCAGACGACCGCCAGATTGTCGGTAACGACCTGCAAACCCTCGAATACGGCTGGCCGATCGGCATGCCGCTGTGCCGGTCGTTTAAGTCGCATAAGGGGCTTTGGGAGGTGCGCAGCAATCTGTCCTCCGGGCGCATTGCCCGCGTTCTGTTCTGCGTGAACAGGGGACGGATGGTGCTGCTGCACGCCTTCATTAAGAAGACACAGAAGACGCCCATGCGGGAGCTGGACGTCGCCGTTAGAAGGATGAAAGGTGAAGGTGATGATTGAGGACAGGAACATCGGCTCGAGCCTCGAAGACTTCCTTCAGGAGGAAGGTCGCCTGGAGGAGGCCCGGCAGGTCGCCGCCAAGCGGGTGCTTTCTTGGCAGCTTCAGGAGGCCATGAAAGGCTTGCATCTGAACAAGGCCGAGATGGCGAAGCGGATGCATACCAGCCGCTCGCAACTCGACCGGCTGCTTGACCCAGACAACGACAAGGTCCAGCTCGACACCTTGAACCGGGCCGCCGCCATTGTCGGCAAACGCCTGAAAATCGAGCTAGTCGAGAACGTCCCATAGGAAGCCGGAGAGCGCCGCGCAGGAACACCCGAAGGTTCGAGCCGCGGACATCATCAACTGCGATAGCCCGACCTCGAACGGGCGATGGACCCGAGCATTCAGCCGAACAGGCCGTCCAAGTAGCGCTGGGTCCGCTCTTCCTGAGGATTGTCGAACAGCGCATGGGTGTCGGCGACCTCGACCAGATCACCAAGGTAAAAGAAGGCGGTGCGATCGGCGATCCGCTTAGCCTGCTCCATGCTGTGGGTCACCAGCACGATCGCGTAACGCTCGGCAAGCTCGCCGATCAGTTCCTCGATCACCGCCGCGGACTTCGGGTCCAGCGACGAGACCGGCTCGTCCATCAGCAGCACATCGGGCTGGTTGGCAATCGCGCGGGCGATGCAAAGACGCTGCTGCTGCCCGCCGGGGAGGCTGGTGCCGGGCTGGCGCAGCAGGTCCTTGACCTCGTCCCAGAGCCCGGCACGACTCAAGCTCCCCTCGACCAGCTCGGTCAGTTCGTCGCGGGAGTCGTGTAGCCCATGCAGACGCGGGCCGAAGGCGACATTGTCGAAGATCGGCTTCGGGAACGGATTGGGCACCTGGGCAACCATCCCGACCCGCGCCCGGATCTGGACCGGATCGATCTCGGTCTCGTAGATGTCGCGGTCATCGAGCGTGATGCGCCCCTCGATCCGGGCCTCGCCGATGTGATCGTTCATCCGGTTCAGGCAGCGCAAGAAGGTGCTCTTGCCGCAGCCGGACGGCCCCATCAGCGCCAGCACCTCACGGTCGTTGATATCCAGCGAGACGTCACGGATCGCGCGGGTCTCGCCGTAGAAGACGTCGACCGCACTCGCTTGCATCTTGATCTTGCTCATCGGTAGCGGCTCTTGCTTATCAGACATCGAATCAACCTCATTTTTGGGTGCGCATCCGGAGCCACACGGCGAGCGCGTTCATCACGAGCAGCCGCACGAAGACCGCCAGCCCGAGCAGCCCGAATAGGATCGACGGCACCCCAGCCAGGTTGCGGATATTGACGTCGATGAGCTCGGTCCAACGGTTCTTGGGCGCAAACTCCTCCAGATAGACGGCCGCGGCCAGGCCCACCGGCAGCGCCGTCGCCAGGGTCACCAAGAGCATCAGCGCCGAGCCGACGATGGCACCGCGGATACCGGCCACCTCGGGCTCGCGGCTGTCGGTGCGGACGAAGAAGTCGGTGTTGAAGACGGTCTTCAGGTCGTCGGCATCACGCCCTTGGCGATCAGATCCACCTCGCTCGAGGCGGGCATCCAGATGCGCCGCGTCTGCCCGATCAGATCCGGGTTGCTCAACACCCGATCGCGCAATCGGTAGATGGCGTCGCTGCTGAGCATCGCGGTGAGCTGATCGCGCCCTTCGCGCGACTCCGGCCGGCCGAAGCGGTCGTAGAGCGCCTGGTGCAGGAGCGAGCGGTAGCTCCCATCCTCGAGCGCCTGGCGCTCGGTGCTGTCGACGCCCAGGGTCTCGAGGTCGAAATCGACCTCGAGCGCGATTCGGGTCTGCAGGAAGGCGCTGTCGCCTTGGAGAACGATGCTCGTGAACAGCACCCCGAGCATACCGATGGCGATCACGACGGCGCCGATGCCGACGGCGCGCAGCAGGCGTTCACGGCCGCGGCGGCGGCGCAAGCGGCGCGTGAAACGCTTGGACAGATAGACGCTGCCCGTGCTGTTTGGTGCGGATTCAGTCATAACGCTCCCGCCAGCGCTCCATCACGCGGAGCGCGAACAGATTCAGGGCCAGGGTGATAAAGAACAGGGTCAGCCCGAGCGCGAACGCCGAGAGCGTCGTCGGGCTGTCGAACGGCTGATCGCCGGTGAGCGCGGTGGTGATCTGCACCGTCACCGTAGTCACGCTCTCGAGCGGGTTCAGGGTCAGATTGGCGAACAGTCCGGCCGCCATCACCACGATCATCGTCTCGCCGAGGGCGCGGCTGGCCGAGAGCACCACGGCGCTGAGCAGTCCCGGCAAGGCCGCCGGCAGCACCACCCGGAACAGGGTCTCGCCCTTGGTCGCACCGAGCATCAATGCGCCGTCGCGCAGCTTCTGCGGCACCGAGGCGATCACATTGTCGCTCAGCGAGCTCATGTACGGGATGATCATGATGCCCATCACACTGCCGGCCGCGAGCGCCGACTCGGCGCTGACCTCGAGGCCGAGTGCCTGGCCGAGACAGAAATGGACGCTGCCCTTAAGGCTGCACGCATGTCGACAGTGCGTTGGCCGGACAAGCGAAACACTTGGCCGGCATTGCGCACCGCTGAGCGAGTCGCGTGCCAAGTTGGATGAAATGCACCAAAGACGGCCTGGCCCGAGGTCTCAGGCTCAAATGTGTCGTCCGACTGACAGAAGGGCTACATTATTGTTTTCATTCGATGACGACAGGATGACGAGCGCTACGGAGCAGCTTGGCGCGGCGGTGGATTTGCCGGGTCGACCGGGGCATTTGAGCCACGCTCTTGAGCCCGGCGCCTCCTCAGCCGCGCCCTTGGGACATCTCGCCGCCACCGATCGGGCCCGCCTACCGCGGGAAATCCCCCGGTACTCGCGACAGCGGTCGAACGATTACCGGTCGACGGACGACCCCTTCAGCGCTTGTCGGCCTGCGCTGGCATTGGATATGCCTGTTATGTCAGGCTCTCATCGATAGAGACCGCATCTCTGCCGCGTCCGCGAGCCCGCAGTATTCCGTCCAGACTCGGCCGAATCACCACGGCACTGGCGCGACGATCGCGCTCGGCTGGTCGAGCGCCGATCGTTCGGCACCCGCTACCAGACCCGATATTGGTCAGCTAGAGCGTCGCATCGCTTTCAACCCACGAGTGAGAACGCGACATGGACGAGAACGAACAAGCCGCTTTTCTGCGCGCCGCATCCACCCCTGAACCTGACTTGGAGGATTTGGAGTACCGGTGCCAGCGCACCCGCCAGGGGCCGGCATCCAGTCGGCTCGCCGAGGGCGAGGCCGCCTTCGCGACGTCTGAACAGGGTGCCAGGACGCTGATCGACGCGCTGCGTATTCAACAAGCCGAGCTCAAGTCGCAGAACGAGGACTTACGCAGCACGCGCCAGGCCCTCGAGGAGACCCTGAATCGCTTTAGCGCCGTCTTCCAAGCGCTGCCCGTTGCGGTGCTGAACCTCGACGCCAGCGGAATGATCCGCGAGGCCAATCGAGCCGCCGCGGCGCTCCTCAATCTACCCGGCAGAGATGATCCGCATGCGTTCTTGATCCCTCTTGTCGGCGAAGCCCACCGCGACGCGCTGTCGCGAGCGCTGCACGAATCAGCCGAGCGGCAGCCTGTCACCTTAGCGGAGATCACCCTCTACCCGCTCGCAAGTGAGCCGCTCATTGTCGATCTCCATCTGGCAGCGCTGCCCGGCGAGGCCGGTTCGGAACCGGAACTCATCTGCACGGTTATCGACCGTTCCGAGAGCGTTCAGCAACGCCGCCTCCTGCAGGAACAGCAAGCGCAGCTGGAAGCGATCTTTCAGGCCGCCCCGGTCGGCATCGTCTTCGTCCGCGCGCGCCGAATGCTGCAGTTCAACGCCGCCTGGGCCGAGCTGGTGGGCTATACGCCAGAGGAGCTCGATCGCCAGGATACGCGCCTGCTGTACGCAGACGACCAGGAGTACACCCGCGTGGGCCAAGAGCTCTACGCGCAGGTGAACCGTGAAGGGACGGGCCGAGTGCAGACACGCTTTCGCCATAAGACCGGCCATCCCATCGATGTTGCGCTCTGTGCGTCGCGAGTTGACCAGGGCGATGACTCGGGGGCGGCGGTGGTGACCATCCTGGACGTCACTGAGCGCAAGGCGGCCGAACGGGCCTTACAGGAGCGGGAAGAACGTCTGCGACTGACGGTCGCAGCGACCAATGACGGACTCTGGGATCTGGATGCGGTCTCGGGGCGCATGACCATCAATGAGCGCTATGGCGCAATGCTCGGCTACGCCCCAGGCGAGCTCGATCTTCGCCTGGATGCCGTGATCGCATTGGTCCATCCGGACGACCGGTCTGCGGTTCGGTCCCGATTCGAGCAGCACCTCCACGACGATACGCCCTACGCCCTGGACATCCGGATGCGCTGCAAGGATGGCGGCTGGCGCTGGCTGCACACGCGGGGACAGGTCGTTGCGCGTAATGCCATAGGCCAGCCGCTCCGGGTGGTGGGGACCCACACCGACATCCACGCGCGCAAGCTGGCCGAACAGGCGCTCTACGAAAGCAACGCGCGTCTTCGAGAGGCTGAGCGCCTGGCCGCTCTGGGCCGCTGGGAGCTCTTTATCGAGTCGTCGGAACTGATCTGGTCCCATGAGCTGTATCGCATCGTTGGCCTTGATCCCGCCGAGCCGCTGCCGGAGCTGAACGCGCTCGCGCGTCTGTGCCATCCGGACGATGCCGGCGAGCTCTTGCAACGGTTCAACCGCGCCCTCGAGACCGGTGGGCCCGACCACTTCATGCTACGCATCTTCCGGCGCGACGGTGAGCTCAGGTGGCTCTTTATCGAGGGTCGCACCGAGCGCGATGAAACAGGCCGGCTCCAGCGCTGCTTCGGCACCGCGCAGGATGTGACCGAGCGCGAACAGACCCGAGAGCGGCTGCGCGAGGCCGCCAAGGTGTTCGAGAGCACAGCTGATGGCATCGTCATCACCAACGGCGATCACCAGATCACCGCCGTGAACCCGGCGTTCACCGAGATCACCGGGTACGCAGAGGGGGCCGTCTGTGGGCAGCCATTGGAAACGGTGCTCGCGAGCGCCACCGATCCGGCCTTCTGGGATCAGAGCCAGTCACCGCTTGGCGCCGACGTGCGCTGGCCGGGTGAGCGCTGGGAGCGCCGTCAGGACGGGGCCAGATACCGGGCACGGCTGAGCGTGACCGCAATCCGAAGCGAGCGGGGGCAGCTCGATCGTTACCTCGTCGTTCTCAGCGACACCACCCCGCTTCATCGCACCCAGCAACAGGTCGCGTTCCTGAGCCAATACGATCCGCTGACCGGCCTGGTCAACCGCCGCGCTTTTCAAGCGCGCCTTGACCAGCTACTGCTGAAGGTCGACCAGGGGGCCAGTCGGGCAGCGATCCTCATCGTCGATCTCGATCGGTTTCGCGTTGTCAACGAGTCGCTCGGGCCGGCCACCGCCGATGAACTGCTCAAGCAGGTGGCCGGGGCTCTGAGCCAGCTCGTGCGGCCGACGGATACCCTCGCGCGTTTGGGCAGTGACGAGTTCGGCTTGATCCTCCCCGCAATTGGCACGCGCGAGGCGATCGCGACCGTCGTGAACGCGCTGCAACAGCGTTGCGCTGAACGCCGGCTCGTGGGCGGCCAGTCCGTCACCATCACGGCCAGCGTGGGCATTGCACGCTATCCGCAGGACGGCGCCTCAAGCGACGTGTTGATGCGTCATGCCAACGTGGCCCTCAAGCAGGCGAAGGCGCGAGGCCGGCAGCGCGTGCAGCACTTCGAGCACCCGAGGGCGCAAGGGGCGCCGGATCGCCTTCAGTTGGAGGCCAGTCTGAGCCAGGCCTTGGCGCAGAATGAGCTGCAGCTACACTACCAGCCCCAGATTCAGCTCTGCGACGGACGGCTGATCGGCGCGGAGGCCCTGTTGCGCTGGCACAGCGCCGAGCTGGGGCCGATCGGTCCGCAGCAGTTCATCCCGATCGCCGAGGACATGGGGCTGATCCGAGAGATCGGCGACTGGGTGCTGCGCCAAGCCGCGCAGCAGCTCACGGCCTGGGACCAGGCGGGTCAGCGGCTGCCGCGCGTCGCTGTCAATCTGTCGATCCTGCAGCTCGAGGATGAGGATCTGGTCGACAGGATCGCCGGGCTGCTCGAGGAATACCAACTGGCGCCGGAACGCCTCGAGCTCGAGCTGACCGAATCCCTGCTCATGCAGCAAGCCGGCCAGTCCGTCGCCACGCTCGACGCGCTGCGCCGGCTGGGCGTGCGCCTGGCGATCGACGACTTCGGGACCGGCTACTCGTCATTGGCGTATCTGCACCGGCTGCCGCTGCATCAGCTCAAGCTTGACCGCAGCTTTGTCGATCCGCTCCCGGGCGATCCGCACAGCCAAGCGATCGCCCAAGCCGTCATCGCGCTCGGCGACAGCCTGAATCTGGAGGTCCTGGCCGAAGGCGTCGAGACCGCCGAGCAAGCCGCATGGCTGAGAGATACGGGCTGCACGCTCGCCCAAGGGTACCGTTACAGCCGACCGCTGGCGCCGGATGCGTTCGCTGCGCAGTGGCTGAAGCATCGCGATGCAGACACTGTTTAGCAATTGCGCCGTTCACCTCCAGCGGTTCACCTCCAGCGGTTCACCTCCAGCGGTTCACCTTCGGCGGATCACTTCCGGCAGCTCACCCCAAGCCACCGGTGGGATGACAGCGCTGCAGCACACCCGAGCCTATCACCAACCGAGCACCTCCCCACCCAGGGGGAACGGTCGCGCATTCGAGATCGGGCAACAGCGCTCGAATAGGGGCCAGATGCGATCTGGCCAATGCCGGCAACGCCGGCCGGTCGCATTCCACCAGCCCAATCGTGGATTTCAACCCAGCAGCGGTTGATATACACCACCTATCGCATCGACTAGCTGCCCTCGAGGGCCGATCGGGGCGAGATCTCCGATCTGGTCCGCCCATTGCAGGTACTAGGACTCCGAGTACAAACACTGCTGCGTCCCGCATGCGGCCTCAAAAACGGAGTCATCCCCATGATTCAACTCTCGCTGCAACCGATCCTTGCCCTCGTTGCCGGAATCCTGATCCTGGTGCAACCCAGGTTGCTGAACTATATCGTTGCGATCTATCTGATCGTCATCGGCATTCTGGGATTGGTCGGGGGCGTTTAACCGACAGACTCAGCTCACGCTCTCGACTCCGCAGCCCGATGGAACGAACAGAGGGACTGCCTTGACCGTCAGAATTGCCGCAAGCCTTGCGTTGACTTGATTGGGGCCTGAGCTGGAAATCGATCAGCCTGCCAGGCATTCCAGGTGACTGGCCTCACTCGATTTGATCTAGAGTATTCAGGAGCCAAAGAGTATGAACAAGAACGTCAAACTCGGCATTGTCATCGTCCTCGTCGTCGTGGTCGGATTCCTCTACGTCCGCTGGGGACCGAAATCCTGGGAGGTCCAGATCACCGGCGCAACCGGTGATGGACGCGATGTCCAGTACCGAATCGAAACGGTTGAGGCTGGCACCTCCGATACCTTGATCTTCAAGAACTCAGATGCTGGCTTTACCCCACCCTACTTCAAATTCGACTCTGCACGGCTGCAATCCATCGCGCGTCGCGTCGGCCAGGAGTGTCCCAAGGAGTCGGTGGAGATCAACGGCTATGGCCTGCGCATCCCCTGGCTGAGCATGTTCCCGAATGCCACCTCCATCGATGCGCCGGAGCGCTGCCGAATGGCTCCGGCTGAAAGCGTCTAGTTGCATCACTCAGCTGATGTGATGGCTATTCAGAAGACAAGCTAATCGGCGCGGGACGGCGATGAAATAGGCCGACTGTTCCAGCCGGAGGGGGCGCTTCAAGCGCATCCGACCGGGCGGAACAAAAAACGGCAAGCCCCGAAACGCAATCGGTCGAGATCATCGACGGGCTCGCGCGCCGCACAGCGATCGACCGCCTGATGCGACCGACTGAGGAGGAGGAGAACAGCCGATGCAACGCGCCAACCCAACAGGCGCCGAGGCCCCGACCAGCGCCACGGAGCCCGGCCGCAACGCCGAATCGCCACTGGTCATTCCGGTCCGGGGTTGGTGGCAGGTCGCGCAACGGGTGCTGCGCCGTTACATGCAGGAGAATCTCGGGCTCGTAGCCGCGGGCGTTGGCTTCTACAGCCTTCTCGGCCTGTTTCCGGCCATTGCCGCACTGGTGACCACCTATGACCTGGCCTTCGACGCCTCGCAGATCCAGAGCCAGTTCGACGCGCTGGGCGGCCTGCTGCCAGCGCAGGTCCACGAGCTGATCTCCGCCCGACTCGAACGTGCCAGCGACAGGCCCCAACAGGCGCTCAGCC
The DNA here is from genome assembly GCA_009908845.1 of Gammaproteobacteria bacterium. GTDB lineage: Bacteria > Pseudomonadota > Gammaproteobacteria > Chromatiales > Chromatiaceae > Lamprobacter. Next base: position 11,301 of record JAAAOQ010000046.1, read on the forward strand.
TTGGCCTCGCCGGGGCGGTGCTGTTGTCACTCTGGGGCGCAACCCGGGGCACCAGGGCGCTGATCATCGCGCTCAACACTGCCTACGACGAGCAAGAGGACCGCAATCTCTTCCTGTTGAACCTGTTCGCCTTCGGCCTGACGCTCTTCCTGGTCGTGGTGCTGGCGGTGGCCATCGTCGCCACCGTTGCAGTGCCGATCGTGATCAATCTGCTGAGCCTTGGCACCATGCCGGAAGTGCTGACCGCCTGGCTGCGCTGGCCGCTGCTAGCGGCAATGGGGCTATTCGCGTTGGCGATCCTCTACCGCTACGGGCCATCGCGGCGGGCGCCACGCTGGCGCTGGCTGCCAGCCGGCTCGGTCGTCGCTGGAGTCCTTTGGCTGGCGGCGTCCGGACTGTTCTCGTTCTACGTGACCAATTTCGGCTCCTATAACGCGACCTACGGCTCGTTGGGTGCCGTGATCGTCCTACTGCTCTGGCTCTATCTATCGGCGTCAGCGGTGCTTCTAGGCGCCTGCATCAACGCCGAGGCCGAGCGTCAGACCCTGCTCGACAGCACCGTGGGCGAAGCCCGGCCGCGCGGGGAGCGCGGGGCCGAGGTCGCCGATCATCTGCCCGGCGAGCAACCGCTTCAGCAATCTGTTCAGTAACCGCTGTCTCGATGAGCAACCGCCCGATTTCCGACTACGCCCTGATCTCCGACCGCCACGGCGCTGGGCTCGTCGCGCGCGACGGCAGTATCGACTGGCTCTGCCTGCCGCGCTTCGACGCGCCGGCGCAGCTGAGCGGCCTGCTCGGCGCCGACTGCGGGCACTTTCGGATCGGTCCGCGCGCGGACCGCCAGGTCGAGATCAGGCGCCGCTACCTACCCGAGACCTTGGTATTGGAGACGCTCTTCGACTGCCCTGAGGGCCAGGTGGTGCTGCGGGATGCGCTGGCCACCGGCGAGGAGGAACAGACCGACCATCTCGGGCGCGGGGCGCCGCACATCGTCCTGCGCACGCTCCACTGCAGCGCGGGACGCGTCGCGATCGAGGTCGACTATGCACCGCGTCCCGAGTACGGCCTGATTCGGCCGCTGCTCGAGCCGGTCGCCGGCGGCATCGCGACCCGCGGCGGGGCCTCGATCCTGCGGCTCAGCACCGATGCGCAGATGAAGGTCGAGGATTGCAGCGCCCGCGCCCGCTTCGAGCTGCGCGCCGGGGACCGCGTGGGTTTTGCGCTCCAGCATGGCAGCACCGCAGCCGGCCTGCCGGAAGCGATCACGCCCGAGACGATCCCGTCACGGCTCAAACAGACCATCGACGACTGGCGCGCCTGGTCAGGTGCTCATCAGGCCTACGAGGGCCCCTGGTCCGAGCTCGTGCGGCACAGCGGACGCGTCCTCTATGGCCTCAGCTACGAGCCGACCGGCGCCATCATCGCCGCACCGACCACCTCCTTGGCCACCTGTATCGGCGGCGGCCGGAACTGGGACTATCGCTACAGCTGGGTCCGCGATGCCAGTCTGACCCTCGAGGCGCTCTGGGTCGCGGCCTGCCCTACCGAGGCCCATCGTTTCTTCGACTTCCTCGGCGCCACCGCACTGATCCAGGTGCGCGAGCATGGGAATCTCCAGGTGCTGTTCGGGATCGAGGGCGAGCACGACCTGAGCGAGCGCGAGCTTCCGCATCTGCCCGGCTGGCGCGACAGCGCGCCCGTGCGCGTCGGCAACGCCGCCTGGAGCCAGCGCCAGCTCGATGTCTACGGCGAGGTGATGACGGCCGCCTACCGGGTGCGCGAGCAGCTTCAGGGTCTCGGTGATGCCGGCCGGCGCTTCCTGACCGAGATCGCCGATGCGGCCGCCGCACGCTGGCAGGAACTGGACCATGGCATCTGGGAGATGCGCACGCCACCACGGCACTATTTGCACTCGAAGCTGATGTGCTGGGCCGCACTAGACCGCGCGATCGCAATGGCAGCAGAGCTCGGCGCCGAGCATCGGCTCAGCGCCTGGCGGGCCGCGCAGGCGGAGATCCGCAACGCGATCCTCGAGCGCGGCTGGAGCGACGCCGTCGGCGCCTATACCCAAACCTTTGGCGGCGAGGACCTCGATGCGGCGGCGCTGATGATGCCGATCGTGGGCTTCTTGCCCGCAGATGATCCGCGCGTGCTCGCGACCATGGATGCGATCGAGGCGCACCTGACCGATGACCAGGGCTTCGTCTACCGCTACCTCGCCGACGACGGGCTCGCCGGTGGCGAGGGGCCGTTCCTTATCTGCACCTTTTGGCTCGCCCAGGCGCGCGCGCAGGCCGGTCAGATCGATCGCGCCCGGGCCTTGTTCGAGCGCGCTGCCGGCTGCGCCAATGACGTCGGCCTACTCTCGGAGCAGGTCGCGCCGAACGGCGGCGAGCTGCTCGGCAACTTTCCGCAGGCGTTCAGCCACATCGGGCTCGTCAATGCGGCGCACGCGATTGAGCAGGCCGAACGCGCCAAGGAGGGCCAACGCATCGAATGAGCGGCAGTCGGGGGCCGCCGTCGCGTTCGCTCTTCGCGTATCGGGCGGCCGTGCTACCCGGCGTCCGCCCGCGGGCTGAGGCGCTTCACGGCCTCTGCGCGCACGATACCGCTGTCGCAGCGCCGCGCGGCACACTCACTGACTGACTGCTGCGGCCGACGAAGGCGCATCCGGGGTCTCGGCCGCGAGTCCGTATTTCTGGATGCGGTAGCGCAGCGTCTCGCGGGTGGTGCCGAGCGCGCGCGCCGCAGCGGTCACGTTGTGACCACTGCGCTCGAGCGCGGTCCGGATGATGTAGCTGTCCATCTCATCGAGCGCCATGCTGCCGTCGAGCGGAATGGTCAGCCGATCGCCCTCGACGCTCGGGCCAGCACCGGGCGCCGTCGCAACGCCTTGGCCGAGCTGTAGCCACTCGATCGGGAAGACAGCGTCGCGAGCCAGCAGCACGGCGCGCTCGATCACGTTGCGCAGCTCACGCACATTGCCCGGCCAGTGGTAGCTGCGCATCTGCTCGTAGACCTCATTCGGCACCTCACGCACCTGACGGCCGGAACGGGCGTTGTACTCGTCGATCAGGACCGGCACCAGCTGCTCGAGATCATCAAGCCGCTCACGCAGCGGCGGCAGGTCGAGCCGGAACACGGACAGACGGTGAAACAGGTCGCTGCGGAACTCGCCGGTACGCACGCGCTCCTCGAGGCTCTGGTTGCTCGCGGCGATGATCTGCACATCGACCTCGATCGAGCGCTCGCCGCCGAGCCGGCGCAGGTGGCGGTCCTCGAGCACGGTCAGCAGCTTGGTCTGCAGGTCCAGGTCCATCTCGGCGATCTCATCGAGGAACAGGGTGCCCTCGTGGGCCTGCTCCAGATAACCGCGATGACGCCCCTTGGCGCCGGTGAAGGCGCCGGCCTCATGCCCGAACAGCTCTGACTCGAGCAGCTCACGCGGCAGCGCGGCGCAGTTGACCTCGACGAGCGGGCCGTCGGCGCGCGGGCCGCCATGATGGAGGATGCGCGCGACCAGCCCCTTGCCGGTGCCGGTCTCGCCGCCGATGATCAGCGCGCTGAACGGCACCTCGGCCAGCCGCGCGATCAGCCGTCGGGTCTCCTCGGTGGTCTTGCTGGCGCCGATGTAGGAGGTTGGGGCGTAACGCCGACGGCGATCGCGGGTCTGGGTCTGCAACCGCCGCTGCGCCAGCGCGCTGCGCCGCGCGCCGGCGACTACGATCTCCAGGCGCGCGAGCGGACAGGGCTTCTCGAGAAAGTCGTAGGCACCGAGGCGCAGTGCCCGCACCGAATCGGGAACGCTCCCATAGCCGGTGAGCAGGATCCATTCGCCCGGGATCTTCTGCTCACGGATCGTCTCCATCAGATCGAGCGCGTTGCCGTCCGGCAGACTCATGTCCGCCAGGATCACCAGGGGCTCGAGCTTCTGACCGGCCAGAATCTCCCGCGCCTTGGCCAAACCGTGAGCAACCTCGACATCCCAGCCCTTATTGGCGAAATGGCGCTCGAGCTCGCGTGCCAGCGCGTCCTCGTCTTCGATGATCAGCAGGGAGTCGGCCATAGAAGCTTGGTTGCACCTACGAAGTGATTAACGAAGTGACTAGAGCTCGTCGCCGCGGACGCGCTTGTCCCACTCGGGCTCAGGCCCGGCGCTCGATGCCGACTCTTCCGCCGCCAGCAGCGCCACCAGGTCGATCAGCCCGACCAGTCTCGCATCAGGCTCGGTCACGAACAGCGTATTCGCGCGGGTGCGCAGCATCAACTGCCGCGCCTCTGTGAGCGTCGTCTCGGGCGGGCAGCTGGCCGTCTCGCGCCGCATCAGCATGCGCACGTTCGCGCGGGTCGCATCAAGGTCGCCGCTCGCGACCCGGGCGGCCACATCGAGCGAATCGAGCGCACCGACGAAGCGCCCGCGCTCGACAACCGGCAGGCTGCAACAGCCCGTCTCTGCGAAGCGACTCGCCGCTGCAGCCACTGTGCTCTCCGGGTCGACGACGGGAAAGTCGGTGCGCATCGCGTTGATCAATGTCATTTAGCACCCCTCGGGGAAACCAGCCGTCCCGGGCTTGGTGCAACTTCGATGCCGCAAGCGGCGACGGCCGTTCGGGCCAATCGCAGCGCCAAGACTGGCTGATATGCACCGTTGGTCGGGTCAAATCCACCAAAAAATAGCTAATGAAGACTGCCCGCGCCGCTGCGCCGGCAGCTCGATCGGGGCAAACAGAGCTGGGCCACAGAAGCCCGGCCGCTAGGGCCTCGGCGTCAATCCAGCCGTTGCACGGCCGGTCCAAGGCCAGCTTGCTCCACCACCAATCGGACACGGGCATGGGCGTTGCGTCAATCCCCAGCCGTACAGACGGATTGTTGCCAGAGGTGACCCCAGAGGTGATCAGAGTGCCGACTCGCAGCGGACGAACGATCTTCATCACAGCGCTCGTGCTCGTGCTCACGGTCATCGCCGCCCTGGGCTGGTCGAATCGCGCAAGCCTGCTCGCGCTCTTCGAGGCTGGCTCCGACCAAGAGCGAGGACGGCCACCGCCGTTGATCGAGGTCGCGCCCGTCGAAGGCCGCGAGATCGAGGCGCGTCTTCAGGCCACCGGCACACTCAAGCCCGATGAGACCGTGACGATTACCGCGCGCTCGCGAGGCCGCGTCGACGCGGTCCTGTTCGAAGAGGGCGACCGCGTCTCACGACATCAGGCCCTGGTGCTGCTCGAGCGCAGACGGGACCAGGCCCGCGTCAAGGAGGCGGCCGCGCGGGTCGCACAGACGGCACGCGAATTGGACCGCTTGGAAGCGCTCGCTGACGAGTCCTTCGTCTCCGAGACCGAGCTCGAGCAGGCGCGCGCGGCTGCCAGCGCGGCGCGCGCGGAGCTGCGGGTCAGCAGCGAGGACCTCGCCGACCGGATCATCGATGCGCCGTTCGGGGGTCTGATCGGACGGCGCCAGGTCAGCCCGGGGGCGCTCCTCGAGCCCGGCACAGCCGTCGCATCGCTCAGCCGCATCCAACCACTGGACCTGCTGCTCGACGTGCCTGGCACCGATTTGGCTCAAATCGAAGCTGGCCAATCGGTCGTCGCCACCACGCCGGCCTATCCGCAGCGGGCGTTTCATGGCCGGATCACCTTCGTTGCGCCGGAAGTGGCCGAGGACACCCGCACCCTCGCGCTCGAGGCGACCTTCGACAACGCCGACCGTCAGCTCCAGCCAGGCATGTTCATGACCGCCGAGCTGGTCACTGACCGCCGCGAGGCCTTGCAGGTACCGGAGGCCGCAGTGATCGCCGAGGGACCGTCGAAGCACCTGTTCGTGGTCGAGCAAGGGGCTGCCGGACGCGATTCCGCCGAGAGCAGTCCCACGAAACCTGGGCAGAAAGAGGCTGAGGCACCACCAGACCCGCGAAAGCAGGAAGGCGCAGCAGCGGTTTCGCACGCCAGCCCAGACGCAGACGCAGACGCCGCCGAGAGTGCGAGTGAGCAGGATGGTGCCGGGACCATCAGCCGGGAGCGCTCAGCAGGGCGCCCATCTAGCAGCTCAGCGCGGGTCGAGCGACGGGCGGTGCAGACCGGCATCCGGCGCGGCGGTTGGGTCGAGATCACCAGCGGGGTCAACGCCGGCGATCAGGTGGTGGTTTCCGGACTGCAGGGGCTGCGCGACGGCATGACTGTCCGCATCGCCGACGACCGGGACCGTTCCAGCGAGCAGTCCACGTCCCGCCTCAACATCGCGGATGATGATGAGGCCGGTTCATCCGGGTCTGTGGGGCCGACTGACGAGCACAAGGCAGGCGCAGATCGGCTGGACGGACAAAGGCCGGACGGAGAGAGGCCGTGAAGCTCACGACCCTCGCCGTCACCCGGCCCGTGTTGGCGACCGTCCTCTCGCTGCTCATCATCGTCGTCGGCGTCGCCGCGGTGCTCAATCTGCCGGTCCGCGAATACCCGGATGTCGATGACCCCACCATCACCGCGACCGTAATCTACCCGGGCGCCGCCGCCGCGGTGGTCGAGCGCGAGATCACCGAGCGGATCGAGGAAGCGGTCAGCGGCATCGACGGCGTCCGCCAGATCCGCGCCCGGTCGCGCGATGGGCGGGCGCGGATCGAGGTCGAATTCTCGCTCGGACGCGACCTGGATCTCGCCGCCGCTGATGTGCGCGACCGCATCTCGACCGTGCGCAACGAGCTGCCGGACGAGGCCGAAGACCCCGAGATCACCCAGCAATCGCTCGAGGCCCAGGTCGTGATGTGGGTCGCGCTGACGAGCGACGAGCTGGACCGGCTCGCCCTCTCCGATCTCGCCGACCGGGTGCTGGTCGACCCGCTCTCGACCGTGCCCGGCGTCGCCCAGGTCCTGTTCGGCGGGGAGCGCCGCTACGCGATGCGCGTCAAGCTCGATCTGGAGCAGCTGGCGGCGCGCGGCCTCACGGTGCTGGATATCGAGCAGGCGCTGCGCGCACGCAACCTTGAGCTCCCGGCCGGGCGCCTGATCTCCGAGACCCGTGAGCTGACATTGCGGACGATGACGGAGCTGGAGCGCCCGCAGGCGTTCCGTGACCTGGTCATCGCCGACCGCAACGGTACCGAGATCCGACTCGCCGATGTCGCCGAGATCGAGTACGGACCGGAGAGCTACCGCACCGCGGTGCGGCTCGATGGCAAAGACGCGATCGGCCTCGGCGTGGTGCGCCAATCGGGCTCGAATCTGGTTGCGATCTCGGCCGATGTCCGCGAGCGGCTCGAGAACCTGGCTGGCCGGATACCGGACTCCGTCGCGGTCACCATCCCCTACGATGCCGCGACCTTCGTCGAGGCATCGATCCGCCAGATCCTGATCACCCTCTTGCTGACGATCGCGTTGGTCGTGCTGGTGGTCTTCATCGCGCTGGGCTCCTGGCGGGCGACGCTGGTGCCAGCGGCGACCATCCCAGCCTCGGTGATCGGGGCCTTCATCCTGCTCTGGGCGCTGGGCTATTCGATCAACGTGCTAACGCTGCTCGCGCTGATCCTCGCGATCGGGATGCTGGTCGACGACGCGATCGTCGTCGGCGAGAACGTGTTCCGGTTCTCCGAGCAGGACCACCCGCGGCTGTTGGCGGCCGACCTGGGCGCCGCCGAGGTCGCCTTCGCGGTCATCGCAACGACGGTGGTGCTGCTCGCCGTGATCACGCCACTGGCCTTCCTGACCGGCGATTCCGGCCGGTTATTCAGCGAGTTCGCGGCGGGGCTCGGCGGTGCGCTCGGCCTCTCGAGCCTGATCGCGCTAACCATCGGCGTGACAGTGGCGTCGAAGCTGATCGACGCCGAACGCATCCAGGCCGACCCGTTGCGCCGACGGGTCGGCAGCCTCTTCGAGCGCCTGAGCCAGGGCTATCTGCGGCTGCTCAAGGGCGTGCTGTCGGCGCGCTGGCTGGTGCTGCTGCTGGCGCTGCTGCTGGTCGGCGGCACCGGCTGGCTGTACCGCGATCTGCCGCGCGAGCTCTCGCCGCGTGAAGACCGTGGAACCATCTTCATCCCCGTCGCTGCTCCCGAGGGCGCAACGCTCGACTACATGGTCGGCGTGCTCGAGGAGATCGAGGCCGTGCTCGAGCCGCTGATCACTGACGACGGACCCGGCGAGCACGTGATCTCGCTGGTGGCGCCGCGCAGCGCTGGCGAAGGCCCGGTCAACAGCGGCATCGTGATCCTGAGGCTCAAACACTGGAGCCAACGTGAGCGGAGCCAGTTCGCGGTGACGCGGCAATTGCTTCCCAAGCTCGCCCAGATCACCGGCGCCCAGGCGTTCGCGATCAACCCGCCCAGCCTCGGCGGCGAGGGCTTCCAGCAACCGGTGCAGATGGCCGTCACCGCGCCCAGTCTTGAC
>JAAAOQ010000004.1 GCA_009908845.1 Gammaproteobacteria bacterium
TACGGAAATCGTTGAGCGCGGTGGTCACCTGCGGGTCCAGCGAGCGCGGTTCCGCCACCTGCGCAATGACGAGCGTATCCCCTGGCGGTCGCAATGGGTCACAGCCACCGTTTAACATCAGGATGATCGCGGCTATGATAATCCTCAGGCGCTCGGCCCAATCCATGCGCTCCTCCCCGTACCGAGCAAGGCGATGAAACGCAAAGTCTAGCCGACTGCAGGCCGTCAAGCCGGGCGCTTCAGCCAACGGCCTTATCGGGCTCCGATCAGGGTGCGCAACAGATCCAGTCTCGACCCCCTGAAACCTGTCTGAACGCGTTAGAGTCTATTGCAGAGCCAGCAGCAGAATCGACCGGCCGGAAACGGGGACACGGATATGGGATTCAAACGCATCGAGAACACCAACGATTGGGTCGAGGCCTTGCGGTTATCGGTCGCGAACGCCGATGAGACCGGCATCGCCAGCGTCTTCAGCAGTCTCGCTTGGCGCGACGGCGAACAGATTGCCAGGCGGGCGCACCGTTTCCTCGAGGAGATCGCCCCTTACTATCTGGCCGAGCAAGGACCGAGCGCGGCAACCGCCGCCGACCGTCTGCGCATCGACCTCTTTCGAGAGAGCATGCTGGCCTACTTCGAAGACAAGCCCGCCCCGATCGACACGGCCAGCGAGGACGACGCGACGAGCTGGATCATCGCTAACGCGCCAGCCGCTGCGAGCGCCAATCTGCAGACCATGGAGGCAGCTATGGGCACGCCTGGTGTCCGCACCCATCGCGCGATCATCAAGCTCCACAAACACCTGGATATGCGCACCTACGAGGCACTGCAGCAACGCGTCCTGATGCAGGTCTGGGAGGGCATTCAGGCCACGCTAGCCGAGCTGCTCGCGGCCGCCCCGCGCTGACGCGATCCGGCGCAGGATGACGGCCAGACGACACCTTTTATCCAACCTACCCAAGGCTCGCAATGAGACACCGCCCCGAGCGGATTGAGCTTCTTGTCTAACGGCAAACAATGGCCGACCAAGAGCGGCTCCTTGAGCCGGCCAATTCGGCTCGGCAAGCCCTGGTCAGTCGCTGACCGATCCGGCGCCGATGTCACACAATCGTCACTATGACGAGGCCTCGGCGCTGAGCCCGGTCCAGCTATTCACAGGCTTATCCACAACCATCGTGGATAAGCCCGACTTGACGCGGTTCGGATTGGTCGCTCCATCACGGATTGCACGATGCTGAGCTCGCCGGACTCAAGTCATTGATCGAATTAGACTTGATCACCTTCTAGCCAATCCGACCGCCAGACGCCCAAAACCCGCGCCAGATCAAACGTTAAGCCTCGCGGTCCGCAGTTCCTCAACAGCTTTATCCACAGCGACCCTGGACAGCATCGCGGCCACTCCAGAGACGGGTTGGACGACTGGCGCCCTAGCGCAGGAGGTACTCAGGCCGGAGGCCCCACTTCGCCGGGTCTTCGGCACTGAGGATGCTGTCCTGTCCATAGACGTTTTCAGCAGCCAAATCAATGTCGTGCGGCGGCAGGCGCCGGCGCGAAGGGATGTCGAACATCAGGCGAACGACCGGCTTAAGCAGTTGCTGGCGCCCGGTTTCGACCACCACCGCGAGACGCTGGCTCTCGAGCCGAATCAGGGTTCCGATCGGGTAGATACCGACGCAGCGGATAAACTGGTGGACGAGCGAGCGATCAAAGTCGTGCGGGCTCCACTCTAGGAGTTTGCGCAGCGCCTCATGAGGGGGGATCGCACCGTGGTAGACACGCTCCGTCGTCAGCGCGTCATAGACATCGACGATGGCTGCCATCCGCCCGAACTGCGAGATCGCATCGCCTACCTTGCCTTCAGGGTAGCCGGTTCCCTGTAGCCGCTCATGGTGCTCGACGACCACATCGAGCGCAACCGACGGGATACCCGAGGTCTGCGCCAGGATCTCATGGCCATATTCCACATGCCGGCGGATGATATCGAATTCGGCAGCGGTGAGCCGACCCGGCTTGTTCAGGATGGCATCCGGAATCTGGCTCTTACCGACGTCGTGTAGCAATGCGCCGAGCCCAATCCCCTCGATCAGGTGGCTGTCGAGCCCCAACGTCCGCGCGAACGCGATCATCAAGACGCTGACATTGACCGAATGCTCGAAGGTATACAGGTCGACGCTGCGGATGCGATTGAGGCCGATCAGTGCGTCTTGGTTGCGGACGATCGAGGCAATCGTCTCACGGATCAGGGCACGCGCCGGATCGAGCTCGATCTGTCGGCCCAGTCGCACATCTTCCGTGATCCTCCGCGCCACGCGGCTGGCCTCGAGCAGAATCCGTCTCGCCCGCGCCCGCTCCTCGTTCAGGGAGGTCGCCCGGAACGATGGGGGCCGCTGTCGGGCCGCGGCGTCGAGGGCCGGCTTAAGATGCGTCTGCAGCTCCGATCCGCCGCGCGCACCCGGGGCATCACGGCCGAGCTCGGTATCGATATCGACCTCGCTGACGCCAAGCTCACGGATGCGGCTGAGTTGATCCTCCCCCTCGAGCAGGAACCGGTTGCGGAGGAAAGGATGGCTAAGCCAGTCGCAGTTGAGATTGTGCACATACATGCCAATCCGCAGCTGTTCGACTGGTACGCGTTTGATCAAGGCGCTGATCTCCCTATGCGGCGAGAGCCTGTTCGAGCAACCTACAGAAGTCCACGCCGCCGATCGCATTATTCGCGAGGGCACCAAACAGTATCCCGTTTAGCTAACAAGCGTCTATTCTCATATGTGCTCCGTGTCAACCTAGAATTGTAGCAGGCGTAGCGAGGCCGGATCGCCTTGCAGGCGAAAAGCGCGCTCCTTCGGCACGCCGGGCAAGGAACCGATGACGTTCTCCTTCAAACTGCCGACCTTGCCGCGCAGCGGCTAACGCCAGCCTGTCCTGGCACTCAGACGCTGAGGTCAACCTGCTGCGTGGTACCGACCGTGCTTGCAGTGCTCAGATAGAGCCCGGTAGAACGCACGGCCCCGAGGTCGGAGTTGTTTTCTCCGCGCAGTTCGAACGGTGTGGCGACACTGGACGTGGCGATCGCCGCAACACCGGCCTCTTCCAGCGTGACCAGCTTGGCATCCCCGCCCGAATCGGGCATCCACAGATAGAGCTGCTCGGCAGCCGCGTCGGCGTTATCGATCCAGCCGTTGCCATCGCGATCCAACCCGCTGAGATCAGCATAGCCGTCACCGCTGATGGCGCCGAACAGCTCCGATCCGTCGTTGACTTCTCCGTCCCCGTTGCGGTCGTAGACCAGGTAACCGCTACCGCTAGCGAGCGTCGGCAGGGCGTCCAGCTCGCCGTCGGCATCGAGGTCGAACTCGAAACGCTGATCATGCAGCTGCGCGGCCAAGCCCCCGTAGTTGATTACCAGTGGGTCTTTTCGCTCCGCCTCGCCAACCCGAACCTCAACACGACTTTCCTCGCGATAGCTGCGTTCCATCGCGAGCTCTATCGCAAAGCGGATGTCCTGACCGTCCGCGGTCCGAATCACGCCCTCAGCCGAGAAGCGGGTCGCCTCAATCTCGTGGACGCTGTGCCGGCGCTCATAATGCAGCGAGACGGCTGGCCGGCGTGCTTGGTCCGGCGGTTCCGGCGGACGCCCCCCGGAAACCCTGCTTTCAGCGGGAGACGATTGCCCGTCTCGACACCGGCCCCCCTAAGTTCCACAGTTAGGGACGTAACTCCTTGTTTTCCTTGATCCAGGATCTGAAAAAATGTCACAACACTTGACTTGCTTACTGGGGCAAAGCGATA
>JAAAOQ010000013.1 GCA_009908845.1 Gammaproteobacteria bacterium
GAACGCGCCGCGCGAGTGGATCTGGCAATACGTCTTTCCGAGCGGGCGGCTGACGACGGACCCGAAGGCCGGCGTCACGCGCCGGCACCATCTGCACGAGGCGAGCTTCCAGAAGCGGATCAAGGCCGCGGGACAGGCGGCGGGGATTGCAAAGCGCGTCAATTCGCACGCGCTGCGGCATTCCTTTGCCACACATCTGCTGGAGGATGGCTATGACATCCGTACCGTGCAGGAGCTACTCGGGCACAAGGATGTCTCGACGACGATGATCTACACCCACGTGATGAACCGGCCCGGCGTGCTGCCGGTCCGCAGTCCGGTGGATGGGATCTGAACGATCGGCCGATTTCGCGCCGGCTCGTTAAGACAACCGACGGGTTCGCATCTGCAGCGGGTGCGGCTGTCTAGCGCGCGTTCAGCCACTCGCCGATGGCCGGCGTGACCTCCTTCTGCGCCTTGCCGCTGACGTAGATGCCGATGTGGCCGCCGGGGAAGGCGAGCTCGGTGTAGTCCTCGCTGCCGGTGAGGCCGTTGAGGGCCTTGGAGGCATCCGGCGGCACCAGGTGGTCCTGCATCGCGTAGATGTTGAGCACCGGGCAGCGGACCTGCTTGAGGTCGACCGGGCGCTCGCCGACGCGCGCGGTGCCATTGATGAAGGCGTTCTGCTGGTAGAAGTCCTTGATGAACTGGCGAAAGGTCTCGCCGGCCTGGTCCGGACTATCGAAGATCCATTGCTCCATGCGCAGGAAGTTCTTGGCCTTCTCCGGCTTGTCGAGCATGTCGACCATGTTGACGTACTTCTGGCCGGTGAGGCTGAACGGCTTCAGCGACAGGAACGACCAGTTCAAGAGTTCCCCCGGGATGTTGCCCATGGTGTCGACGGCCAGATCCACATCGACGTTCTGGACCCAGTTCGACAGCAGGTTGTCCGGCGTCTTGAAGTCGACCGGCGTGACCATGGTCACCAGGTTGCGCACCTTGTCCGGGTGCAGCGCGCTGTACATCAGGCTGAAGCTTCCGCCCTGGCAGATGCCGAGGATGTTGATCTTGTCGACGCCGTGGGTGCGGCGGATGTGGTCGACGCAGCGGTCGAGGTAGCCGTTGATGTAGTCATCCAGGGTCAGCGAGCGGTCGGCCTGGTCCGGATAGCCCCAGTCGACCAGGTAGACGTCCTGGCCGGTGGCGAGCAGCCCCTTGACCGTGGAGCGGTCCTCCTGGATGTCGGTCATGTAGGGACGGTTGACCAGGGCGTAGACGATCAGTAGCGGCACGCTTTGCTGGGCGACGTCAGCCGGGCGCTGATAGCGGTAGAGCACCAGTTTGTCTTCACGGTAGACGGCATCTTTGGGGCTGACGCCGCTGTCGATGTCGCCGGCGTCGAGCAGGTTCTGCATGCCCTGGCCGAGCTTGCGCGAATAGTCGAGCATCTCCTCGCCGAGCTTGTCGGGGCGGATATCGATCGGAAACATGCGGCGGTGCTCCTGTTTGGGTCTCTGAGCCGGGCGGCGGTGCGTATCGCTCGCGCTCGGTTGATCGGTGCTCTTGGATTCGGTGGTGACTGATGCAGTCTCGGCCCCTTGGCGCTTTGGCGCCGGAGCGGGGCCGACGGTGCCAGCTCGGTTACGCGAAAGCTGACGCAGTGCGTAACGGGCTGCCTCGCTCTCGGCCTTTGGCTGCTGCGGCATCAGCCGCCGCTTGACTTGGCCGCGGTTTTCTTGCGGGCAGTGGTCTTCTTCGTCGTGGCCGAGCCGCTCGCGCTGGTCTTGCGTGAGCTGGGCTGGCTCGAGCTGGATTGGCTTGTGCCCGTTCGGCTTGCGCTGGATTGGCCCGCACCGGCCTGGCCCGCGCCAGCCTGGCTCGTCTTGGATTGCGCGGCGCCGGGCGTTGGCGCAGTCGGCAGGGTCGCCAGCTTCTCATGGATGCGATCCAGCTCGTAGCGTAGCTGCTTGTTCTCGCGCCGGGTCTCCTGGAGCCGGTCCTGCAGGGTGCGCAGCTCGCCGCGGGTGGGCATGTTCATCGCGCCGAGCGACTCGTCGACCATCACCGAGAGCCGCTGCTTCAGCGCCATCTGCGCATTGACCAGCCGACCGTGCAGGCGGGCGTACTCGGGGGTGGCGACCTCTTCGGCGTAAACGGCCTCACAGCAGCCAATCCAGGTGTCGTAGAGGCCGCGCGCCGACTCGATCGTCTCGCCGGCCTCGGCCTTCTGCTGCAGCTGGTCGCGCAGCCGCTGCAGGGATTTGAAGCCGAGCTGGTTGAAGAAGGCGCTGTACTCCTGGAAGGCGCGCTGGTAGTCCATGCCGGTGCGCATCAGGTCTTGATACTGCGCCTGCTCCTCGCGGGTGTAGCCGAGGCCGGGCGCCGAGAGCATCCGGTCCAGCCCCTCCTGCAGCGGGCCGGGCATGCCGGCGTGCGGCATGTTGCGTAGCAGATCGCCCGGCATCATCGGCGACAGCGACGACATCATCCGCTGCCAGTTATCGAGCGGCAGCTCCCAGAAGCCGAGCATCCGTTTCATCGCCTCGTTGCCCTCAGTGTTGGCACCGCTGAAGGCTTGCTGCATGCTGTCGAGGGTCTTGTTCAGCGCCTCCCAGGCGTTGGCGGTGTCGCCGGCGGCGAGGCCCTTGGTGAACTGCTCGACCATGCCGAAGTAGACCTGCCCCTGATCCATCAGGCGCTGCATGAAGGTCTGAGCGGGATCGCTGGCGGCTGGGGCCATGACCTTCCGCCATTGTTCCATCGCCTGCATCCAGGGTGCGGCCATCCAGGGAGCCGAGGCACTGTCGTTGCCGGTGCCAGGACCGCTCTGTGCGGCGCTCATTGCCTGTCGGCCCAGATTGGCTAGGCTGTCCCAGTAGTCGCGTTGCAGCTTGAGCCAGCTGTCGTCAAAAAAGGGGTTCTGCGTCATGGTCTTCGCCCCTGCCAGGGCCTCCTCGCGTCAATTGCTCCGGAAGCTAGCACGGAAATTTGTGCACTGCAACAAAAGGCCGTAGACTCGACCCAGACCAACCGCTACCAATGAGAATTTCGAGGAGGATTCCCCATGCCTGAGAACGTCGTCATCGTCGCCGCTGCGCGTACCCCGGTCGGGAGCTTCGGCGGCAGCCTTGCATCGCTGCCGGCGACTGCGCTCGGCGCGACTGTGGTCAAGGCACTGCTGGAGCGCAGTCGGCTGAGTCCGGACCAGGTCGACGAGGTGATCTTCGGCCAGGTGCTGGCGGCCGGCGTCGGTCAGAACCCGGCGCGGCAGACCGCGCTCCACGCCGGCCTGCCCCACGAGGTGCCGGCGACCACGATCAACAAGGTCTGTGGCAGCGGGCTCAAGGCGGTCCATCTCGCAATGCAGGCGGTCGCGCTCGGCGAGGCCGAGGTCGTCATCGCCGGTGGACAGGAGAGCATGAGTCAGGCACCGCACGTGGTCCCGGGCTCGCGTCAGGGCAAGCGCATGGGCGATTGGACCATGGCCGACACCATGCTCAGCGACGGGCTGACTGATGCCTTCAATCAATGCCACATGGGCGTCACCGCCGAGAACATTGCGAAGAAGTACGACTTCTCGCGCGAGCTGCAGGATCGGTTCGCGGCCGATTCGCAGCAGAAGACCGAGGCCGCCCAGGCCGCTGGCCGCTTCGACGCCGAGATCGTTCCGGTCGAGGTGCCGCAGCGCAAGGGTGACCCGGTGATCTTCGACCGCGACGAGTTCCCGCGCGCGGGCGCCACCGCCGAGGGCCTGGCCAAGCTGCGCCCGGCGTTCGACAAGCAGGGCACCGTGACCGCCGGCAACGCCTCCGGCGTCAACGACGGTGCCGCCGCGGTGCTGGTGATGAGCGAGTCCAAGGCCAAGGCACTCGGGCTGACGCCGCTGGCGCGTATCGCCGCGTTCGCCAGCGCCGGTGTTGATCCGGCGATCATGGGTACTGGTCCGATCCCAGCCTCGACCAAGTGCCTGGAGCGGGCCGGCTGGGCAGTCGCGGATCTCGACCTGATCGAGGCGAACGAGGCCTTCGCCGCCCAGGCGCTCTCGGTGAATCAGGAGATGGGCTGGGACGAGCAGAAGGTGAACGTCAACGGCGGGGCGATCTCGATCGGCCATCCGATCGGCGCCTCCGGCGCCCGCGTGCTGGTGACCCTGCTCCATGAGATGCAGCGCCGCGACGCCAAGAAGGGGCTCGCGACCCTGTGCATCGGCGGTGGGCAGGGCGTCGCACTCGCGGTGGTGCGGGATTAGGCAGGTCGGGAAGACGACGGGATCGGCGGGGCCGCGTTTGCCGGCTCCTCCGATCCTTGGTCTCGATGTCCGCCTCGTTCTGTGTCTCCCTCTCTACCCAAAGCACGTCAATGTTCGGCACGGCAGAGCGGAGGGTCGGGTGACGGCGAGCGGGGGTGTCGACGGCATGGATGCCGTCGTCAAGCCTCCAGGGATGGATTCACGGCGTCCCCCGAGCGCCGTGACGCGACCCGGAGCGGTCGAGTCAAACCGAAAACCGACTTGAGATGGGTATAAATCGCGGCGTCGGCATCGGTTCGACATCGTCACCGTGCCGCGGATGAGTGCTGCGCTTCCCTAAGGTCAGCCGATCCGGGGACTAGGGGAACCGGTCACTTCAGGCATCTCGGGATCGGGTTGCTGCAGTGCAGCGGATTGATCCCACACAGTTCACGCGTCAAAGCGCTCGGCTACACTGACCCGATTCACCAGTGGCCACGCCGCCTGGTGGCCGCGCTGATCAGCGGCCATTCAGCTCAGTGGTCCTTCAGTCCAGTGGCCATGCAGTCTGGAATCGCCCGATGACCGCCGAGCGCATCATCAAGAAATACCCGAACCGGCGGCTCTACGACACCGAGCTGAGCCGTTACATCACCCTGGCCGACGTGCGTACGCTGGTGATGCAGGGCACCGCGTTCCGCGTGCTGGACACGGCCAACGACGCCGATATTACCCGCTCGATCCTGCTGCAGATCATGCTGGAGGAGGAGACCGGCGGGGAGCCCCTGTTCAGCGCCAACATGCTTGCGCAGATCATCCGCTTCTATGGCGGGACGATGCAGGGCATGTTCGCGCACTACTTGGAGCAGTCGCTCGAGTCCTTCGCGCGCCAACAGAAGCAGCTGGCTGAAGGCCTGGGCAGCAACCCCTTCGAGCTGATGGGCCGAATGACCGAGCACAACCTAGAGCTCTGGGCCAGCGCACAGAAGGAGTGGCTGCGGGCGGCCGGATTCGACCACAGCGATCCGCAGACAGACGACCACAACGATCGTAACGACACGAACGAAGAGTGAGTCGCCACCCGTCCGATCCGTCCCTCTGAGGTCGGTCTTCTCTCCGAGCCAGCTCTCTGGTCCGGCTCTCCGGCAAAGTCGCTGGAAATGCTGCAGCGCAAAAAAGTCGCCGCCAAGCCTTGACAAGGCTCTGGGGGCTTACTATTGTGCAGTGCAACAAATGCTGCACTGCACAAACCGGAGCACCGCCATGATCGCCAAAGACCAGATGAACACCTTCAACGAGCTGACCAATGAGAGTGTCGAGCGCATGACCGCGCTGGGTGAGCTCAACATGCGGGTCGTCGAACGCATGACGAACCGTCAGATGGACCTGATGAGCCGCTTCATGGAGCAAGGCACTCGCTTTATGCGGGCTGCGACCGAAGCGCGCGGCTACAACGACCTCTACAAGGCGCAGGTCGAGATGACCAAGGAGGCCAGCGAGCAGATGATGAATGAGTCTAAGGCCAACCTGCAGCTGGCAACCGAGGCACGGGATGAATACCGCGCCTGGTACGAAAACACCCTGTCCGGGATGCGCAAGCACGGCGCCGTTGCCGAGTCGGCCAGCGCCTGAAACGAAACACCGAGCGCGACGCGTGCTGGGGGCGCTGGGGCCTCGGTCCCACGCGCTCCTGTGCGCTCTGCGTCGGCGCTCGGATCAGATCCAGGGTTGAGCTGTATGACAGATACGAAAACAGCGGCCGACGCTCAGCAGTCAGTGAGCCGTGTGGCCTTGGTGACCGGTGGGATCGGCGGGATCGGCACCGCGATCTGTCGGCGCCTGACGTCCAATGGTTGGCGCGTCGTGGCCAATCATCACCCGTCCGAGCAGGAAGCGGCCCAGTCATGGCGCAACGACCTCGCCGGTGAGGGCTTCGAGATCGCGACCATCGCCTGCGATGTGTCCGACTTCGCTGACTGTGAGCGCATGGTCTCCGAGATCGCGACTCGCCATGGGCCCGTCTCGGCATTGATCAACTGCGCCGGTATCACGCGCGACAAGACCTTCAAGAAGATGGAGGCGTCGCAATGGAACGCGGTCATCGACGTCAATCTGAACAGCGTGTTCAACGTCACGCGGCAGGTTTGGGAAGGGATGCTTGAGGCCGGCTTCGGCCGGGTGATCAACATCTCCTCCGTCAATGGTCAGCGCGGCCAGTTCGGGCAGGCCAACTACGCCGCGGCCAAGGCCGGTATGCATGGGATCACGATGACGCTCGCGCAGGAGGGTGCCTCGAAGGGCGTGACCGTCAACACGATCTCGCCGGGCTATGTCGAGACCGCAATGACGCTCGCGATGCGTGATGATGTCCGCGAGGCGATCGTCGCCAGCGTGCCGATGCGCCGGATGGGCCGGCCCGAAGAGATCGCCAACGCGGTCGCCTTCCTCGTCGATGAGGCCAGCGGTTACATCACCGGCGCGAATCTGCCGGTCAACGGCGGGCTCTTCATGCACTGATGTCGGGTCTTTCGCGGAGCCGTTCTTCGAACTTGGCTCCGCAACTCAGTGTCCTCCTCGTCTCTCCCTAGAGACAGTTCAGCCCGGCATCCCCTGCCGGGCTTTTTTTGGTCAACCGAAGCGACCGGTGATGTAATCTTCGGTCAGCTTGTGCTGGGGCCGGTTGAAGATGACATCGGTTTTGCCAACCTCGACCAAATCGCCCAGGTGGAAATAGGCAGTGCGTTGGGAGACACGCGCTGCCTGCTGCATCGAGTGCGTGACGATCGCGATGGTGTACTGCTGGCGCAGCTCGTCGATCAATTCCTCGATGATCGCGGTGGCGATCGGGTCGAGGGCCGAGCAGGGCTCGTCCATCAGGATCACCTCGGGCGAGACCGAGAGGGTGCGGGCGATACAGAGGCGCTGCTGTTGACCACCCGAGAGGCTGGTGCCGGGCGCATCGATGCGATCCTTGACCTCGTTCCACAGGCCGGCGCGTTGCAGGCTGGTATGAACCAGCTCATCGAGCTCGGCGCGGCTGTTGGTCAGGCCATGGATGCGCGGGCCATAGGCGATGTTCTCGTAGATGGACTTCGGGAACGGGTTCGGTTTCTGGAACACCATGCCGACCCGGGCCCGGAGTGGCACCACATCGATGCTGTTGTCCTGGATCTCTTGGTCGTCTAGTCGGATCGAGCCATCCACCCGGGCGGCCGGGATGGTGTCGTTCATCCGGTTCAGGCAGCGTAGGAAGGTCGACTTACCACAGCCCGAGGGGCCGATCATCGAGATCACCTCATTCTGGCCAATATCGAGGCTGACGTTCTTGATCGCGTGGTTAGCGTCATACCAGACATTGACCTCCCGACACCGCATGCGCGGATTTGGCGAGGTGATTTCACCGACAGTGGTTGCGGT
This sequence comes from Gammaproteobacteria bacterium, assembly GCA_009908845.1. Taxonomy (GTDB): domain Bacteria; phylum Pseudomonadota; class Gammaproteobacteria; order Chromatiales; family Chromatiaceae; genus Lamprobacter. The sequence continues at coordinate 7,625 of JAAAOQ010000013.1, forward strand.
GGACTGATCTTGGACCAGATCATCGGCGGTCCGGTTAGAGGGTTTTACTGCAATGGCTTCGGCGGTCGTGTTCATTGGAGGCTCTGAAGAAGGGCGATACGGGTCAAACGCTGCTGGCGTCTTGGATGCGACTCTTGGGCCAGCATCCTGGTTGGTCATCGGTTAGGCTCTGCCCGCAGCGCGTTGTAGGGGCTTAGCGACAGTCGCGCAGTATGCGGAAGAATACTGCCGGGCAATGATCACCAGCGCCGCTCGAACCGGCGACGAAGCAGCACGGCTGTCAGGTTCATCAGGATCAGGAAGGCTAGCAGCACCATGATCGCGGCCGATGTTCGCTCGACGAAGGCGCGTTCCGGACTATCCGCCCAGAGGAAGATTTGCACTGGGAGCACGGTCGCCGAATCGGTGAATCCCTGAGGTACGTCAACGATGAAGGCAATCATGCCGATCATCAACAAGGGCGCACTCTCGCCCAAGGCCTGCGCCATGCCGATGATGGTGCCGGTCATCATCCCCGGCAGCGCCAAGGGCAGCACATGGTGCATCCTGGTCTGCAGTGGCGAGGCGCCGACCCCGAGCGCGGCCTCGCGGATCGAGGGTGGCACCGATTTCAGCGCCGCGCGGCTGGCGATGATGATGGTCGGCAGCGTCATCAAGGTCAGAACCATTGCCGCCACTAGCGGTGTCGAGCGCGGCACGCCGAAGAAGTTGATGAAGACCGCTAGGCCCAGCAGACCGAAGACGATCGACGGCACCGCTGCCAGGTTGTTGATATTGACCTCGATCAGGTCGGTGAAGCGATTCTTCGGTGCGAACTCTTCCAGATAGAGGGCTGCGCCCACCGCGATCGGAAACGAGAACAGCAGCGTCAGCACCAGGGTGTAGAAGGACCCCATCACCGCCCCGCCGATACCGGCAAGCTCGGGCTCGCGCGAGGTTCCATTGGTGAAGAAGGGGATGTTGAAGCGCTTACTGAGCAGCCCTTCATGCTGCAACTGCAGCACCCAGGCGATCTGCTGATCACTGAGACGGCGCGCATCCTCGGGTGTGGTTAGCTCAAGGGTCTGCCAGGTGCCTGGCTCGGCCGGAGCCGCCGAGGCAGGCGGCACCAATACCTCGCCACGTGCGCGATCCGCATCCAGGGCCACCAGCTTGATCAGGCCGTCGTTGATGCGCAGCAGGTAGGTGGGCGCATCATCGGCGCTCAGCACCAGCTCATCGCTGCCCGTGGCCTCCTCGCGCAGGATCTGAATCCTGGTCTCGAGTCGGTCGATATCGCGCTCATTGCGCGCGACCTCGCGCTCAGCCTCGCCCGTCTCGTCAGCCGTCAGCTCGCCCTGCTCGAGCGCCGCCAACTCTTTCTCACGTGAACGTTGTAGGCGCGCTTGCTGACGACCGAGACTGTCGGCGTTGCCGATGAGCCGATCCCGCGCTTGCTCGAGCAATGGGAGCAGCCCGTCATCCGAGACCCGCACAGTGACCGCATTGCCGATCTCGGCCGGGTCACCGTCGAGCGTCGCGATACCAGTGCCATCGGCGCGCAAGATCGGCGTCGAGCGGCCCTTCATGAACATGTCGACGTCGTCATCGGCGAGCAGTCGGACCGAGCGCTCAGTGCCGATCACCGCCGGATCAACGGTGACCATGCGCCGCAACTGCAGCGGCGCGCCTGAGCTCATCAGCGCATTCAGATTGCGTTCTGCGGTGCGACCCGTGACCTCTGGGAACTCGGCTTCCAACGCATCACTGGCGAGCTTGCGGAAGTTGACCGCTCTAAGCTGACTCGCGATCTCGGTCTCATCCAAGTCACCGTCGCGCAGCGTCCCATTCGGATCAATCTCCTCGGCCTCGAAGGCCACCGGCAGCTCAATGTAGGACTGAAAGAACGCGGTATAGCCATTGCCGATGATATTGATGAAGAGGATCAGCACGAAGCTGAGCCCCAGCACCACGCCGCTGGCGCCAACCAGCCGGAAACGACGCTCGGCAGCATAGCGGCGCTTCAGGCTGGCCTCGACGATCTCTCTTGGACTGCGGGCAGGGCCGCTGGCGCTGGTTGATTTAGTCATACTGTTCACGGTATTTACGCACGATGTGCAGCGCGATGACATTGAGGATTAGCGTGACCACAAACAGCGTGAGCCCGAGCGCGAAGGCGGCCAGCGTCTTGGCGCTGTCGAACTCCTGATCACCGGTGAGCAGGGTGACAATCTGCACCGTGACGGTGGTCACGCTCTCCATAGGATTCAGGGTCAGATTCGCGGCCAGACCGGCAGCCATCACCACGATCATGGTCTCGCCGATGGCGCGCGAGACCGCCAGCAGCACACCACCGACGATGCCCGGCAGCGCGGCCGGGAAGATGACGCGGCGGATGGTCTCGGACTGCGTGGCGCCGAGCGCGTAAGAGCCGTCGCGCAGCGATTGCGGCACGGCGTTGATCACGTCCTCGGAGAGCGAGGAGACGAACGGGATGATCATGATGCCCATCACCAAGCCCGCCGCGAGCGCGCTCTGGGAAGCGATATCCAGGCCGACGCTCTCGCCGAATCCGCGCAAAAAGGGCGCCACGGTCAGCGCGGCGAAGAAGCCGTACACCACGGTCGGGATGCCGGCCAGGATCTCGAGCACTGGCTTAGCCCAAGAACGCACGGCTCGCGGCGCATACTCGGCCAGATAGACGGCCGACAGCAGCCCGATCGGCACCGCCAACAGCATGGCGATAAAGGAGATCAGCAAGGTGCCGGTGAATAGCGGGATGGCGCCAAAGGCCCCCGAGGCGCCAACCTGCTCGGCGCGCAACGCGATCTGTGGACTCCATTTGGTGCCAAACAGGAACTCGGTCCAAGGCACCTTCTGGAAGAAGCGGATCGACTCGAACAGCACCGACAGAACGATGCCGAGCGTGGTCAGGATCGCGATCGACGAGAACAGGATCAGCACCAGCATCGCGATCGACTCGACCCGATTGCGGGCGCGAAAGCTGGGTTTGGCGTGTTGCCAACCCCAGGCCATTCCGGCGAGCATCAAGGCCGCGATCAGCCCCCAAAGCGCGAGGTCGGCGATGCCCTCGAGACGTCGATAGTGCTCGGCGGCGGCCGCGACCTCGGGGCTGCTCTGGCCCGAGGAGATATTGCCAGTGGCCACACTGCGGATATCGCTAACCAGCAGGCTGAGCCGACCCTCGGAGAGGTCCGCGGTCACCTCTGGCGGCAGCTCAGCGACAGTCAGCGCGGTCAGGATCTGTTCCTGCAGCCCGATCCAGAGCAACAACAGCAGCAGTGCCGGCAGACCGGCCCAGAGCGCCGTGTAGTAACCGTAATAGGCGGGAAGAGAGTGCAGACGATTGATCTGGGAAACGCCGCCAACCACGCTAATGGCGCGTTTACGCCCGAGGTGATAGGCCAGCGCCATGGCGGCCAGAACAATGAACAACAACAGCGTGGGGCTCATAGCGGCTAGCGTTCTTCGACAAAAAAATTAGCTATAATACAAGACGCCAGCGGCCCTTGCGGGCCACTGGCGCTGATCAGCCTAGACGCCGCGTAAAGGCGACATCAGGGCATCGAACCAGAATTTACTTCGGGCTCGACATCGGCTCCAGGTCCTGTGCGGACTTGGCAACCTTCTCACGCATGTCTTCCGGCAGCGGGACCAGACCCTTATCAATCAGGTAGCCATCCGGCCCCCAGGCCTTATCGCTGGTAAACTCGGCCACATACTCCTCGATGCCGGGAATGGTGCCAACGTGGGCGTTCTTGACATAGAAGAAGAGCGAGCGCGAAATCGGATAGTCACCACTAGCGATCTTATCCATGGTCGGCTTGACGCCATCGATGATGGAGCCCTGCAGCTTGTCGGTGTTCTGGTCGAGGAAGCTGAAGCCGAAGACACCGAGCGCGTCCGCGTTTGAGTCGAGCTTCTGCACGATCAGGTTGTCGTTCTCGCCCGCCTCAACGTAGGCGCCATCCTCGCGCACGGTGTGGCAGATCGACTTGTACTTCGACTTGTCCTCGCCCTTGATGTCGGCGATCCAGTCGAAGGTCTTGCAGCCGCCTTCGAGACCGATCTCAGCAAAGGCGTCTCGGGTACCGGAGGTCGGCGGTGGGCCGAGCACCTCGATGGCGACATCGGGCAGCTCGGGATTGACCTCCTTCCAGGTCTTGTACGGGTTCGGGACCAGCTCCTCGCCGCCCTCTGGGTTCGGCACATCCTTGGCCAGCGCCAGCCACAGGTCGCGCAGCGACATCTCAAACTGCTCAGCCTTCTTCGAGTTGGCAATGGCGATGCCGTCGAAGCCGATCTTGACCTCGGTGATCTCCTCGACGCCATTCTCCTGGCACTTCTCGAACTCCGAGACCTTCATCCGGCGTGAAGCGTTGGTGATGTCGGGTCGCTGAACACCAACACCGGCGCAGAACAGCTTCATGCCGCCGCCCGAGCCGGTTGACTCGATCTTCGGCGTCGGGAACTTGGTCGCGTTGCCGAACTGCTCAGCGACAGCCGTGGAGAACGGGAAGACGGTCGAAGAGCCGACGATGTTAATCGTATCGCGGGCGAGGGCCTGCGTGGACATCGACGCGGCTCCGACGACGGCGACCGCGATCAGGGACTTCTTCATGGGGTGACTCCGTCAGATGATGAATGGAGTCCTACATTCTCAACGGTTTCTGTTTAGCGACCGTGACGTTCATGTTGCGATTTGATGACAGCCCTGTGTGCCCCACCTCTAAGGCAGGTCTCGCGATCAACGAAGCGCAGAGCCCCCTTCGGCTCGAAGGTCAGCGCACTGAGGTCAGCAACTGCACGAAGTCCATCGTCGCGGCGAAAAAGTCGTCTTCCGGGTTGCCCTCGCAGTGTGCACGGGCGCGCCGCATCGCGGTCTCGATACCGGCGCCGCTGAGCAGGTCCTCATCGAGGGCGAGGTTCAGACCGGACACGAAGCCAGTAAGCCAATCCTCGTAGCGTTGGTACTCGGCCGCATCACCGGCATCAGCGGCCTCGCAAGCGCTGAGGTAGTCGGCGCAGCTGCGCACGCCATAGCCCCAAAGGGTTGGCGGCGAGGCCGCGACGGCGGAGCCGATACTGAGCGACAGCATCAGCACGACCGCGGCGCCGACTCCGGTGCCGCCGGTGAGTGCCGAGCGAGCTGGCCTGCCCTCAATAACTGCCGATACTGTTACCATTTCCCAATTTGTGTCCGCCCAAATGGGCATTCAGGAGGCCGGTTGAGCCGATGCGCGTCTTGATGATCTCTGACGTCTACTTTCCCCGGGTCAATGGGGTGTCGACGTCGATCCAGACCTTCGGCCGAGAGCTGATTGCCAAGGGTCACCAGGTCACGCTGATCACGCCAAGCTATGGCGTCGATACGGCCGAACCTTTCGAGGTCCTGCGCATGCCCGCGCGCTCGATCCCGTTCGATCCCGAGGATCGGATGATGCTCTGGCGCCAGCTGCGTGAGCAGCGTGCTGGTCTGCGTGCGCAGCGTTTCGATCTGGTGCACATCCATACACCGTTCGTTGCCCATTACGCTGGTCGGGCGCTTGCGCGTTCGCTGGCGATCCCTGTGGTCGAAAGCTATCACACCTTTTTCGAACAGTACCTGGATAAGTATATCCCGCTGGTCCCGAGCGCCTGGCTGCGTTACGCCGCCCGGCGGTTCTCGGCAGCGCAGTGTAACGATGTGGACGCCCTGGCGGTGCCGTCGCAGGCGATGCTCGACGTGCTCACCCGCTACGGCATCCGCACCCCGGCCGAGGTGGTGCCGACCGGGATCGATCTCGCGAAGTTCGGACAGGGCTATGGCGAGCGTTTCCGGCAGCGCTGGGGAATCCCGACCGACCGGCCGCTGCTCGTGCACGTTGGCCGCTTGGCATTCGAGAAGAACTGCGATTTCTTGTTGCGGATGCTGGTCCACGTCAAGGCCGAGATGCCGGATGTGTTGCTGGTGATCGCCGGTGACGGTCCGGCACTCAAGCGTTTGCAGCGGCTGACGCAGCGGCTCGATCTTCAGCAGCAGGTGCTGTTCACCGGTTACCTCGCGCGCGATGGCTCGCTCGAGGATTGCTACAGTGCCGGCGATGCCTTCGTGTTCTCATCACGGACCGAGACCCAGGGACTGGTGCTGCTGGAGTCGATGGCATTGGGCACACCGGTGGTCGCGATCGCCGAGATGGGCACGCGCGAGGTGCTGCGCGACAGTGAGGGCTGCCTGATCGCCGAGAACGATGAGGCGCAGTTCGCGGCCCAGTGCCTGCGCCTGCTGCGCGAGCCGCATCTGCGCGAGCAGCTGGCCGCCAGCGCCCGCGCCTACGCCCGCAGCTGGTCGGCCCCGGTACTCGCCGAGCACATGATCGACTTCTATGCCGGGACGCTGTTGCGGGTCGAGAAGCGGCTGCGCGAGCCGATGGGCGGACTTGGCGCCGCCGTCGGCGAGCGTGCAGCGGCGTTATCGGCAATGGCTGGGGAGGCGGGCGATGAGCCGCGTTCGCTCGCGGCGTCTGTCGTTTCCACCGAAGATTGACTGGGCGGTTTGCGGCATGAGCATTTCCGCCTATTAGAGCCAAACGCCTTAAAAGCCCTAACAGAGTGCCTCCCGTAGCCAGTTAGATCAGGAGGTTGCGCGAGTCAAGCGGCTGTTTGATAGGGTCTCGAAGACGCAAACGGGCACTCGGCGCGTTGCTCTGCTGAGCATCCGCCGAGCAGACTGTCCGGAGTGTTGATGAGACTCGGCTTCGCTTGGTCACTCGGACCCGGGGCTGGGTGGGCTCACAGCGAACCGAATGGGAGCCGCTCATGAAGACCGAAGACGTCCTCGACGCATTCGCGATGCTCGACGACTGGGATGCGCGCTACGAATTCATCGGTGAGCTCTCACGGGAGCTGGTCAAGATCGCCGATGATGAATACACCGATGCGAATCTGGTCCCTGGCTGCAACACGCGCACCTGGCTGACGGCTCGTCCGCAGCCGACCGATCCTTCCTGCATCGAGTATCAGGCCGATGCCGAAACGCCGCTGGTGCGCGGTCTCGTCGCTTTGCTGCTGGTGCCCTTCCAGCACCGGGCGCCGGAGCAGGTCCTCGCGACCGATCCGACCGGCTATATCGGCCAGCTCGGTCTGGCCGAGCATCTGAGTCCGAACCGCCAGGCCGGCATGGAACATTTCATCGAGCGTGTTTATCAGCTCGCTCGCGCGCAGCAACAGGCGGTCTGAGCGCGACTGGCTGCTTGCAGTGGCTGACTCTGAGACCCGCCCGGATCGGCCTACTTGGCGGGTGCGCGGGGAGGACGCAACGGCGCCCCCATCACGGGGTCTGCGACGATGCGGCGGCGCTGCGGCGCTCCCCTGCCCGTACGGCCGTCTTCGGTCTATATCCGGCCGGTCTGCCGGCGTAGACTAGCCCTTGGTTCGTCGCGGATGTTGTCTCGATGCGTATCGTTGAAGTCGTCGCTCCGGAGCGGTATGCAAAGGAGATTATCGGCATGGGCCGCTTCTACGGCGCGGCCGATCTCTGGTGGGGGCCAGCCAATGCCGATGGCCGTCAGGCGTTTCGAATGCTGGTGCCGGACCCGGCGCGCCAGCGCCTGCTCGATGCACTGGAAAGCCTGCTGGAGCGGGATGCAGCGGCGCGCCTCGTCGTGCTCTCGGTCGATGCCACGCTTCCGCGCTTGAGCGCAGAGACCGAGGAGCAGGACGAGCAGTCGCGCCGGTCTGAGGCGATCAGCGCGACCCGCGAGGAGCTCTACACCGAGATCGCACGCGGCGCCCGTCTGGATGGCAACTATCTGCTGCTGGTGATGCTCTCGACCATCGTCGCAGCGATCGGTCTGGCCGAGGATAATGTCGCGGTGGTCATCGGCGCGATGGTGATCGCACCACTGCTCGGGCCGAACATCGCGTTTGCGTTTGCGACCTCGTTGGGCGACAAGGCGCTCGCGGCCCAGGCGCTGGTGACCAGCGTGGCCGGTCTTGGGCTTGCGCTCCTGCTGGGCTTGCTGATGGTGCTGCTCTGGCCGATCGATCTGAGTGCGCCCGAGATCGTGGCTCGGACCGAGGTCAATCTGGCGAGCGTCGCCTTAGCGCTCGCCTCCGGCGCGGCTGCTGTGCTCTCGCTCACCACCGGGCTCTCCTCGGCGCTGGTTGGCGTGATGGTGGCGGTCGCGTTGCTGCCGCCGACGGCGGTGCTCGGCATGCAGCTCGGCAGCGGTCATTGGGAGCTGGCGGCGGGGGCTGCGCTGCTGCTCGCGGTCAATGTCGTCTGCGTGCTGCTCGCGGCCAAGCTGGTGTTCCTGAGCCGTGGCGTAAAACCGCGCACCTGGCTCGAGCGGACCAAGGCCAAGCAATCTCAAGTGCTCTACATCGGCCTTTGGGCCGGGCTCCTCGCGATCCTGATCGCCATCATCCTAGTCCGCAGCCCCGTCCCTTTCGTCGATTAGCGAGCGTGCCCTGAAGGGCTGACTCGACTGTGCCCGATATGCTGTGTTCATCTGCGGCCGTTGCCGTCGGCTTGCTGTTCCTGTTGCTTGGATTGGTCTGCCTGATCCTGCCGCTCGGCGTGCACTTCGGTTTTCGGGCACCACGGGTGCCAAAGGTCTCGACCCCGGCGGATCGAGGGCTGAGCTATGAACAGGTGCGGCTCCCGACAGTGCGGCGACGCTGGCTCTCGGCTTGGCTGCTTCCGGCCCGGCTCCAGGCGCCGGCGGCGAACAGCGGCTGGCGCGCGCAGTGCACGATCCTGATGCTGCACGGCTGGGGCAGCAATTCCGAGCAGATCCTGCCGCTCGCGGTGCCGCTGGTCGGCGCCGGCTTCAACGTGCTGTTGCTGGATGCGCGTAACCATGGTTCGAGTGACGGGGACACCTTCTCGTCACTGCCGCGGTTTGCCGAAGACCTGGAGCAAGGCATCCGATGGCTGAAGCATCACCAACCGGCCCGTGCCCGGAGCCTAGCGGTGATCGGCCATTCGGTCGGCGCCGGCGCGGTCCTGCTCGCGGCGACGAGAACCCCGGCGATCGACGCCGCGATCAGTCTCTCCGCGTTCGCCCATCCGCAGGAGGTCACGGCGCGTTTCTTGGAGCATCTGCCGCTGCCGCGCGCGTTGGTCAGCCTCGTTGCGCGCTATGTCGAATGGCTGATCGGCTACCGCTTCGACGCGATTGCACCGATCAATACCATTCGCCGAGTCCCTTGTCCGGTATTGCTGATGCATGGCACCGCCGACCGCACGGTGCCGCTCTCCGATGCCGAGCGCATCTATGACAATCGGCTGAGCGACCGGGTCCGCCTGATCCTGGTCCCTGATGCCGACCATGGCTCAACCGACAGGATCGAGCAGCATGCCGACGGGCTGCTGAGGTTTCTCGCAGACAGTCTTGCGCCGGGTGGAGTAACGCTTGAGAGCGAGGCGAGGAGCAGGCTGCCGGCGACCGGTACAGGCTCCCCGGCCGATTGTTCCGATCCTTCGGGCGTCAATCCTTGATCGATGCCATCGCGCGGTCGAGCCGCTCGCGCACCTCGGCCGCCAGTCCCGGCACCTGCGGGTTGTCGACCAGCTCGAGGACATCCAGCGGATTCATGTAGAGGACGTTCACCTGTCCATCGTCGTCCTCGCGAACGACCACGTTGCAGGGCAAGAGCACACCGATGTCGGGCTCGGCACTGATGGCCTTATGGGCGAAGGTCGGGTTGCAGGCACCGAGGATTCGATAGGGCGCCTGGTCGACGCCGAGCTTGGCCTTGAGCGTGGCGGCAACGTCGATGTCGCTGAGGACACCAAACCCCTCCGACTGCAGTGCCGCGGTCACGCGGTCGATGGTCTCATCGAAGCCGGTACTGACCTTGGTCGAAACGCCGTACATATCGGGATCTCCTGAGGATGCGATGCCTATCGGCAGAGTGGATTATCGCCGGGATGGAAAGGTGGGGATGGATGGCAGCCGTTGCGAGCCGGCCGCAGCAGCGCCCGCCGGCCGCTGCGGGCGGCCGGCGGGCGCTCTTGGTAAGACTGAAAGGCATTGAGCGCTGGGCTCGAGCGGGCTGGGGTGGGCCCGCCGTGGGCCAGCAGAACCAGTGCTGTGTTCAAGCGGTCCGAGGCTTGAAGCCTGGTTGCATCCAAGGCGTCGTCGTCTCGGGCAGCTCGCAGCGTGGTGCGTGCTCAAGCAGCTCGACCCAGCTTTCCTCGGCTTGGCCGATCGCGTCCAGCAAGCCCAAGGGTCCGGCACTATTGATCGCGGCCTGTCGCCACTGTGGCCCGCGGACCGGTTCGCCGGCGTAGCGGCGTGGGCGCGGCCGCTCAGCATCGGCTCGGGCGTTGAGCTCGTCCTGTCGCTTCTGTTGGGACATGAACTGACGGACATGCAGCTCGGCCAAAATGTTCATGGATGTCATGGTGGGTTCCTCCTGAGGCAGTCATTGGGAGCGGGGGTGCGAGCCTTTTCGTTGTGGCTTGTCGGCTCGCACGACTCCCTGCCAGTAGACCTTGATTCGCGCTCGGGCGCCTGATGGCGCTGCTATCTCACCTTGACGTCGAGCACCTCCTCCCCTTCGGGGTCCGTCACATGGACCGCACAGGCGATGCACGGATCGAAACTGTGCACCGTGCGCAGGATCTCGATCGGCTGTTGGGCGTCGTGCAGCGCATGACCAGCCAGGGCCGCCTCGTACGGCCCTTCCTGGTCTTGTGCATCCCGCGGACCGGCGTTCCAAGTGCTTGGGACCACGGCCTGGTAGTTGGCAGTCTTGCCGTTCTCGATCACGATCCAGTGCCCGAGTGCGCCGCGCGGGGCCTCCATGCGGCCGACGCCTTGGGCCTTCTTCGGCCAGGTCTCCGGATTCCAGAGCGCCTCGTTGAAGGTCTTGACGTCGCCGGCGCGGATATTCGCGACCAGGTTGTCGTACCAGCCTTGGAGCTCGTCGACGATCAACGCGGTCTCGAGCGTGCGCGCCGCGGTGCGGCCCATGGTCGAGTAGAGCGCCTCGACGGGTAGATCGAGCTGCTGCAGGGTGCTGTCGACCAGCGTCTTGGCCTTTTCATTACCGGTGGTGTAGAGCATCAGCATGCGCGCCAGGGGGCCGACCTCCATCGGCTTGCCTTTCCAGCGTGGCGTCTTGAGCCAGGAGTACTGGTTCTCGACATCCAGCTGCTTGTAGGGCGGTTCCGGACCGGTGTAGGCGAAGGTCGTCTCGCCCTGGTAAGGATGCAGGCCGGCGTCTTTGCCTGCCTTGTAGTCGTACCAGGCGTGGGCGACGAACTCCTGGATCTCGGCCTCGGCGTCGAGATCGACCGGCTCGATATGGCTGAGGTCGCGATTCAGGATGACGCCGGCGGGGACCATGTAGGAGTCTGGGTCGCCATAGCCCTTCGCCGGGAAGTCGCCATAGGTCATGAAGTTGCCGACACCCTCGCCCTGCTGGAACCAATCCTTGTAGAAGCCGGCGATGGCGATGGTGTCCGGCACGTACACCTGGTGCACGAAGTCCTGCATCTTCTCGATGATGTTGCGCACGCGCTCGAGGCCGACCACATCGAGCGCGGTACCGGCCTGCTTGCCGGAGTCCAGGCTGATTGCGCAGGGCATGCCGCCGACGCAGAGGTTCGGATGCGGGTTCTTCCCGCCGAAGACCGCGTGCAATTCGGCGACGTCACGCTGCCAGGCGAGGGCGTCGAGGTAATGCGCGACCGCCATCAGATTGGCCTCGGGCGGCAGCTTGTAAGCCGGATGACCCCAGTAGCCGTTGGCGAAGATGCCGAGCTGGCCGCCCTCGACGAAGCCCTTGAGGCGCTTCTGCACGTCCGCGAAGTACCCGGGCGAGGTCTTGGCGTAGGTGCCGATGGATTGGGCCAGCTCCGAGGCCTTCTTTGGATCGGCGTCGAGCGCGCCGAGCAGATCGACCCAGTCCAGCGCGTGCAGGTGATAGAAGTGCATCACGTGGTCATGCACGTACTGGGCGCCGATCATCAGGTTGCGGATCAGCTCGGCGTTGGGCGGGATCTTGTAGTCCAGAGCGTCCTCGACCGCCCGCACACCGGCGATGCCGTGAACGAGGGTGCAGACGCCGCAGATGCGCTGGACGAAGGCCCAGACCTCGCGCGGGTCCCGTCCCTGGACGATGGTCTCGAGGCCGCGCACGCTGGTGCCGCTCGAGTAGGCCTGATCGATCTTGCCACCGTTCATCTGCGCTTCGATGCGCAGATGACCTTCGATACGGGTGATAGGGTCGACAACAACACGGGCACTCATGCGGCGGCTCCTCGGGCTTGGCCTTTCGTGGCGGTCTCATCGTCGATCAAGTGGTCCGCGACCAGCTCGACGAGACTATGGACCTGTTTGTCCCAATTGTTCTTCTGGCGGCCGGACTCGAAGTTGAGCCGACAGCTGGCGCAGCTGACGACGACCGACTCGGCGCCGGTATCGTTGACCTCGCGGATCTTGATCTTGAAGGATTCGTCGCGCAGACGGGTCGCGTCTTCCAGCAGGAAGATCCCAGCACCGCCACCGCAGCACCAGTTGTATTCCTTGTTCGCCGGCATTTCGACCAGGTCGGCGTCCATCGCTGCGAGGACCGCACGCGGCTCATCGAAAGCGCCGCCCCGGCGCCCGGTCTTGCAGGGGTCATGGAAGGTCACCTTGCCGTCGAACGGTGTTAGGCGCAGCTTGCCGGCCTTGGCCTGTTTGCCGAGGAATTCGGACATGTACATCATCTCGAACGGCAGCTCGCCGCTGCTCAGCATCGGGTTCCACCGCAACGCCGGATAGGCGTGGCCACACTCGGCGATGACCAAGGTCTTGGCGCCGACCTTCTGGGCGGCCTCGATGATTGGGTCGACCTGATGCTTCCAGAGTGACATGTCGCCCGAGAGCAGTCCGAAATTGGCGCTCTCGAACCCGTCCGAGCGGATGGTCCAATCGACCCCGAGGTGATTCATGATCTTGGCGGTGGCGAGCAGGCCGTTGCCGTTCGCGACCAGATCGACCGCGGAGCTCAGCACCATCACATCGGCCTTGTCCTTGTCGAGCGGGATCTCGACCCCTGCCTGCTCGCGGATCGTGTCGACCATCTTCTTCAGCGCATCGGGCGAGGAGCCGAAGACGGTGCCCATGTTCTTCTGCTCCATGCGCAGGGCCGCGAGCTCCGGCGGCACCAGCTCGGCAGCGACCATCGCGCTGCGCATGTGATGGACCAGCGAGGCGGTGTCGATGCCCATCGGGCAGACCATGGTGCAGCGGCCGCATTCGGAGCAGGAGTCATAGATCAGCTCGCTGGCCTCCTCGAAATCGGACAGCTTCACCGGCTTCGAGACCAGCCGATGCCACCAGCGCATGGGGCTGATCTCGCGCTGATAGACGCGCCGATAGAGGTCCATCTTGCGCATCGGCGCGTACTTGGCCTCGCCGGTCGCCTGGAAGTAATGGCAGGCATTGGTGCATTGGCCACAGTGGATGCAGCTTTCGAGCCAGACCGCCTCGTCGGCGTTGGTCTCCTCGATCAGGGTGTCGACGGCGCCCTTCAGACGCTGCTCGTCGCTCTTGGTCGGGGCCGGCGCCATCTCTCGCAGCATGCCGATCTGCCCGGCAAGGCCTTGATAGACCTCGGCAAAGCTTGGGAACACGGGTGTTTGGGACGGGTTTGCTTGTGTGGCGGCGGTGCTCATATCCGAACCCCCTTATGGGCGTAGGCCAGCCCGCTCTGCGCGCGGGAGAAGATGAACCAGAACGCATGCATCAGTTTGCTGAACGGCATATAGGCGAACAGCAGCGCGGAGCTCAGGATATGCAGCGCCAACATGGTTTCGTAGCGCAGGCCAACATGTGCGAAGGCCATCAAGCCGGTAAGCAAGGGCAGGGCGACGACGACCCAGGCGACGTAGTCACCGACGGTCGAGTTGTAGATCGCCGGCTTGGCGAGGCGACGGAAGATCAGCGCGAACAGGGAGGCCAATGCGATTGTGCCGAGTGCGACGCCCAAGAAGTTGGGCATCGCTGGCCAGGACAGGCCCGTGAGGCTTTGGATGAACTCGATGTGCGGGACGATGCCGACGATGACCAGCAATAGTGCGATGTGGAACACATAGGCAACCACGGTTTGATAACGCGTGGTGGTCGTGAACTCACCGGCCGGCCAGGCGCGGCTGAACACGGTGCGATAGCCCTTGAAGTTGCCGAAGGCGTCGCGCGGGCGCGACATATCCGCGCCGCGGGTGAGCACGAGAACGCCGAGCAATCGCAATGCGAAGCCGGCGACCATGATGATAAGCGCGGCATGGATGGCAGGGCCGCGGGCGAATTCGAGGAGACTCATTGAGCGTTTTCTCCAGCTTAGGTGGTATGAATACTTTTTCTTGCCTTGGTGGCTGACTCCGGCTGTCGAGCCCGCTGTTCTGCAGGTGTGCCGTCAATCGCAATCTTGAGCAGCTTGCGTCAGCATCCGTGCTGTCCACGTCCGTATCGGCCCTTGCTCGACAACCTCTGAGCTTGTCGTGTTCGGCGGTCGTTGCCGGGAATCCGAACCGAGGTGGCGTCGGTTATTCGTCGCCGTGTGCCCCCTCGGCAATCTCTGTCTTCTTGCGTCGCGCGAGGTAGGCGGCACTGGCACCGGCGGCGGCACCTGCGATTGCGGCAGCACCGAGCTTCGCGCCATCGCCGAAGTTGCCCTTAGCGACCGAGTCGTAGACGCCGCCCATGTCCCAGAACCGCGGCTCGGAGCAGCCGATGCAGCCGTGGCCGGACTGGATCGGGAAGCTCACGCCGTTGTTCCATTTGACGTGGGCGCAGGCGTTGTAGGCGATCGGCGCCTTGCAGCCGAGCTTGTAGAGACACCACCCCTTGCGTGCGCCCTCGTCGTCGAAGGTCTCGGCGAACTCGCCGCGGTCGTAGAACGGCCGTCGATAGCAGCGGTCATGGATGTTCTCGCCGAAGAACGCCACCGGGCGACCAAGGTGATCGAGCTCGGGCAATTTGCCCATGGTCAGGTATTGCGCGATGACACCGGTGATCGCCAGCGGCATCGGCGGGCAGCCCGGCACATTGACGATCGGCTTGTCCTTGATGATGTCGCCCGTCGCGACAGCGTTGGTCGGGTTCGGCTTCGCCATCGGGATGCCGCCATAGGCTGAGCAGGTGCCGATATTGATCACCGCGGCCGCGTCCGCACAGACGTGCTCCAGACTCTCTTTGTTGCTGTGGCCGGCGACCGTCGAGCAGTACTCCATCAACGGAATGGAGCCGTCGACCAGCACCAGATACTTCCCTTTGTTGGCGTGCATCGCCTCTTCGAGCGCGCGCTCGGCGGCGTCGCCGGCGGCGGCCTGCAAGGTGTGGTGGTAGTCCAGCGAGACGAAATTGAACAGCAGGTTCTCGATGGTGGGTGCATGCGACCGGGTCAGTGCCTCAGTACAGCCAGTGCATTCCTGAAACGACAGCCAGATCACGGACGGCCGGCGTGCGCTCGCGAGGGCCTCGGCCATTGCCGGCGCAATGCCGGCCGGTAGGGCCATTAACGAGGCAGTCGTCGAACAGAACTTCAGGAAAGCGCGGCGGCTCACCCCTTGGCTGTGGAGCAGTCCACCCAGGGTTGGCTCACTCGGCATCTCGGGATCTCCTTAGGTAGTTATCTGTTAAATATCGTAATGCGTATGAATGATTAGGCTGATGGACCAGTCTGTACGTCGAGCTAGAAGCGGTTGTATTTCTTGCTATTTTACTAGGTTTATTCTCGGCGTTGCTGGTGTGTCATTACTCTAGTTGCTCTGCGCAGAAATGCAGTGCCTTTGGGCTTGGTCTCTTGATTTTGATCAGTCATGTTGAATGAAGCAAGTGCTTTTTCATCATTCGCGTTGGTATGTAAGTGAGCAGCAATTCTATGTATTTCTTATCTTCTGATTCTGTTGAGCACAGGGTTCTTGCAAATAATTATTTGCTAATTTGGGTAAGCTGCTGAATAGGGCTGGCGGTGGGCGAGGTGGGCGCTTGACAGCTCTCGCGTTGGCGGCAGGAATCCATCTGTTTCGGAAGCGAACGGGCGCTTGAGCTGAGCGGAAAGGCTCAGGCGTTGCAGTCGTGCTGCTGCGAGGGGAGCGCGGGCTGCTTAGGCGCTGCTGCAAGAGGTCGAGCGCTGCGATGGGCCGCAGGTGAACCGCAGCGTTGCGCGCGGTGTCGCGGGCGCGTTCGCGCCCAGACTTAGGAGCTCAGACTGGGAGCTCAGACCAGCGGGGTGCGGATGGGATCGGTAGGCTCAGTTCATTGCGCCGGCATTTGAGCCGGCGCGGAGGGAGAGGCGGGGCGAGCGGCCCCGCCTGGCGGTTGGCTGAGGTGGCCAACCGAGCAGCATCAGTCTAGACCAAGAAGCCGTAGGCGACGCCAACGACCATCAGCATCACAGCCGCGATGGACAGGATCTCGCCGCCGTTGAGTTGCTTGAGCGTCTGTAGAAGTTTCATTGCAGCAGTCCTCGTCGTAAAGCAGTGGGGTGAACAGGAACACCTAGGTCCGCACACCATGACCGCGGTGTTCCGCCGCGAGGCGGTGCTGGGACCGCCCAGAGCGCATGCTCTACTACTTTATTAGCATATAGTAAATTAACTAGCCATTGAGAGATCGCAATCTAGGCGGGCGCGATGCAGGCAGCGAGAACCGGTTCACACAAACCCTGAGCAATCCGCCTGCAATGGGATCAGCCGCACGCGCGGGTGCGTTCGCGCCCAAGCGATGGGATCATGTGAGCTGTCTGGGGCGGCCTGCCGCCCTGTTGCTTGACCTTATTGATTGCCAGGCTGCTCACTCGCGATGCCAAGCTCTTCCTCATCTTCCGTTGGCGCTGTCGGGGCCTTGTGGTGGTGGTTGCGGCCGCTGCTGTTCCGGCTCGATGCCGAGCAGGCGCACCGAATCACCTTCGCACTCGCGGCACGCTGGTCGAAGGTCTTTAGCGGTGAGTTAAGCGCGGGTGATCCCGCGCGCTCCGCGAGCCTGCGGGTCGAGGCGATGGGACTGCAGTTCCCGAATCCGATCGGTCTGGCGGCCGGACTCGACAAGGACGCCGAGGCCGTGCCGCTCTGGCAGCGGCTCGGCTTTGGATTCGTCGAGGTCGGCACGGTGACCGCGCTGGCCCAGCCGGGCAATCCGCAGCCACGGTTGTTCCGGCTGCCTGCCGATGCCGCGCTCGTGAACCGGATGGGATTCAACAACGCCGGGGCCGAGGCCATGGCGGTGAGGCTCACGCGGCTGCGCGAGCGCGCGATCCTGCAGGTGCCGGTCGGGGTGAATCTCGGTAAGTCGAAGGTGACGGCCGCCGAGAAGGCGCCAGAGGATTATCGGCGCAGCTGCGAGCTGCTGGCCGAGCTGGCCGATTACTTGGTCGTCAATATCTCGAGCCCGAATACGCCCGGTCTGCGCGACCTGCAGACGGTCGAGCAGGTGCAGCGCCTGGTCCATGCGGTGCAGGGGCCGAATCAGCGCTTGGCGCGCCCGCGTCCAGTGCTGTTGAAGCTCGCACCCGATTTAGCAGACGAAGACGCGATCGCCTGCGCGCGTGCGGCGCTCGAGGCCGGCTGCGCCGGCCTGATCCTGACCAATACAACGGTCCGGCTGGAGCAATTGAGTCGGCCTCAGGCGGGCCTCAGCGGTGGGCTCTCCGGACGCCCCCTGTTCGCTCGCAGCACCGATCTGCTGGCGCAGGTGCGTGCCGCTGTCGGCCCAGGGCCGGTGCTGATCGGTACCGGGGGCATCTTCTCGCCCGAGGATGTCGCGGCGAAACGCGACGCCGGCGCCGATCTGGTTCAGGTCTATACGGGCTTGATCTATCGGGGGCCCGGTTTGGTCCGGGAGCTGCTGCGCGCCATGCCACCCCAAGACGCCCTTTAGAAGCCCTAACAGAATGCCTCCTGTAGCCAGATAGATCAGGAGGTTGCGCGGGTCAAGCGGCAAGGGGCGACCAATCGCGGCCGCGTCGGGAAGCAAGTGATCGACTATTCCTCAGCGTGGATTGCTGGCGTCAAGCGTGGGTTGGCGTTGCGACGCTGACGTTGTGCGGCGGCTACGCTGGCGCCATCTCGGGCGCAGCAGCGGGAGCAACGCCATGCACTCGCTCGCGAACAAACCCTTAAACCAGGCCGCCTGGACGCTGTCGACCTGCAACCTCGGGAATGCCGTGCGGGAGCACATCGCTGGATCGGAAGCAGACGGCATCGCTTCTCGGTGGCGCAATCCCGCGTCGCGCGCTGCTCGCCTTCGTGCAGGGCCTGGTGATATGCCTCCAACCATTGAGCAGGACGATGCAAGAGCGACCCAAGATCAAGACCGCGCTGCCGAAGCGGCGTTATCAGATCGGCGACCATTCAGCGACCGTGCTGGGCGAGATCGACAGCGACGATGACCGCGACTACCGGTTCATCCTGGCGTTGGTGCCGATGGGCGAGCAGGAGCCGGTTCTCTATGTGACGAGCGAGCAGGCGGCAGCCGAGCGGCGCAGCCAGGGTGCCTACGACCTGCGCGTCATCAGCGCGAGCTTGACCGATGTGCTCGATACAGCAGACCGCTGGAGCGACCTGGATGCGTTCGCGGAGCAGGCCCTCGATTTGGCGCAGCAGGTGCTCGGGCTGGGAAACCAGCAGGTCTTCAAACTGACGTGATCGCGGTTGCGGGCGATTCCCTGGAATCTCCATTGGCGGAAGCCGTTGTCGGGCTCGCAGCATCAAATCGCAATTGCGGTGGCGGCTCCAGCAGCAGGCGCTCCAAGGCCGAGCGCTCATCGTCGCACCGCCTTTGCAGCTCGTCCTCGGCAGCCCGTTGTTCCTCGAGCGAGCGCCGCAACTGCTCATGCTCGGTCTCCAGCACGGTGAGCCGTCCCCGGCTTGCGTCGAGCAGCCTGTACTCCGGTGCGAGCAGCCTTTCGATCCGTCGGATGCCGCGCCGCAGTCGCCGCGAACGGCGCGCTGGGGCGCTGAGCCAGCCGGATACGCCCTTTGCGGCACGCTGCCGCTCGGCCTCTTCGAGGTCGCTGCGCAATGTTCGCAAGGCCGGCTGTTGGGCGTTGATCCGTGCCTCGACCGAGCGGAGCGTCTGCGCCGTCGCACTGATCGCCTCGCGATTCTCGGCCAGGGTTCGCGTCAGGTTGAGCTGCTGGTCGCGGCATGCAGCACGCGCCGAGCGATGCTGCTCCAAGCGCTGCTGCAGCGCATCGATGCGCTGCTCGCGTCGGGCGCGCTGCGCCTCGAGGTTGGCCTCGAGCTGTTCCTGATGCTCCTGTTCCACCGCCCACTCGTCGCGCATCCGTTGTCGACGCGTCTCGCTGTCGAGCCGCTCCTTGAACTGGCCCAATCGCAGCTGCAGCTCCTGCTCGCGCACCTCCAGCTCTGATTCTCGTTGTCGATGCTCGAGCGCGAGCTGATGGTCGATGCTCTCGCGTCGGCGGCTCAGCAGCTCGCGCTCATGCTCACGGTCGGCGTCGAGGCGGTCCAGGCTCGCCTTGGCGTCGAGCTCGTCTCGGTAAGCGGCGAGAAAGGCATCCGGGCTGCGCTCCCACTGTTCCCAACGGCGGGCGAACTCGGCCGGCGAGAGCCGGCGCGCCGGATCATCGTGGTGAGCGAATCCCGGGATGTCGACGAGCCCACCGGCGAGATACTTGCGATACTGGCTCTGGACCGACTCGCTGTAGTAGGCCTGCACCGCCGGCGGCTCGAACAGCTTGAGGGCGATCAGGGCGAAGAAGAGCACACCGAGTGCGGCCTGAGCGAACCCCTCAACGGTCTCGAAGTGGGGCACGCCCTGCTCGCCTGAGCTCTCGCGCAGCGCGGTGAGCGCCTTGGAGCGCGCGGCAAAGGTCAGCTCAGGTGGCGCCGGCGGCGGCTGCTCGGCCTCGATCTCGGCCCTGATCCGTTCGCGCAGGGCCTGTTCCTCGATGCGGAGCTCGGCCAATCCGGCATTGATCTCACTGAGCTGCTGCTGCAGCGCCCCGATCCGTGCATCGATCGGCGCGACCCGTTCTTCCAGCTCGTTGCGTTTGGATTCCAGCGTCTCGGCCAGCAGCTCGGCGCGGGCGTTCCATCTGCGCGCTTCGGGGCCGTAGCCCGCCGGCCGTCCGTCGCGTCCGAACACCTCGTCGCCTACCCGCTGCCGCGCCTCGGCGAGGTCTCGCGTCAGCACCTCGATCTCCGGCTGATACTCGGCCCGGATGCGTTCTCGCCGCTGCCGCTCGGTCGCGATGGCCTCATCGATGCGACCAATCTGCTGCTCGAGACCCGCAATGCGCGCCTGAAAGCCGGTCTCGAGCTGGGCGATGCGCTCATCGACCTGCTCGCGCAAGGTCTCGGCACGCTGATCGAAGTAGCGCTCGACCTGGGCCTGATGCCAAGCGGCGATGTCATCGGCCCGGATCAGTTTTTCGATGAACGGTGCGGTCACGTAGAGCGAGATCGCGACGATCCCGACCCGCACGAGCAGCCCGAGCAGCCAGCGCAGCAACGGCCCGGATTCGCGCAGTGCCTGCCCGCTCAGGCGAGGTTTCTCAGAGGTGATCAACGAGGCATCGACGACCCAGACCACCGCGAACAATAACGCGAACAGGAACAGCCCAATCGGCGGTCCCAGCCAGGCTGTTTCAGCCGGCACGAGCGAAAGGCCGATCATGCCCCAGACAAAGCCCTCGAGGCTCGCCATCAGCAGGATCAACACCCAGGCCGATCCGATCCAGGCCGCGGCCGCGGGTGTGAGCAGCTGGCGGCCATATGGCCGCAAGAAGAGATAGTCGCGCAGGCGCAGACGCGGGCCGTCGAGCCCGAGCCCGCCATAGGGGCCGGCACTGGCACCATCCAGGCGCATCAGGGCGTTGCGCCGTGGGTTGAAGCCAGACCGATGCGCTTGCGGGTCAGGGTCTATCATTGCGTCCTCAGCTGTGCGGCGCTGCCCGGCCTCGTGCCGGTCTCGAGCGCACGCGCTTGGACAATGTCGTGTGTAGACGAATGATACTGAAGCTATTCCCTCAAGGCGCGCAGCGCTGTACCGACTCCGCCGCAGAGCCCCGGCTCGCCGCTTCCCGCCTGGCGCCCTGGGTGGTGCTCATTGCGGCCCTGCTGCTCTTGGCCAGCTGTGGCCGTGGCGGGGGACCAACCGTGCTCGGGCTGCGCGGCGCGACCATGGGGACGACCTACAGTGTGCAGATCGTCGAGCCGGCGACCGATCTCGATCGCGCCGCCTTGGCCGAGCGCATCGAGGCGCGGCTCGCGGCGATCAATGCGCAGATGTCGACCTATCAGCCCGACTCGGAGCTGTCGCGCTTCAACGCAAGCCCCTCGACCGACTGGTGCCCGGTCTCAGAGGAGCTGGTCTCGGTGCTGAAGACGGCGCAGGGGGTCAGTCGGGCTAGCGGCGGTGCATTCGATGTGACGGTGGGCCCTTTGGTGAATCTCTGGGGCTTCGGGCCGACCGTCAGCGCCGAGGCGCTGCCGACTGCGGGCGAGATCGCCGCGGCCCGGGCGCGGGTCGGCTGGCAGCAATTGCGGCTGCGGGAACAGCCGCCGGCGGTGCGCAAGACGCGCGCCGATCTCTCTGTCGATCTGTCGGCGATCGCGAAGGGTTATGCGGTTGATCGGATCGCCGAACTGCTCGAATCGGCGGACATCACCGACTATCTCGTCGAGATCGGCGGCGAATTGCGCGGGCGCGGCCGAAATGGCCGCGGCCAGCCCTGGCAGATCGCGATCGAGCGCCCCGAGACCGACAAGCGAGCGATCTTCCGCGTCGTGGCGCTGCGTGATCTGGGCATGGCCACCTCAGGCGACTATCGCAACTTCTTCGAGGTCGAAGGCCGGCGCTACTCGCACACGATCGATCCGGCGACCGGGCGTCCGGTCGGCCATCAGCTGGCCTCGGTCACGGTGCTGGCCGAATCGACGATGCGCGCGGATGCCTGGGCGACCGCGCTGCTCGTGCTCGGGCCGGATCGGGGCATGGGTCTGGCTGAAGAACGAGGGTTGGCGGCTTTGTTCATCGAGCATGCCGGCGAGACCTTCGAGGCCCGGGCGAGCGATGCCTTCGACGCCTTGAATGCGGACTAAGGACCGCTTAAGGGCCGCTGTCAAAACGGCCGTTTGACTTGCCCAAGCTCGGCGGACACCAGCCTTGCTGGCCGCAAATGACCAAAATGACCCGAAGAGATCCGGCTGATTGCCAGCTAGAACGTCGAGGTTGGTTCTTGCGTAGAGTGTTCAGCTTACCGGGAATCATGCGGGATTCATCGTCCAGGGCGGGACCCTGCCGTGGGCGGTTGTTGCGGGCGAGCGCTAGTGCGAAGCCGGACGACCCGGCCGATCTGCAAGCACAGCGCGCTGCCTAGCAAGGCGGAGCCGCGCCATCGCCGCTGTCGTCATCAGCATCCGCGCGCGGTATACACTTGCTCTTTACCTGCGATCACCAGTACCGGAGACGGCGATGGGACAATCCTTGGACGGCTTGCGCCGGCTGACGCTTGGGTGGGTTTTGCCGCTGCTCTTGCTTGCCTTCTCTGCGGTGCTCGTTCTGGCTGCCGAGCCTCGCGAGCTGGTCATCATCAACGGCGCCGACTATTTCGGCGAGGACTACGACACCCTGCAAGACGTCGGCCTCGACGACTGCCAGGCCGCCTGTCTGGCCGACAACCGTTGCCAGGCATTCACCTACAACCGCAATGCCGGCTGGTGCTTCCTCAAGGCCGATTTCGGTGAGCTGCGCGCCTTTGATGGCGCCATCTCCGGCTATATCCGGGGTGCCGCACCCGAGCGCGCTGACCGGCGCGCGGAGCGTCGTTCGGAGCTGGCGTTTCTGCCGAGCCGTTACCGGGACGAGGCCAATGCGCTGCGCCGACGGATCGCGCAGGCCGACGACAGCACCGATGCCGATGGCGGACTCGATGCGATCATCGCCGACGCCCAGCGCGCGCTGAACGCGAACGACGCCCAAGACGCGGCTCGGGCCTATCGCGTCGCCGTTCGGTTGGCACCCGACGACTACGGCCTCTGGATGCGGCTGGCCGAAGCCGCTGCGGCGGTCGAGACCAACGATTGGTCGCTGCGCCAGCGCTTCCGCGAGGAGGTGACCGCCGCGGCGATCAACGCCTATCTGAGCGCCACTGATCCTGGCCAGCAGGCGCGGGCGCTGGCGCGGATCGGACGCTCGCTCGAGGCGCGCTCGGCCTGGCGCGAGGCCATACGGGCCGCGCGTGCGTCGCTGGCACTGGTCAATGATACGGCGCTGCAGTCCCACCTGGACCAGCTCGTCGCACAGCACGGCTTCCGCGTCGTCGACCACAGCGTTTCTTCGGATGCGCGTGACCCGCGCATCTGCATCCGCTTCTCCGATCCATTGGCCCGCGACGGCGTCGTGCTCGCGGACTACATCGAGCTCGATGCGGCCGGGCTCGCGATCGAGCCGGAGGCCGAGCAGATCTGCATCGACGGTGTCGCGCACGGCGAGCGCTATCGGATCGAGGTGCGCGAGGGTCTGCCATCCAACGCTGGCGAGCGCCTCGCCAAGTCGGTCGAGCTCAAGGTCTATGTGCGCGATCGCTCGCCCTCGGTGCGCTTCCCGGGTCGTGCCTATGTGCTGCCGAGCGGCGGCGATGCGGCGCTGCCGGTGGTCACGGTCAACACCGATCTGCTCGAGGCAGCGCTCTATCGGGTCGGCGATCGCGCCCTCGGCGGCTTCGCGGCCGACGACGAGCTGCTCGCGCAGCTCAACGAGTACGAGATCGAGGCGCTGCAAGAGCGGCGCGGCGAGCGACTCTGGAAGGGGCAGATCGAGACCCGCTCCGAGCTCAACCGTGAGGTCACGACGGCGATCCCGATCGCAGAGCTGATCGCCGAGATCGATCCTCGTCACGGCGATGCGAGCAGCACGCCGACAAGCCAGGCCGATGCGACCCAGACCGATGCGACCCAGACCGATGCGACCCAGACCGATGCGACGAGCGCGTCGGCAGGCCAGGACGATGGCTCTGCAATCCGGGCGAGCGAGCAGCCGAGCCGGGCCAGCATGGCCGCACCGTCGCCGGGCGCGCAAGCGACTCAGGCCGATACGACCGCACGCCAGCCTGATGCGCCAGCGCCTAGTCTCGCCCCGGGCGCCTATATCCTCACCGCGCGGCCGGCCGATGCGCTCAAGACCGATGGTCTGGCGACCCAATGGTTCGTCGTCTCCGATCTCGGGCTGACGGCGCTCTCCGCCGACGATGGCCTGCACGCGTTCGTGCGCTCGCTCTCCAGCGCCGAGCCGCTCGCCGATGTCCGGCTGCAGCTGCTGGCGCTGAACCAGCAGGTGCTCGGCGAGGCGCGCACCGATGCGCAGGGCCATGCGCGCTTCGACCCCGGCCTGCTGCGCGGCGAGGGAGGCAACCGGCCCGCCCTGCTGAGCGCCGAAGGCGCGCAGGGCGACTTTGGCTTCCTCGACCTGCAGGCGAGCCCGTTCGATCTGAGCGACCGTGGCGTGCAGGGTCGGTCAGCGCCGAAGCCGATCGACAGCTATCTGGTCAGCGAGCGCGGTATCTATCGGCCCGGCGAAACAGTGACCTTGACCGCGCTGACGCGCGATCCGCGCGCCGGCGCGCTGACCGGCGTGCCGCTGACCTTCGTGCTCGAACGGCCCGATGGCGTCGAGTTCCGCCGCGAGCAGGTCCCGGATCAGGGATTCGGCGGCCACCTGCTGCGCGTGCCGCTGCTCGACGACGCAATGCGCGGTACCTGGCAGGCCGAGGTGTTTGCCGACCCGCAGGCCGAGGCCCTGGCCCAGACCCAGTTCCTGGTCGAGGACTTCGAGCCCGAGCGGCTCGATTTCACTGTCGAGTCCGCTGCCAAGACCCTGGACCCCGCATCGCCGCCGCGTTTGACGATCGACGCGCGCTATCTCTACGGTGCGCCGGCGGCTGGCCTCGAGGTCGAGGGCAGCACCCGCGTGAGCCTGGCCGATGGCCTCGAGGACTGGCCGGGCTGGCAGTTCGGCCTCGCCGATGATGAGGTCCATGATCGAACCGCACCGCTGCCGGGTACCGAGACTGGCGCCGACGGCAAGGCGCAGGTTGGCATCGAGCTGCCAACGCTGGCCGCGAGCAGTCGGCCGCTCAAGGCGCAGATCAATGTGCAGGTGCTCGACGGCGGCGGGCGCCCGGTGGAGCGCGAGCTCAGCCTGCCGATTGCCGACCCGCGCCCGCGGATCGGCATTAGACCGCTGTTCGACGGTGCCGTCGAGCAGGGGGCCAATGCCCGTTTCGAGGTCATGGCGCTGGACGGGGACGGCCAACCGGCTCAGGCCTCGGACCTGCGCTGGACCCTGTCCAAGGTCCAGACCTCCTATCAGTGGTATCAGACCGACGGCGACTGGCGCTATGAGCCGATCGTGAGCCGCACCCGGGTCGCGAGCGGCGAGCTCGCGATCGAGGCTGAGGGTAATGGCGCTGAGGGTGATAGCGCTGGGGGTGATAGCGCTGGCGACCCCGTTTCTGGGCACGGGGCCGGGGATAGCGGCGTTGGGGACAGCGGCGTTGGCGTCGACGGCATGGGGCCGCTCACGAAAACGCTCGAGGCGGCGGTCGATTGGGGCGCGTACGAGCTGCGGGTCGAGGGGGGCGCAGAATCAGAAGCTGGCTCGGGGGCTGGCTCAGGGAGCGACCCCAACCTTGTACCGGCAAGTGTCGGCTTCGAGGCCGGCTGGTACGTCGCGCCGAAGGCGTTCGATACCCCGGATGGGCTCAAGGTCTCGCTCGACAAGCCCGAGTACCGGATCGGTGAGCAGGCGCGGGTGCGGCTCGAGCCGCGCTTCCCGGGCCTGGCGCTGGTGATGGTGATCAGCAGCGACGGCCTGGTCAGCATGCACCCGGCCGAGGTCCCGGAGGGCGGTGCGACGGTCGAGTTGCCGGTCACCGCCGACTGGGGGCCGGGCGTCTATGTCACCGCGATGCTCTATCGCGGGATGGACCTGGCCGCGCGGCGGATGCCGCGGCGCGCGATCGGGCTGCACTGGGCCGGTGTCGACCCGGAAGAGCGGCGTTTGGCGGTCGTGATCGATGCCCCCGAGCGCACAAGACCACGCGCGCCGCTCGAGGTGGGCCTCAGGCTGACCAATCTCGCTCCGGGTGAAACGGCCTATGCCACCCTGGCCGCGGTCGATGTCGGTATCCTCAATCTGACCGGCTTCGAGCCCTGGTCGCCGGTGGGCTGGTACTTCGGCCAGCGTCGGCTCGGTGCAGCCTTGCACGATCTCTACGGCCGGCTGATCGACCGTATGCAGGGCGAGCCGGGCCGGCTGCGCACCGGCAGCGGCGCCCGGCAGCTGATGAGCTTCGAGGGACCGCCGCCGAGCGAGGCCCTGGTTGCCTTCCAGAGCGAGATCCTCGAGATCGATGCGAACGGCCAGGCTCAGGCGAGCTTCGATCTGCCCGACTTCAATGGTCAGGTGCAACTGATGGCGATGGCCTGGTCCGCCGACGGCGTTGGCCAGGCTACCAAGCAGATGCTGGTACGCGACCCGATCGTCGTCAGTGCGGCGATGCCGCGCTTCCTGGCGCCGGGCGACCGCTCGCGCATCCTGGTCGAGCTCGCCCATGTCGAGGGACCGGCCGGCACGGTCGAGGTCTCGCTGACCAGTAACGGCGAAGGGCTGGCGATCGACAACGACGGCACTCCGCTACTGGTCGAGCTTGCGGAGCGGGGCCGCGTCCGGCTCGAATACCCGGTCACGGCGACCCGGCTCGGCGACAACGAGCTGCTGATCCGGCTGGTCACCCCGGCCGGCGACGAGCTGACCAAGACCCTGCAGCTCGGGGTGCGGGCGCTCGAGCCGCCGGTTCGACGGACCACGACGGCCCGGCTTGAGCCGGGGGCCGATGCGCTGGCGCCGAGCTCGATGCTGAACGATGTCGAAGGGACCGACTTCGTCCCCGGGACCGGCCACTGGCTGGTCTCGGTCAGCGGCGCCGCGGGCATCGACGTGCCTGGCCTGCTTTGGGCGCTGGATCGTTATCCTTACGGCTGCGTCGAGCAGCGCACGAGCCGCGCGCTGCCGTTGCTGTACCTGGATCAGGTTGCCGTCGCGGCTGGGCTGCCGGCCGATCAGACCGCTGCGAAAAGGGTGCGCGAGACGATCGCGCAGGTACTCGCCCACCAGGCGTCGAATGGCGGTTTCGGGCTCTGGTCGCCCGCACCCGGCGATCTCTGGCTCGATGCCTATGTCACCGATTTCCTGAGCCGGGCGCGCGAGCAGGGTTATACGGTGCCCGTGCCGGCCTTCGACAACGCGCTGGATAACCTGCGCAACCAGCTCAGCTACGCGTCCGATTTCGATCAGGGCGGCGAAGGGATCGCCTATGGGCTCTATGTGCTGGCCCGCCATCAGCGCGTCCCGGTTGGCGACCTGCGCTACTACCTGGAGACCAAGCTCGACGCCTTCGCGACGCCGATGGCACGCGCCCAGCTCGGTGCGGCGCTGGCGTTGTACGGCGAGCGCGAGCGCGCCGCGATCGCGCTGCGCTCCGCTTTGGATCGGTGGAATGACGGTCCCGATGCCAACGGTTGGCGCGACGACTTCGGCTCACACCTGCGCGACGGCGCGGCGCTGCTCGCGTTCGCGGCCGAGGCGAACCTCGGCGCGATCAACCTGCGCGCCCTTGGCGAGCGGCTGGCGCAGAAATGGTCCGCGCTCGAGTACCCGAGCACCCAGGAGCAGGTCTGGATGCTGCTCGCCGCCCACGCCCTGATGGATGGTGGCGCCAAGCCCCGGCTCCGTGTCGGCGGTGAGCCGGTCGGCGGCGCCTTCTTCCGCCGCTACGATTCGAGCCAGCGCGACGCCTTCGCGGCGCTCGCGATCGCCAATGCGGGCGAGCGGCCGCTGACGGCATCGGTCACCGCGGGCGGCGTGCCGCAGACAAAGCCGCCGGCATCTGCGCGCGGTTACGAAATCGAACGCGCCTACTACGATCTCGACGGCCGTCGGGTCGATCCGACCCAGGTCCAGCAAGGCGCGCGGCTGGTAGTGCTGGTCACGGTCACCGCCGATCGCCGTCGCGCCGCTCGGCTGATCGTCAACGATCCGCTGCCGGCCGGCCTCGAGATCGACAATCCGCACCTGCTCCAGTCCGGCTCAGTCGAGGGGCTGCCCTGGCTGAATCGGGTCACCGAGCCGGTGCATACCGCCTTTGGCGCCGATCGTTTCGTTGCGGCCGTCAATCGCGAGCGGCGCGATCCGTCGAGCTTCCAGCTCGCCTATGTGGTGCGGGCGGTCTCGCCGGGCGAATTCCATCATCCGGCCGCCGCGGTCGAGGCGATGTATCAGCCGCAGCTCCGGGGGCGGACGGCGTCTGGCTCGGTGCTGATCCGAGCGGCAGAATGAATGTGTTGGCTTCCAGGCCACGGGGGGCGTTTGGTCCTCAGCGCGCGCTTGGGCTGTGCGATGAAGGCGGCGGCCGGGCGCCGCCCGGCTGGGTGGCGCTATCAGTGGTCAGCGGTCGGAGGCGTCCGTGCTGAGCGTCGCCGATCGCTACCTGCTGGCGGAGATTAGCAAGGTCTTTGCTGCGATCATGCTGACCTTGCTGATGGTGATGGTCAGCATGCTGCTGCTGCGCACGCTCGAGGAGGTCAACGTTGGTGCCCTCAGCAACGATGCGGTGCTGCGCTACCTCGGGCTGCAGATCCTCCGCGATACGGCGAGCCTGCTGCCGCCGGCGTTCTTCATCGCGGTGCTGGTCACCCTCGGGCGCCTCGCTCGCGACAGCGAGCTGATCGCGTTCGGTGCCTGTGGCTTCGGCCCAGTGCGGCTCTACCGATCGCTACTGTTGTTCGCGGTCCCGCTTTCGCTCGTGACCGGCTGGTTCGCGTTGGTCGGTCAGCCCTATGCATCGCTGCAGGTCCAGATCATCGAGGATGCTCAGGACCAACGTTCGACACAGGTCGCCGGCCTCCGCGCCGGTCGCTTCTATCAACAGGATGGAGGCCGCATCACCTTCTACGCCGCTGAGATCGACGAAGCGAACCGCTTTCGCGGCATCTTCCTGCAGGACAGGCGCGCCGAGCAGCCGCGACTGATCGTTGCCGACAGCGGCACTTACCAACGCGACCGCGAAACCGGTGAGCAGCGCGTGGTGCTTGAATCGGGGCGCCGCTACGACGGCACGCCCGGGAGAGCGGATTACCGGCTAGCGCACTTTGATCGCTATACCTACTTTCTCGACAACGACGGGGGCAGCGAGATCGAGCGCCGCCGGCGCGCAGCGATGCCGACGCGGGCTCTGGTCGGCGCCGAGTCGCTCGCGGAGCGCGCTGAGCTCAGCCATCGTCTTGCGGCGCCGCTCGCCATCTATGCATTGGCCCTCCTTGCGATCCCGCTCACGACCCTGTCGCCGCGTCAGCGGGGAACGGCTCGACTCCTGCTGGCCTTCCTTACCTACTTCGCCTTCTTCAATCTGCAACGTTTGGCTGAGAATTGGTTTCAGACCGGACTGACGCCAGCCTGGATGGGGATGCTCTGGTACCAAGCAGCAATCCTCTTGATGGTCTATCTGAGCCTGGCGCCAGGCTCGTTCTGGTTTAGGCAGGCCACTGATGCGATTCGTGGCTGGTACCGCAGCCGAAAACGCTGAACTGGCCAAGACTGCAGCGTCCGGCAACAGCGCATGGCCCCTTGGTACCCGCCCAGCGCTAGATTCTGCTGGGAGGGGTTACGTTGTGCCTGCCAGTGCGATCCCTTTCGGAGTCGCTTGCCGATGACCGTGGGGCCGATGACCGTGGGACGGATGACCGTGGCGAGAGCCTCGCTGACGTTCATGGCACGGCGTGCCACCCCGGACGATGAATGCCGCGTGGTTCACGGTAACCGCCGTATTGGGCTTCAGTTCAGCCGTTCCTCCTGAAGCCGAACATCGAGCAGGTTGAGCCTGAGCGTCTCTCCGCTCAATGCGGAGACCTCAACCTTGGCTGCATGTACAGCGGTCGCGATGCTGAGCGCTTGCACGATATCGCGACCACTGATGGTACCGCCCGCAGCCAGGTCGTCGACTCCGGTCAAGATGTTCTGGACCAAACTTGCGACCGCCTCACCGTCATCGGTCTCCTCGTGCAGCGGGAGGTCGAGGTCGATACTCTGAAAAGGCGCTGGACTCCAATATTCGAAGTGATTCATGACGTTCTACCTCTTTGGCTGGGCGGCTTGTCGGGCAGCTGGTTATCGTCGGGCTGGTTGGGGTGCGCTTTGGGGTGCGCTCGGCCTCGCCTCATCATGCGATCTTCAGTCCGCGGGGCAGGACGGATCAGGCATGGAGTTGAGCGCGACCGCTGGCGCATCGGAGGGGGTTCTCGGGACGATCTGATATTGAGCGACACGGTCGCGGAGGGCGGCCTCTGAAAGCCGTCCGTGTTGCTGATCCTCGATCCTGCCTAGGGTGGGCTGTGCGGACGGTGACGACCGAATCGGGGCTGATGCCCAGGGGGCCGCCGCCTGGCGGGCAGCAGCCAGTAAGTTAAGACTGGATGCCTGACCCCCTGATGCGAGGTGGGAGTGAAGGGCATCGCGTGTGCATCCTGGCTGGCCCGCGCCGGTCGTTCCGGATGGGAGCCAGAGGGCGAGGCCGGTGATCAGGGCCGGCAGGCCTCGGCGGACCGCGATCAGCCTCTGCGAAGTCACGAGCATCGTGCGTCTCCTCCCCGCCGGTTACGGGGTGTTGTCAGGTTCTGCCTGAACAAAACTTGGTCGTACCTGATACTGTCACCATCATCTAGCGGAGCAGCTTGCCTCTTTAGGGACCCTGCCGCCCACGATGCGAATGCTGAGCATCGATATTGACTAGGATTTGACCTGAATCTAGGCCGATAATCCGGCTTTGTCAATGTGAAAATCCGATTTTTATATGAACAAAATCTGTTCATCGAGGGTGTGATCTTGTCAGAATCTGAGCAGCCGTTCACCTGTCAGACCTACCGAATCGGCGCCGTCGCGCGCCTCACCGGAATTCCGCCCGATACCTTACGTGTGTGGGAGCGGCGCTATGCCGTTGTCGAGCCCGTCCGTTCCGAGGCCGGAACCCGGCTGTACTCTGCCGAAGACGTCGGGCGACTGACCCTGATCAAGCGGCTGGTCGACAACGGCGATGCGATTAGCCACGTCGCACCGTTGACGCTGGCGCAACTGCGCGAGCGCTCACAGGGGCTGCAGGTGGCGCCGAGCAACGAGACCGAGCGACCACCCTGCCGAATCGCGGTGCTCGGGCCGACGCTGCCCACGCTGTTGGCCCGAAGCGGTGAACCGCTCAGTGTCGAGAATCACGGCATCGAGCTGGTTGGGGCATTCGACGATGAGCGCCGCTTCCGCGACGCGGCCGCCGAGATCAAGATCGACCTGCTGGTACTGGAGCGACCGACCATTCAGCTTGACCGGATCGCGCAGATCAGCGATCTGCTGACCGAGTCCGGTGCGTCGCAGGGGCTAGTGGTCTATGGATTCGCATCCAGGGGCGCGGTCGAGCGGCTGGAGGCGCAACGAATCACGGCCAAGCGCGCGCCGGTCGATGCAGCCGAGCTCGCGCGCTGGTGCGCCGCGCTGCATGGGGCCGAGCAGCGGCCGGCCGCCGAGACCCTGCTCGCGGATGTCGATCTCTCATCCCCGATCCCGCGGCGGCTCTATGACAGCGCGACGCTGGCGCGGATCGCGACCGCGTCGCCGACCGTTCGCTGCGAGTGCCCGCATCATCTGGTGCAGCTCGTCTCGAGCCTCGTCGCCTTCGAGCAGTACAGCCGCGAGTGCGAGAGCCGCAATGCCGAGGACGCTGCCCTACATGCCTTCCTCCATGCGGCCACTGCGCGCGCCCGCGCCACCATGGAGGCTGCGCTTGCCCGCGTCGTCGAGGCCGAGGGGATCGATATCTGAGCGGGCGCGGTTGCCCTCGCGGGCGATCTCGGCGAGGGTGCTGCTAAACTTCTGTTTCGATCGATCGTCCAGGCTGTCCCACCGCTCATGATCTCCCTCCTCGACTATGGCGCCGGCAACGTGCGCAGTGTCCGGAATGCCATCACCAAACTCGGTTTCGAGCTCATCGATATCCGGCGCCCGCGCGACATCCTCGATGCCGAGTACCTGATCTTCCCCGGCGTCGGTGCGTTCGGCGCCGCGATGCAGCGACTCGATGCCCTCGGCTATACCGAGCCTCTGAAGGAATATCTGGCTGCAGACCGACCCTTCCTCGGGATCTGTCTGGGGCTGCAGACACTCTTTGAGGGCAGTGAGGAGTCGCCCGGGATTGCCGGCCTCGGTCTGATCCCAGGGCAGGTGCGGCGCTTCCCCGAGTCGACGCTCGCGGTGCCGCACATGGGCTGGAACGGCTTACGCTTGCAGCACCCCGGTCCGCTGCTGGCCGGTCTGGATGCGCAGCGGTTCTATTTCGTCCATTCCTTCTACGCCGAATCGACCGCCGAGAATGCGGGCTGGGTGCTCGCCGAGACCGACTATGGCGCTTCGTTCGTCAGCGCTGTGCAGCGTGGCCGGGTTGCGGCCGTCCAGTTCCATCCCGAGAAGAGTGGTCAAGACGGTCTTGAGGTGCTGCGGCGTTTCCTCAGCGGGGAGGCCCTGCAGCCGGAGCGGGAACCGGCCGCCGAGCAAGGGCCGTCGGGGCCGACACAGTTGGCTCGTCGGGTGATCGCCTGTCTCGATGTGCGCAGCAATGATGCCGGGGACCTGGTCGTGACCAAGGGCGATCAATACGACGTGCGCGAACCCGGTGGTGCTGTGCGCAATCTCGGCAAGCCGGTCGAGTTGGCAGGGCGCTACTACGACGAGGGCGCCGATGAGATCACCTTCCTGAACATTACGGCTTTCCGGGACTTCCCGTTGGCCGATCAGCCGATGCTCGAGGTGCTCCGGCGCACCTCGGAGAACGTCTTCGTCCCGCTGACGATCGGCGGCGGCATCCGGGCCTTCACCGATGCCGCCGGCCACGGTCATAGCGCACTCGATGTCGCCGGGGAATACTTCCGCTCCGGTGCCGACAAGGTCTCGATCGGCTCGGAGGCCGTCGCGATCGTCGAGGCCTTCCGCGCCAGCGGCGGCGGCGACGGCAGCAGCGCGATCGAGCAGATCGCGACCGTGTACGGCAATCAGGCGGTGGTGATCTCGGTCGACCCGCGGCGCGTCTATGTCGACTCGCCGGACGCCACCGAGCGCACGACGATCGAGACCGCGCTGCCAGGGCCGAACGGTGAGCGCTTCTGCTGGTTCCAATGCACCGTCAAGGGCGGACGCGAGGGCCGGGACGTCGATGCGATCGAACTGGCGCGGGTCTGCGAGCAGCTTGGAGCCGGCGAGATCCTGCTGAACTCGATCGACCGTGACGGCACCGGCAGCGGCTTCGATCTGGAGCTCGTCGCTGCAGTCCGGGCAGCGGTCGGTATCCCGGTGATCGCCTCCAGCGGTGCGGGCAGCCCCGAGCATTTCTCGCAGGTCTTTCAATCCGCCGGTGCTGAGGCCGCACTCGCAGCCGGCATCTTCCACCGCCGCGAGGTGCCGATTGCCTCGGTCAAGGCACGGCTTCGGGACGACGGCATCCCCGTGCGTGACTGAGATGCCCAGTCGACACGGCCGCTTCGATATCGCACCTCGGGTCCGCAGCGGGGGATGCGGGCGGCTGTTCGGCGCCGTGCTGCTCGGCGCGCTGCTGTTGATCGGCTGTGCACAGCTGCCGCTCGGCCACAAGGCGCTTCCGGCTGGCCTCGACCGCGACGAGCTGCTCACCGAGATCGCCGCCTGTCACCTGCTGCGGGTGATGCAAAGTGAGGACCGGGCGGCGACCGATGCGGTGGTCATCGCCGCGCTCGACCAATACGGCTTCGGCGTCGAGCGCATGATCCGGCGCGCAAACGACCTCACGCGCGCCGTCGCCGCTCGACCGGACGAAGGCGCACGGCTTCGCCGCCGAGCCCAAAACGCCTGCACGCAGCTTGCCGCTTTGACCGGCATGAGGCCCGGCCTGGTGCGGTTCGATCCCGATGGCAGCGTCGATAAGACCTGGCTGGTGGTCGACGGTGAGATCAGCGACGGCTTCGCGGAGCGTGTGATCGAGCGGCTGCGTGCCGAGCGGGCGGTCGGACTGGTGATCAACAGCCCTGGCGGCTCGCTCTACGAGGCGCGCCAGCTCGGCCGCTGGCTGCGTGAGAACGGCATCCCGGTCGGGGTCAACCGGATCTGTACCTCGGCCTGCGTCGACGTGCTGGCCGGCGGCGTCGAGCGTTATGTGACCGCGAACGCACGGCTCGGCATCCACCAGAGCAGGGTGCCGGCGCATCTGAGCAGCCATGAGGGTGGGCAACTCTCGGTGGTCAGCGCCGCACTCTATCTGCGCGAGATGGGTATCGATGAGAGCGTTGCGCTGGCCGCTGCGGCCGTGCCCAACAATAAGATGTACTGGATCTCGCTCGGCGAGGCGCTCGAGACTGGGCTCGCGACCAAGGTCGTGCCCGGATTCTAGCTAAGAGGCCCTGTCAGAATACTGATCCAGCCTATACAGGCCCCTGATTTCGATGGCCGCAAGGAGCATGCT
Organism: Gammaproteobacteria bacterium; assembly: GCA_009908845.1. Classification (GTDB taxonomy): domain Bacteria; phylum Pseudomonadota; class Gammaproteobacteria; order Chromatiales; family Chromatiaceae; genus Lamprobacter. The sequence continues at coordinate 42,158 of JAAAOQ010000013.1, forward strand.
GTCAGGGCTTCTCAGTGCCTGTTAATCAGCGCGCACAAGCTCGAGTACATGCTGCGCATGTCCCTTCGGCGTCACATCATAGAGCGCGTGACGGATGATACCGTCCTGGCCAATGATGAAGGTGCTGCGTTGGATACCGATTCGGCGCTCGCCGTTCTTCTCTTTCTCCCTCAACACGCCGTAGGCTTGGCAGGCATCACCGTCGGTATCGGCGAGCAGACGCATGGCCAGGCCATACTTGTCGCGGAACGCGCCGTGGCTGGCGCAAGTGTCGCGGCTGATGCCGACGAGCGTCGCGCCGCAGGCCTCGAACTCGGGTTGCAGGTCGCTGAATTCGAGTGCCTCCATGGTGCAGCCCGGCGTGTCATCCTTCGGGTAGAAACAGAGCACGATCTTGCCCTGGCGCAGCAGATCGGCGCTGTGGACGCGTTCCATGTCGGCGTCGGGCAGCGAGAATTCTGGCGCTTGGTCGCCCATTTGCAGCATTGCAGGTCTCTCCTCTGGCAGACGCCTCTGGGGGCGCTTTCGATTGTCCGTTTGCGCAGCGGCCACTTGCCGTTTCGAGGTTGATGCGACGGTTGGCGGCATCCGCGGCGGCCGGGTGCGGCGGCCGGGTGCGGTGGTCGAGCTCCGCGGTCGATCTCCGCGGAATCTAGGTGGCCTGGGGGAAGGCGTCAACCGTTGAGTCCCTAGCAACCGCTCAATGGACGACCTTGGTGTCATCCCCGGCCCGTGCGTTTGGGAGGCGGATTCGTGCAATCAGGCCGCCGCCTTCGCGGTCGCCGAGCTCGATCTCCATCTCGTTGGCAACGGCGAGCTGACGGGCGACGGCGAGCCCGAGGCCGGAGCCGCCGGTTGAGCGGTTGCGGGAATGCTCGAGACGGTAGAAGGGACGAAACACGGCATTGCGCTCGCTCTCGGGGATGCCCGGTCCCTGATCCAGTACGAATAGCGAGGGTGTCTCGTGCCGACAGTCGAGGCGGACCTCGACCGATCCGTTGCTGTAGCGCAACGCGTTTTCGATCAGATTGCCGAGGATGCGGCGCAGCGCGGAGGCATTTACGGAGTGGATGCAGCGCCCGAGCGGCCGCCAGGCGATCCGAGGCCGGTTGCCGACGACCCCGCTAACCAGCTCGGCGATGTCTTCCCGTTGGCGCTTGCCGGCACCGAGGGTGCCGCCGAGCTCGACGGCTTGACCGATCTGGGTGCTCATCTCGTCGATGTCGCGGCGCATGCGGGCAGTCAAGTGTGGATCGGCCTCGTCCGGGAGCATCTCGAGCGCTAGCCGCAGGCGCGTCAATGGCGTGCGAAGGTCATGCGAGATGCCGGCGAGCAGCACTGTGCGGTCGGCTAGCAGTTCCCGAACCTGTTGGCTGGTCTCGTTGAACTGGCGCGCGAGGTCGGCGAGCTCGCGCGGTCCGTTTTCGGGCAGGGGCTCGGGCGAGCGGCCTTTGGCGACCTCCTCGGCCGCGCGTGCCAGCCGCGTCAGCGGCGCCGTGACCCGGCGCGCAAGGATGGCAGCGGTCAGGACGACCAGTAATACGGCCAGCGCCGAGATCACCAGCACGCCGATCAGCGGCCGGGTGCCGATACGATCGCGCGGGATACCGGCCCAGACAGTGCCCTGGTTCGTCTCGAGGTTGACCCAGAACCAACGTCGACCCTCGATCACGTTGCTCTGCATGCGCACTGGCCTGTCCAGGCGCTGGCTCAGCGCCTGGCTCAGTCTGAACACATAAGGGTAGAAGTAGTCGTTGAGGCCCTGCGGCGGGTCCGGCCCGGTCAGCAGCCGCACCTGATATTCGTCGAGGAGCTTGGCTTGGTAATCCTGACGGGCCGGCTTGGGGAGCAGGACCAGCGTGCGCGCCGAGAGCTCCATGAACGCGGCCAGGTCCGCGGTCGAGCGCTGTACGACCGGGTAGAGCACGTAGTAGAGCGCCGAGCCGAAGGTGATCAGTGCGAAGGCGCCGAAGCTGAGCACCAACGTCAGCAATACCCGGGCAAAGAGCGAGGCGGGGCGAAAGCGCATGCGAGCCCAGGCGCCGATCTCCAGGCGCTAGACCTCGCCGGCAGGCGTGAAGATGTAACCGCGGCCCCAGACGGTGCGGACATAGCAGGGCTCTTTCTTGTCGGGCTCGATCTTCGCGCGCAGTCGTGCGACCTGCACATCGATGCTGCGGTCGAAGGGGTTGCGCTCGTAGCCCTTGAGCAGGTCCAAGAGCCGGTCGCGATCCAGCACGCGATTCGGGTGCTCGGCGAAGATGCGCAGCAGATCGAACTCGCTGCCGGTGAGCGGGACGTTGTCGCCATCGCGCGTTAGGCGCCGGCTTGCGAGCTCCAGGCGATAGGGGCCGAAGCTGATCTGATCGGCCGAGCTGTTGTCTTCGCGGTGCGCCGGGCGGCGCAGCACCGCCCGGATGCGGGCCAATAGCTCACGCGGATTGAAGGGCTTGGCGAGGTAATCGTCCGCACCAACCTCGAGGCCGATGATCCGGTCGATCTCGTCCCCGCGGGCCGAGAGCATGATGATCGGGATCGACATCTTCTGCCGCAATCGCCGCGCCAGCGTGAGCCCGTCATCGCCAGGGAGCATCAGGTCGAGGATGATGATGTCGGCTTCGTTCTGATCCAGCCACTCGAACATCGCATTGCCTTCGGCGACACCGGTGACATTGAAGCCCTCCCGTTGCAGATAATCCTGCAAAAGCTCGCGAAGCGAGGCGTCGTCGTCGACCACGAGGACTTGGGTCTTCGTGCTCACAGCGTCGGTAGCCATGGCCAGTGCCTGTGCGTTCGGTCGTCAGGTCCCATCGTTACAAATTGTCACCGCATAAGTATATGCTGAAATACCCAGCACGGTTGCTGCGGCGATACTGAAGGTTGAGCGCTGGGGAAATCGATTTTCCGCTCCCGCTCGCTGGTACCGCTCACCGGTACCCCACTTGGGGAGCGGCCGCCGGTTACCCAGCGAACCTTTCCGACTGGATGCACGAAACGGAGGTAGTTGTATGTGTTTCGATGCGTTGACGATTGGCGGTTTGCTCGTTGCAGTGGTGAGTGGCGGATTCTTGGTCGGCCTGGTCTCGCAAAATGACCGGTCTTCTTCCAAGGCGCCTTCTATCAAGCAGCGTTCTATCCAAGCCGAGCAGCCGGCAGCAGCCGTGCCGCAGGATTGATAACCATTCATCGAACCGGTTCTGGGCAGCAAGCCTCTTTGGCCGCCCCGGCGGAAGCACACCCTGTCGCGGCGGTCTCTTTTTTGGCGAACTGCGTCCCGTTCGGGCGATCTGTCATCCCTGGTTCGGGAGACTGATCCGGGGATACAGCGATCAGGTCGCGATGGGCTAGCGCGATCTTCAGACCCCCTGCTGCGGCCTCGGCCTGCCGCGCTGCACACCAGGCCTGCAGTCGCGAAGTCGCCATCGGATCGACCTCGCAGGCGGCGTCAACCCATCCCTCAAGCAGCGCCTGCTGCAGCGGCGCCTCATCAGCCCCCAGAGACCAGGCGCTCGGCGCTGTTTGCACCTGATAACCCGCCGCCAGTGCCAACCGCCGTGCCGCGGCAGAAGCGCTCGGCCCCAGCGCTGGTCCGAATCCCTTATCTCGACGCTGATGCTGGTTGACCAGCGCAATCACTTCCTGGTCCATCGGCTGTTCAGGCGCGAGCCGCACCCTTCCATCGTAGCTTAGCGCAAACAGCAGCGAACAGCCGGCACCTTTGCAGCGCTCAACGACTGCGCACAGCCAGGGCTCGGAGACGAGATCCAACAATGCAGAGGCCGTGACCAGGCCGCCGCTTGGTAGCTGCTGCGCCGTGAAGCCGGCGGCAAGATCGGCCTGCCCCACCTGCACTTGCGCGTCCCAGTCCGGGCCGGCGAGCAGGAGGCTGCCGGCTTTGACATCTACTTGGTAACCCCGAGCGCTAGCCCAGGCCCGCGTGAGATGCAACAACCCATCGAGGAGGATGGGGTCGTGGTCGAGGCACCGCCATTGCTGTCCGCTGCCAAGCTTCGGCGCGAGATGGCGCAGATTGGCGCCCGTGCCGGCCCCGAGATCGAGTATCTGCAGCGGACGCTGAGCGCGGGACGTTGACCGAGCAGGTCTTTGCAGCGCTTGGAGCAAACTGTCGGCTCGTGCGCGGTGGTCGGCCTCCTCGCGCAGCTGCAGCCAGTTCAGACTGAACTCAGACATGCTCGAGTAACGCGCTCCAGCGCCGGATACAGCTCGGCCAATCCGGAAGTCGTTTCCGCGCCTGCTCGGCGCCGGCGGCGAGCCCTGTAAGCCGTTCGCGGTCATGAAGCAGTTCGCGCAGCGCAGCGGTCAGCGCTTGGCTCGATCCCGGCTCCACGAGCAGACCGGCCTGAGGTGGAACCGTTTCATGGACCGCGCCGGCACCGCTGCCGAGGATGGGCAGACCGCGTGCCAGGGCCTCGGCAAACGCCATCCCGTAGCCTTCATAGAGGCTCGGCAGCACGAACAGATCCGCGTCCTGGTACGCCTCTTCGAGCGCCGTGTCGTTGAGCTCACCGGCCAGGGTGATCCGATCTTGTAGCCCCAGGCTGTCGATCTGTACCCGAGTTCGCGCGGCGGTCTCGGGGTCACGGGCGAGGCTGCCAACGATCGTCAGGTGCCAGCGCTCACCTCTCAGTCGCGCGAGGGCCTCGATCAAGAAGCGGTGGCCTTTTCGCGGGATCAGCGTCCCGACGCAAAGCAGCTGCAGCGGCGGGAGGCCAGTGCGGGCCGCGAGCGATGCGGGATCGGTGCCCGGCTCGATGACGTCGATGCGGTCTGCATCCTGGCCCATCGCGGTGAGGCGGCGGGCGGTGGCCGCGCTGGTGACGACGATCCGATGCACAGAGGCGAGTGCGGCCTGCTCACTCGCGCGCAGCGCTGCGGCGCGCTCGGGTGTGAGACCGGCCTCGTCTGCAAGCGGGTGGTGCACCAGCGCGAGGATGCGCAGGCGCTCACGGTGGGCCGCGACGAGCTCCGGCATCACGCCAAGCGCGAGTCCGTCGATCAGCACCAGCTCTCCGGGGTCGAGCTCGGCAAGCCGGGTAGCGGCCTCGGTCAGTGCGTCGGCAGTCGGTATAGGAAAACTGTCGTCGAGGCGGGTGACGCGGACCGTCCAACCGAGCTCGCATAGGCCCCTGACCAGCCGCCGGTCATAGCGGTAGCCGCCGGTGCGGGCGCCGAGGTCCCCTGGGACCAGGACCCGCAGGTGCCGGACCGGAATGACGCATCCCTCCAATCGGTCCGCTCGGCTCAATCCTTGCCGAGCTCGACCAGATGATCGAGGAGCGCCTCGGTCTGCGCTGCATCAGGCGAGCCGCATTGATCGGCTGCGGGATGTGTTCGCCGGCCAGCGGCGAAGTCGCGGATCTGCTTGCTCAGATAGGCGGGATACTGATCGATCAGCGGGGGGGCGCTGCCGCCGCCGCCTTCGTCGCCGTGACAGCTGGCGCAGTCGGACTGATAACGCTCAGCCCCGGCGGCTGCCAGTGCCTGCTCGGAGCCGTAGGTCTCGATCGCGTCACGACTCGGCTCATAGGGCCAGAGCGCGAGTTGCGGCGGGGGCATCGCAGCGATATGCGCGGAGACCTTGTCGATCACCGTCTCGTCGAAACGATGGTGCTTGAAGATTGGGATCATCGGCTTGTTGACACGGCGCTGGGCCTTGAAATCATGCAGCTGCTTGTCGATGTAGACGACAGGAAGACCTGCGATGCGCGGATATTTGCCGGATTCGCCACCGGCACCCCTGTCACCATGGCAGCTCTCGCAGTAGCGGTAGATCGCTTCCCCGGTGACCCCTTCTTGCTGCTGTGCTGCAGTAGGGCCTGGTAAGGGGCCGGCCAGCAGCAATGCCAGAATGCAGCAGCGGGCAGGGGTTGGGATGGAGAAGCTTGAATGGGACATCGGTGCGGCCTGATATCGAGCGCGAAACAGTCTGGTTCGGGATGATCTCGCCTGCTGATGATAAGGTCGCCGTGGCCATTGAGCTAGGGCAGATGGCCCGATCGACTCTGGATTCGGCCGAGAGCCGTCAGCTTATGGTGTCGCCTCATCAACACACCTGCCAGGCTGAACAAGCTGCTGATTTCTGGGCCGATACAGGGCATTCTGATTAGTGTGCCCAAGGCTGTCGCCGTGCGTGAGTCCCCGCGGCGAGGATCGATCCGCCGGGATTCACGAACGCGGACTCGATACGCCGCTGGGCTCCTCTGCTGAGTGTCGAACAGTCGCGAATGGCGCCGGCGATCCTTGACGACGGACAACGCAATGAGTGTGCGTACCATGCTTGAATCGGCGGTCGCGTGTTGACAGCTCCCGCCGTTTGCCCGATATGAAACGCAAAGCATTGATTGCGATCGCCGCCTTGATCCCGCTCGTGTTGATCGGGGCTGCCCTGTTGTCACTGCCCGAGCCCGATTTTGAGGTCGTCGCTAAGGGTGAGGGTTACGAACTGCGACGCTATGAGCCGTTCAATGTCGCGCAGACACAGGTCGACGGCGACTTTGACAGCGCGACCGAGAACGCCTTCGAGCGCCTCGTGGACTACATCCAGCGCGGCAATCGCGGCAACCGCAATCTGCCGATGATGGCCCCAGTGAACCAGTTCCGAGCCGAGGACGACGCGTCGAGCTCGTGGTGGGTGCAGTTCGTGATGCCGACGGAGTATCCGCTATCCTATCTGCCGGCCCCGGCCGACAAGCGGGTCTTGCTGCAGACGATGCCCGAGCGCCTCGTCGCTGCGCTCCGCTATCGTGGCGGCTGGAGCGAGGAACGCTACCGCGAGCACGAGGCCGCGCTGCTGCAGGCGCTCGAGGACGATGGGCTCCGGGTTATCGGCGCGCCGGTGTTCGCGCGGTACAATGCCCCTTTCGTACCCGGGTTTTTACGCCGGAATGAGGTCTTGGTCGAGGTTGCCGACGACTCTCCGTCCGACGAAGTTCCGCCACTCGATAGGTGAATCCCATGTCCGTAGTCACGGGAGCGCGTTTTGGTCTCCGCCTCGATCCGCTTGCCTCGGCCGCTTCTGCGCCGTTGCGCCGGCAGGTGGAGCTGCCCGAGGCACTTGATGCCACGCGCGACAGCTTTGCGACCACGCATCTGAAAGAGATCAGCTACTACGTCGGCGGGCCGGAGGATGGTCGACCGCTGGTGTTGCTGCACAGCATCAATGCAGCGCCCAGCGCGTTCGAGATGAAACCACTCTACGACCACTACTGCACCAGCCGCCGTGTCTATGTGCCGGAACTGCCCGGATTCGGCTTTTCGGACCGCAGCGATCGCCCATACTCTCCAGAACTCTATGCGAACGCGATCAATGCCTTCTTGACCAATGTGGTACAGGCCCCGGCTGATGTGATCGCGTTTTCGCTGAGCAGCGAGTTTGCTGCACGGGCAGCGCTCGCGGCGAGTGAGCGCTTTCTGAGCTTGGCGCTGCTGTCGCCGACGGGCTTCAGCGATCGCAAGCTGCCCTCCGGCGGCGTTGGCCGGGCCATGCATGGCTTCTTCACCTTGCCCGGTCTCGGCCAGGGTCTCTACGAGCTGCTGACCAAACGGCCGAGCATTCGCTACTTCCTGCGCCGGAGCTATGTCGGCGAGCCACCGGAGGCGATGGTCGACTACGCCTATGCGACCTCGCACCAGCCCGGTGCGCGGCATGCGCCGTACTATTTCCTGGCCGGACAGCTGTTTACCCGCCAGGCGTCCGAGACCCTTTACGCCAAACTCGGGCTCCCGGTACTGGTGCTCTACGATCGCGATGCCAATGTCGGCTTTGAGCTGCTGCCGGATTTCCTCTCGACCCACCCAAACTGGAAGGCTGTTCGCGTCGCGCCGACGCTTGGTATCCCCCAATGGGAGCGCCCGGAGGGCGTTGTCGCTGCGCTCGATGAATTCTGGTCGCAGCGTGATTGACCCATCGGGCTCGGCGGTGACACGGCGGTCCTCCAATTCGAATCCCTTGCCGCTGTAGCGCTCCGGCGTCGGCCTGGCGGCGAGCCAAGCTCGACGCCTGGGCTTCGCTTGGATTCAGCCAAGGTTCTAACGTGCTCGCTCCGCTGCAAGTGCTCGACCAGTTGAAGGTATCCCTCGCCGAAGGCATCGGCAGACTGCCTCTGAACGGCGAGGACGGGATGGTCTCGTTGCTGTTGGGGCTGCCGCGTGTGCCGACCTCGCTGCCGCAGCGAGTGGGTCCGCATTTTCACTTCCGGCATGTGCACCGTGACGATCTGCGAGCCGGTTACGGTATTGCCGCCGAGTGGAGCACCGAGGGTCCGGCGAGGCTCGAGCAGTTGGCCGAGTCTGCGCGCGGACTGCGAGCGGTCTGGGAACGTATCGATCCGGAGGAGACCGGCTTCGATGCCTTTGCGATGTTGGGCTTCGCGGCCACCGTTGATGCAGCGCCGATGATCGAGGACCATCTGCCGAACGCGCTGTTCTGGGTGCCCGAGGTCGGGATTCGCTCGAGTGGCGGCAGTGCCGTCTTGGTGCTCTCGGCGCGCCGTCCAGCGCAGGCCTCGGCGCTGCTGCAGCGCTGGAGCGGGTTGCTCGATGAGTTGATCCCGTCCCTCTACCAACCGGTCGATGGTCCGCGGATGCCTGCCGACCTGCGGCGGGAGTTCGCCGAGCCGGACCGTGCCGGTTGGGCCGAACTGGTGAAGGCTGCGCTCGCCCAGATCCACCAAGGTGCGCTGCAGAAGGTCGTGCTCTCGCGCCGGATCGATGTCACCGGCACCCGCTGCTTCGATGTCAACCGGCTGCTGGGGGCCTTGAGCTGTCTGTTCCCGTCTTGTCAGATCGTGAGTCTACGCCGCAACGGGTCGACCTTCGTCGCCGCCACGCCGGAACGGCTTTTGAGCCAGCATGGCCGGGCCATCGAGGTCGACGCGATCGCCGGCACCGCTGGCCGTGACCAGGATGTCGATGCCGATACGGCGCTGGCCGAGGCCCTTTGCACCTCGGACAAGAACCTGCGTGAGCATCAGTTCGTCATCGATGCGATCCGCGAGGCCCTGCAGCCCTGCTGCGCCCGGATTGAGGCACCGGAACAGCCGCAGCTGATGCAGTTGAGTAATGCCCAGCACCTATGGAGCCCGATTCGGGCCCAGGCCGACGAGGCGGTGGATCTCTTCGAGCTGGCCGCGCGGCTGCATCCGACCCCGGCGACCAACGGTCAGCCCCGCCATAGCGCGAGCGGTTGGCTGCAGGCGGGCGAGCCCTTCCAGCGCGGCTGGTATACCGGGGCTGCTGGTACGCTCGAGCCGGACCTCAGCGGGGAACTCTGGGTCCTACTGCGCTGCGCCCGGCTCTGCGGTCAGCGCGCCGAGCTCTATGCTGGTGCCGGGATCGTCGCGGGCTCTGATCCCGGCACCGAATGGGAGGAGACCGAGGCCAAGCTCAGCGCGATGCTGTCCGCGCTGCAATACGCGTGAGTGCGCCGGCCCCGACGTCGAGTGCCGCCGGCTTCGCCGAGGACCTCGGCTGTTGCAATCTGCGCTGGTCGTTAGCGCTGCTCGAGGGCATGGTCTCGGCCGGAATCAGCCAGCTGGTGCTGTCGCCGGGGGCGCGCTCGACCCCACTCGTGATCGCCGCGCAGCGCTTGGAGCAGGCGGGCCGTCTGGTGCTGACGCCGGTGCTCGATGAGCGCAGCGCAGGCTTCTTCGCGCTCGGTCTCGCTCGTGCCAGTCTGCAGCCGGTGGCGCTGCTTGCGACCTCCGGCAGCGCGCCGGCGCACTGGTATCCGGCCGTGATCGAGGCATCAGAATCTGGTCTGCCGTTGTTGCTGCTCTCGGCCGATCGGCCGCCGCGGCTGCATGGCTGGGGCGCCAACCAGACCATCGATCAAACGCGGCTGTTCGGCGCCTTCGTACGCGAGTTCCATGATCCCGGCCCGCCGCAGTCCTGCCCATCCCGGTCCGCCGCGTCCCAGCACGAAGCCGTCCAGTCCGACGGACCCGGGCCCTCGCAGTCGCAGGCAGCCGCCGCCCTCAAGGCGCAGCGCGCGCTTGGCCGGCGTGCGGCCGAGGTCAGCCAGGGCCGGCACGCAGGGCCGGTGCACATCAATCTGCCGTTCGATGAGCCATTGGTTCCTGGGCCGGACTGCGATGCCACGGTTGTGATACCGGAGCACGCGCCGCCGAGCTCAAGGCCGGAGCCGACGGTGTTGTCAACGTCACCGCGAACGCTGGCCAGCCCGCCGCAGACGGCGTTCAACCAAGGCTCGATAGCGCCTAGGCTCGAGCCTACAAGTGATATTGAGGCTCGGCCCGCAGCGCTCAGCGTTCGGGCTAAGCTCTCCAGCTGGCCTAAAGGGCGCGGGCTGATCGTCTGCGGGCCCGGCGCCGAGCAGCGGACTCCCGTCAGCGCGAAAGCTGATCGGCTTCCCCTGCAACAGGCGTTGGCGCCGGCGCTCTGGCGCTGCGCCGATGCGTTGGCGCTGCCGGTCTTGGTCGATCCGCTCTCGGGATTGCGCACAGGTCCCGGCTCTGATGCGCGCGTGAGCGCCTATGATGCGATCCTGCGCAACTCGAGCGCGGCGCAGGCGCTGCGGCCGGACTGGGTGCTGCGGATCGGCCAGGCGCCGGTGTCGAAGGTGCTCGGTCGATGGCTCGAGGGGGTGCCGGCGATCCTCGCCGATCCGGCCGGGCGCTGGTCCGACCCGGGGCACGACGCGCTGAGCCGACTCGAGCTGCCCGCCGCGGCGGTCTGCGAGGCACTGGTTGCGCAGCAGCTGGTTGCAGCGGATCAGGAATGGCTCGAGTGCTGGCGCTCGGCCGAGCAGCGCGCTTGGGGGCTGGTCGCGGCCGAGCTCGACGCTGCGTCGGAGGACGGCCCGGCTGGGCTGGCGCCTCTGACCGAAGGCCAGGTGGTGCAGGTACTGCGCCGACTGATTCCAACCGGCGAGGCCCTGTTCTGCGGCAACTCGATGCCGATTCGCCAACTCGATACCTGGTGGCGCGGCGGCGACGCTCAGGTTGCACTGCTCGGGAACCGCGGCGCCAGCGGGATCGATGGCTATCTGTCGACCTTGGCCGGGCTCAGTGCTGCCGGGCTGCATTGTTGGGGGCTGACTGGAGACCTGTCCTTTTGCCACGATCTGAGCGGGCTGCTGCTGGCGGCGCGGCTCGACCGGCCGCTGCTAGTGCTGAATAATGGCGGCGGCCATATCTTCGACTATCTGCCGCAAAACGGTCTGCCCGACTTCGAGCGTCTGTGGCAGACGCCGCAGCGGGTCTCGATCGGGGCGGTGGCTGCCTTTGCCGGTCTTCAGCACAGGCAGGTTGGCGATGTGATAGGCCTCGAGCAGGCGCTGGCCGATCTCGGGCTAGGCCCAGCGGTGATCGAGGTGTGGGTCGATCCGGAGATCAGTCGGCGGACCCATCTTGGGCTCTGGGAGCGTCTGGCCCGGACCTCGACGCTGAGCGATTGACCCCCGGCACACCAGCACAGCCTTATGGTCTGAGCCGAGAATCAGGCTAGTACCGCGTTCCACCTTATTTTGCCGTCGTTCCGGCAGGATGCTGGAACCCAGTGCCAAAGGCGTTAGCTCGCGGTCGGCACAGAGTGGCAAGATGAGCTGGAACGGTCTACTAGGTGCCTGCGCTGTTTAGGGCGATACGGGGCCGGATGATCGGCGAGACCAATGAAGCGGGCCCGAGTGCCCGGCGCGCTGGCGTTCTGCACTGGCGCAGCAGTGGAAATCGACAAGAGAAGAAGACTGATCATGACCGAAGACCAACAGCCGCCCAAGCCGATCGCCTGGGAGCCGGTGACCGAGCCCGGCTATCAGGACATCCTGATGCACCGAGCCGAGGGTATCGCCAAGATCACGATCAACCGGCCCGAGGTACGCAATGCGTTCCGGCCGGAGACCGTGCTCGAGCTCAGTGACGCGTTCCGCCGTGCCCATCTGGACCCCCAGATCGGCGTGATCATCTTGACCGGCGCCGGCGAGCTGGCATTCTGCTCCGGCGGCGATCAGCGCATCCGCGGTGATGCCGGTTATCGGGACACTGCGGGTGCTGAGCATCTCAACGTGCTCGAGCTTCAGCGTCAGATCCGAACCTTGCCGAAGCCGGTGGTCGCGATGGTCGCCGGGTACGCGATCGGCGGCGGTCATGTGCTGCACCTGATCTGCGATCTGAGCATCGCCGCCGACAATGCCCGCTTCGGTCAGACCGGACCCAAGGTCGGCAGCTTCGATGCAGGCTTCGGGGCCGGGCAGATGGCGCGTACCATCGGTCTGAAACGGGCCAAGGAGATCTGGTTCCTGTGCCGCCAGTACGACGCCCAAGAGGCACTGGCGATGGGGCTGGTCAACACCGTGGTGCCGCTCGCGGAGCTGGAGGCGACGACGGTCGACTGGTGCCGACAGATGCTGAGGCACTCGCCGACGGCACTGCGTCTGCTCAAGGCCGCCTTCAATGCAGATAGCGACGGGCTGGCCGGAATCCAGGAGCTGGCCGGCAATGCGACCGGGTTGTTCTACACGACCGCCGAGGCCCAGGAAGGCCGCGATGCCTTTCTCGAGAAGCGCGCTCCTGATTTCGGCCCGTTTCGGCGCCATTCCTAGATGCCCGGTTATGACGTCCGCCTAAGCGCTTGTCCGCGAATAACTTGAACATTTTCGCAAAGCTGGCCTTGCGTTATGGGTGCCAGCAGGCCAGACCTGTTCAGGTTATTTGCGGACGGGCCCTAAGTCTGCGCAAGCTGCTGACTTCGATTGCTTTACTGGGGCCTGTTACGGCTGGTTTGACCAGCATGCGCTGACGTCCCGCCCCCCAAAACCCCGAGTAACCCATGAGCAAAGCCGAACGACGCAGGCCGAGATAGAGTCCGATGAACCTCCGATCAGAGCAACCCGCCGATGCCGGTGAGACCCTTGGGCCGTTGCGGCGTTGGGTCGAGGCCGCACGCCCGCGGACCCTGCCGTTGGCCGTCTCGCCGGTGTTGGGCGGCCTATTTCTGGCAGTAGCCCAGAGCGGACAGCTCGCGTTCTTCACTGCGCTGGCGACCCTGATCGCTGCGGCCGGTATCCAGGTCGGCACCAATCTCTACAATGATGCAGCCGATTTCGAGCGTGGCACCGATACGCCCGATCGACTGGGTCCGCCGCGGGCGGCCGCTCAGGGCTGGTTCACTGCGGCAGAGGTCAAGCGCGCCGCACATCTGGTGTTCCTGACCAGCTTCCTGCTTGGGCTGCTGTTGGTGCTGCGCGGCGGCTTGCCGATCTTTCTCCTCGGCGTCGCTGCGATCGCCGCCGGCTATGCCTATACCAGCGGGCCGCGTCCGATTGCCTATCGTCCCTACGGCGAGCTCTATGTGCTGGTCTTCTTCGGGATCAGCGCGGTCGGCGGCACCTACTACCTCCAGACCCTGACATTGTCGGTGCAGGCGATCACGCTCGGGATCGCGCTCGGCCTCCCGGCGGCTGCGGTGCTGCTGCTGAACAACTATCGAGATTTCGAGACCGATCGCGCGGCCGGGCGGCGCACGCTCTGTCATCTTCTCGGCCGGCCAGCGGCGCGGGTGCTCTACGCAGCACTCCTGCTGCTGCCGATCCCATTGCTGCTGCTCGGCGGCTTGCCAATGCAGGGCTGGCTACTGCTGCTCGCGCTGCCGCTGGCGCTGGTTCTGATTAGGCGCCTGTGGCAGCTTGAGGGGCGGGCGCTGAACCAGCTGCTGGCGCAGACCGGGCAATACCAGCTCGCCTTGGTGCTATTGCTCGGGGCCGGGCTGCTGCTCGGGGCCTAGCACGCCCTATCAATGGGCCGGCCAGCCTAGATATGCCGCTGATTTCGATGGCCGTCGGAGGCATTTCGTCCGGGCTTATAGGTGCCGCCGCTCAGCTACCGAACCGAGCCGTGGCGTTTCTTGGCTGGCGGCCAGTCGTAGCCGGTATCCCCTTCCACTCTCGGCCTGCCTGGTGACGACCGTCGTCGCGCCTCCGCAGTTTCCTAAGCTGTCGGTCATCGCCTATCGGTTGCCGCTGCGCCGTCCCTGGCGCAGCGCCCATGCTCTGCGCTGCGAGCGCGGCGGCTGGCTCGTGCGCGCCGAGCTCGACGGGCTGGCCGGCTATGGTGACTGTGCGCCATTGCCTGAGGCTGGTACAGAGACCGCCGAGGCCGCGCAAGATCGGCTTGAGGATTGGTGCCGGCAGGCCGGTTCGTGGCCTCTGGCGGAGCAATTGGACCTGCTTGCGAGTGCGACGCGGCTGCGACGGGGCTCGGCTGCGGCCGCTGAAGACCAGCCTGTTCGACCGACAGCGCTCTCCTCCGCTACGCCTGCGGCGGATACCGCATTAGAGACGGCGCTGCTCGATCTCGACGCCCGGCGGCAGCGGATGACGCTGCGCGCGCGGCTGCTTCGGGATGCACCCTTGTTCGTACCGATTCCCCTGCCCGCTGTGCTCCCGGTCAATGCGGCCTTGGGTGCGGTGACCGGCTGTCGGCCCTCGGCCCTTGATACGGCGCTCTCAGCTGGCTACAGCGTGCTCAAGCTCAAGGTCGGTGTCGCGCCGCGGGATGACGAGGTCAGGGGGCTGCAGGCGCTCTGCGACCTGTTGCCGCCTGCCGTGCGGCTGCGCTTGGATGCGAATCAGGCCTGGTCACCGGCCGAGGCACAGCACCTGTTGGAAGTCCTAGAACCTTTGAGCGAGCGCATCGAATCGCTTGAGGAGCCGCTGCGTCCTGATCCGGAGCTGGCCCGGCACGATGCCGTACTTCGGGCGCTGCAAGCGCAGGCGGCCTTCAGCATCGCATTGGACGAGTCACTGCCGGGTCGAGGCTGGCCGCCCACATTCGCTGATCTGCCGGTGCGGCGGTTGGTGCTGAAGCCTGCGGTACTCGGTGGGCTGCGGTCGACCCTGGCCTTGGCGCAGGCCGCCCAGTCGGCCGGCCTCGAGGTGGTGATCACCAGCCTGATCGAATCCGCCGCGGGCCTTTGGGCCAGTGCCCAGCTCGCGGCCGCGATCGGCTCGCCGCTGGCACATGGGCTGGCCACCAGCGGCTGGCTGGCGGCCGATTTGGGGGGCGCACCGACGATCGAGCATGGACAGCTTTGGCTCGGCGAGACCGCAGGTAGCGGCTTTACCCCAAGCCCCTCGACGCACAGCCGTTTTGCCTGATCAGCGATCGCAAGCGGTTGGCCTAGTGCAAGCCAGCGGGAATCCCGAGATCGATTGTCGCTGCCCCAATGGTCGTGGGGTCGGGGCCCGCTTGCGGGCGATCTTCGTCGTCGTGTGCGCGGCCTGCTCGCCCGCAAGCGGGCTCCTACAGCGCTGAGAGCCAGATGGCAGGAAAAGGGTCTCGGCATTTCTGACGCGATGCACTAGGAACCGCAGTTGAACAGCCATCACCCATGGATGCGCCTCAGAAAGCGCCAGAAGTGGCTATCGTTCGAAGGGTTGCATGCTTTGCGAAGCGGTCAGCTGCGGTTTCTAAGGTTCAGGCCAAGATTGTATGCGTCCATCCAGTCAGCCGGCTGCTTGGGATAGGATCTGGGCGCTCGCAAGGCTCGGCGATGCCCGTTCAGCGCATCGCCGGGTCAATGCATCGGGGCTGGGCCACGATTGATTGTGGTCGAGGGTTCGGCTAGTGTTGGGTCGTCGATCAGGCAATGGGAGGCCCGGATGCATGATCTTGAGCCCCGATTTCAGCGGAGATTGCGTTTACCCCGACAGTGACGGTCAGCCCGTGGCGGAAAGTGACTTCCAGCGTGGGCCGCTCCTCTATGCCGTCAGCGCATTGCGGCGGTGGTTCCACGCCCGCGACGATGTCTACGTATCGGGCAATATCCTGCTGTATTACGAGCAGGGCAACCCGCGTGCGGCCGTGGCACCCGACGTGCTCGTGGTGCTTGGCGCAGCGAGCCATGATCGGCGCTCGTACAAGCTATGGGAGGAGCCGAAGGCCCCGGACTTCGTGCTCGAGGTTACCTCAAAGGCCACGGTGAGTGAGGACCAAGGCAACAAGCGCGGCCTCTATGCCTACCTTGGGGTCTCCGAGTACTGGCAGTACGACCCGACCGGTGATTATCTGAAGCCCCAGCTCGCTGGCTTCCGCCTCGTCGATCGCAACTACTGGCCGATCCCGGTCAAGGCCGATGAGGAAGGAAGCCTGATCGGCACAAGTGATGTGCTCGGGCTCAGTCTGCGGTTAGATCACGACGGCTTCCATTTTGCGGACACGGAGTCGGGGCAGTTGTTGCTCACTTATGGCGAGCTAGACCAGGCGCGACGCGATGCCGAATCCAAGGCCGCCCTGGAAGCCGAGCGGCGCCGACAGGCCGAACAGCGTATCGCTGAGCTCGAAGCCCGATTGCGCGCGCAGGATTGAGCTGCAATCCGACGTTCGGCTGTATCGAGACACGCATCTTCTCATCCACCCAAGCGCGCGCTCCGACTCGATTCCCGACGCCTACCGCGGGCTGCAGCTGGGCGTTGGGCCCGCGGACGCTGAGCCGCGCAGCCTGTTGCTGCACGGCTTCACCGGGCTGGCCGAGGATTGGGTCGATGTCTGGCCGGCGAACGAGCTGGCGCTGGCGCTGGACCTGCCTGGGCATGGCGGAAGCGCCGATCCGCAGCGGGATTTCGAGAGCAGTCTGCAGCAGTTGCTGGCGACATTGCCCGCGTCGATCGATCGGCTCGTCGGCTACTCGCTCGGCGGGCGGCTCGCGCTCGGGCTGTTGCGGCTGGCGCCGCAGCGGTTTCGCTCTGCTGTGATCGTCTCGGCCCATCCGGGGTTGGCCGACCCTGCGGCCCGCGCCGAGCGCCGCGCGGCCGATGCGCGCTGGATCGAGCGGCTCGAGTGCGATGGGATCGACGCCTTCGTCACGGCTTGGGAGCAGCTGCCGCTGTTCGCGAGCCAGGCGCATGTTCCGGCGGAGCGGCTGGACCATCAGCGCGCCCGGCGGTTGGATCAGCGTGCGCAGGGGCTGGCCGCCTCGTTGCGCGTGCACGGCCTGGCCGAGATGCCGCCGATGCGTGAGGTCATCGTCCAGTATCCAGGCCGGCTGCACTGGATCACTGGGGCAGAGGATCACCGATTCAGCGCGCTGGCCACCGAGGTGCAGCGATGGCGCCCATCGACGCGGCTGCATCGTATCGATGGCGCTGGCCATAACCCGCTGCTCGAGGCGCCAGAAGTCCTGTCGGCGCTGCTCGAACCACTGATCGCATCGTCCTGAGCGCGCAGGCACCGGCCTTGATCATCGGTTCCACCTGACTCGCTGTTCCTCTGGGCGACAGCGCAGGTCTCGGATTTTAGAGCCCCTAACAAAATGCCCTCTACGGCTCACCAAATCAGCAGCTTGTGCAGGCTGATATGTTTTGACCTGTCAACTATTGGCACCGAATTCTCGTTACGCACCTCTTCTTTCTTTTATTAAACAGTTTGTTGCAGGGCCTGTGGGTATGTGGGCG
>JAAAOQ010000239.1 GCA_009908845.1 Gammaproteobacteria bacterium
CAAGCCTCCAGGGATGGATTCACGGCGTCCCCCGAGCGCCGTTACGCGACCCGGAGCGGTCGAGTCAAACCGAAAACCGATTTGAGATGGGTATAACCTTTGAGGGCCTACCAGGGTGCCGATGACGGCGGCCGACCCCATGTAGACCCATTGGACCATGATGCGATGAGGCAGCCGAGACCCTTGAATCCCCGACGCAGAACGGACACTGCCCTGATGCTGGCACATGGGCTGACCGTGCTGCTGCTGATCACGGCAGCCGCCAGCAGCCTTGGACAAGAGGTTACCGAGGGACAGCCTGAGCCCCCCAAGCCCATCCAGGACTCGACCGCGGATCAGGCGGGCGGCGACGCATCGGGTTTGCTTGAGCGCTCGCTCGAGCGCGCAACATCGGTATGGGAACGTTCGGCCGATACCGCCGATAGGTGGTGGCAGCGTTCACGCGATGCCACCCTTGAGGTCTGGGATGAAGCGCAGCAGAGCCTCCGCCCCACCGACCCGTCGACTCCGGCCCAGGTCTGGAAGGACCTGGCGCCCAAGCTCGATGAAACGCTCGCGTTGACAGAACGGCCGCAACTGCCGGAGCGCGCCTGGCTCGGCCGCGACCAAGGGGATGCCGATACCGAGATCAACGAGCTGTTGGATGCCGCGGTCGGAATCCTGTCGCGCTCGCCGGTTCAGCGCTACCGGGCACGCATCACCGAGCTGCGCACCGAGATCGCCGAGGCACGCGCCGAGATCGACCGCTTCCGGCGCGAGCGGATCGCTGCACCGCGCGAGTCATTGATCACGGCGACCGTCGCCGACTATGAGGAGCGCATCGCTGAGCGCGAGGCCGAGATCCGAGCCGACCTCGCCGAACTCGAGCGCGTCAAGGCCGAGTTCGTCGCCGACCTGCGCGGGATGGGACTCGAGCTCAGTGGCGAGCAGGTGGACCTGCTGCTCGCGACCGTGGTCGGCGACAACATCATCGATCTCGGCATCCTGTTCGATAATGTCAAGGCGATCACCCGGCAGCTCGAGTCCCTGGTCGAGGAGAGCGGCGAAGACCTCGAGAGCGCGCGCCGCTACTACGGGATGTATGTCGTGCTGCTGCGTGCGCTCGAGCATATGCATAGGCACGTCTTGCAGGCGATCGACACAGACTACCTGCCGCGCATCGATGCGATCGCAGAGCGCGCAGCCGCGTTGAGCGAGGAGACGCGCGCGCTGATCGAGACCCAGCCTGACCGCGCCGAGCTCCTGCGCAACAACCTGCAAGCCCAACAACTCACGATCGAGGCCGCCGGCGTCTATCGCGACTATCTCGAACAGCAGCGCGCTCAGGTCGAACAGGCCCAGGCAGCACTCGAGGCCGACATCGATACCGCCTGGAATACCTACCAGACCGTGCAGGTCTCCGGAGAGCTGGTCGATCTGGTCCAATCCAGCCGCAGCCTGCTCGATAACCTGCTCAACCGGGAGGTCCCGCCGTTGCGCCCGTTTCAGAACCTCGCGATGCAGCGCGAGCTCGAGAAGCTGACACGCCAATTGCGTCGCGCCGAGGACTGAGCAGCGGCCTGCGGATGCCCAGCATCTGCTTTCCGAACCGAGCGCGACGCCTCAGCCCAATCTCGGGAGGTCGTTCTCAGGCTGTCACCAGGACAGGAACAACCGCGCTCGGCTTGGTCGGTATCACTCGGTAATGGAGCAAACCAGTATCGGCCATCCGGGCGAAGAGCGAGCGGGGCAGCTAGACTGTAGGGCGTCTCGCCGAGCCGCCGCCCCATGTCCGACAACAAGCACAATTACCCCAGCGCGACCGAGTCGGACAGGATTCCGACAGTGCACCGGTCTGGCACCGGTCTGGTCCTCTCGCTCACCTTCGTGATGCTGATGACACTGCCCGCGGTGATCGGTATCGGCGCCGACCCCGCCTGCGCAGCTGCATCAGGGCCCAACCCAGGGCGGCCACTCGCCGATGAAGCGGCGGCACCCGGCCCTGGCTCACCTGCTGCGGTTCGATCGCCCCACTCGGCCCACGAATGGCTAGGCCGATTCGCGGCGCTTGCTGCCGCTGCGCCGGCACAGTGCGCGGCCCCCAGATTCCCAACCGTTGATAACCATGCGCCGGCGCGCACCTTTATGCTCTCTGCGCCGCCGGATCAGCAAGCCGAGCCGCTGATCGCGACCATCAAGGACCCCATCGTCGAGCGGTTCATCGTACTCACCGAGGACGCCGACGGATGCATCCACAGCGCTGAGTCTGGGCGCACGGTCCCGTTCGACTGGCGCAGCGTGCTTAGCCCCTTCCCCAATGCGCAGCTGCCGCAGCCCCTTGGCGCAACCCCGAGCGTTGCCATCGTCATCGATCACAAATCGGTCCGCCCTTGGATCGACATCCTGCCGCGGGATCGCTTCCAGTGCCTCAGCGAACGGCTCTGGGTTGCACTCGGCATGTTCACGGGGATGCTCGCGACCCTGTTCATCGTCGGCCTGTTGGTCGCCCGCTACCATCCGAGCGGGATCGTCTGGGCCTACCTCGCCTACATCGTCGCGCTGCAGCTCTACCAGGTGCAGGCCCTTGGTCTCGGGGCCGCATGGATACCCTTCTGGCCGCCTCCGAGCGCCCATCACCTCCTGCAAGCGCTCGCGGCCGGCACGGCGGTGATCGGGATGGCTCTGCCGGTGATCACCTTCCTCAGGCCACGCGGATACACCCGCGCGGCTCTGATCATCGGCGTCGCATTGAGCGCCAGCGGTTTCTATCTGTCGGCGCTCGACGCCGCCGCTTACCGCTTTGGTGCCGCTGTGCTGCCGGTGCTCGCTGCGGTCGTGATCGCGCTCCTGATCAAGCGCCTGCGCACCCCGGACCTCGCGATGCGCTGGTTCGCGATCGGTCTGGTTGCAGCGCTCACCGGTGGTGGGATGCAAGCGGCCGCCGTGGCGCTGCAGGGGGCCTGGCTCCCGCCGATCTCGGCCTTTGCATTCCCGATCGGCAATGTCGTCGAATCGATCTGCTGGCTGATCGCAATCCTGCTGCGACTGAAGGGCGATCAGGTCTCGTTACACCGACGGCTCATCTTTGAGGCCCAGCATGATGCCTTGACCGGAATGTACAGCCGGGCCTACATGCACGAACGGCTCGCCCAGGCCATCAGCGACGCGAGCGATCCGAGCCACGGACCCAGCGGCCTGCTCTACATCGATATCGGCTCATTCAAGCGGATCAACGACCGCTTCGGACAGGCCATCGGGGACCAGGTGCTGCGTGAGTTCGCCGCCATCCTGAACGGGCTCGAGCTGAATGCAGACGCGATCGGGCGCTACGGTGGCGATGAGTTTGCGGTCCTGATGAGCTGGAAGGCGCATTGGAGCCATACCGAAGGCGCCGCCGTCACCCTCCTTGGTCGTTTTCGGGAGCCGCTCGAGATCGCCAACCAACGCATCCTGGTCCGACCCGACATCGGCGTCGTGCAGATCACGGCGGAGTATTCGGACGTCGACGAGCTCATCCAAGACGCGAATCGCGCCCTCAGGCTGGCCAAGCAGCTTGGCGGACGGCGTGCGACCCAATTCGAGCCGCAGATGCGCGAGCAGGCACAAACTGAGCAGCGTGCATTCTGCGCCGTTGAGGAGGCGATCCGCGCCCAGCGCCTCGCGCTGCACTATCAGCCGGTGGTGCAGCTCGAAGGCTTCGCGCCGATTGGCTTCGAGGCACTGCTGCGCTGGCCTCAATCAGACAGCAGCGCGATCAGTATCCAGCAGGTCTTGGCCATCGCCGAAGGCAGCGGGCTGCTGAGCCTGCTCAGTCGGCATATCGTCGAGATGGCGTTGGCGCAGATCGGTGAATGGCAACGCCAAGGCGTTTGGTCACCGGCCTACTTCGTGAGCATCAATGTCTGCGAGCGCCAGTTAGTGGACGGCAGTCTGCTCGACGAGCTGCATACAGGGCTCCAACATCACGGGATCGACGCGAGCGCCATTCGACTCGAGGTCTCCGAACGCTCCCTCGGCACCGATGTCGACTGGTCGCACAACGTGCTGCCGCGGCTGCTGAACCAGCACATCCTGCTTGGGATCGATAACTTCGGAGCAGGCCTGGCGTCGCTGACCACGCTGACCGATCTCCAGCCGGACTACATCAAGATCGATCGCAGCCTGATTGCATCGCTTGCGACCTTTCCGCGCGCGCAGAGCCTGACCCGAGCCGGGCGGACGCTGGCCCATGATATTGGTGCTCTCGCAATCGCCGAAGGCGTCGAGACCATGGACCAGCTCGAGACCTTGCACGAGCTCGGTATCGAGTATGGCCAGGGCCAGCTCATCGCCGCGCCGATGTCAGGAGCCGATACCGCCAGCTGGATTCAGCTCGCCGATCGCAGCCAAGACACATTCCCCTCCGATGGCCCGTCCGAACGTCACCAGCTGCATTGAACCGAGGTGAACAAGGGCCGCCAACGGCCCTCAGGCCGAACGGGCCAGCGCCATCAGCTGATAGGGCTCCAGCAACAGCTCTTGGGTCGCGATGATGGTCTGTCCGGCGAACAGGTCCACCATCGTCTTGCGCATCCCCATTTGGCGCAAACGCCGGGCCTCGAGTCGCTGCGGATGCTCACTGAAATTGCCGAGCACGAAGACGGTCGACTGCTCGCTTGAGCGCAGGAAGCCGAACACATGCCGGTTGCCGGTA
The DNA here is from genome assembly GCA_009908845.1 of Gammaproteobacteria bacterium. GTDB lineage: Bacteria > Pseudomonadota > Gammaproteobacteria > Chromatiales > Chromatiaceae > Lamprobacter. The sequence goes on from JAAAOQ010000239.1 coordinate 4,673, forward strand.
TCGAGCAGTTCGGTATCACCGCGCGCGAAGGCGTGGTTGTGACTGCGCACCTGCAACAGCCTTAGCAGCCCCTGATAGACGCGCCCCGGCACCGTCTCCATATCCCGGCGCTGTTCGGCGCGCTCCCAATCGAATGCGCCGCGATGCAGCCAACGCGAATCTCCGACCTTCTCCGGATCGCGGTCGTAGTCGTAATCGTTGAGGGTCGCGATCTCGTCACCGAGGTAGATCAGTGGGATACCGCCGATCATGATGATGACGCCGTGGATCAACAGGATGCGGCCGATCGCCAGCTCCAATTCACCGGCATCGCCTTCGGTGAGGGCCTTCTCGACACCAGTGAGCGACGCGCAGGTGCCGGAGACGCGGGCATCGCCGGTCGCCGGGTCCTCCTGAAACGGGGCGCCACGCGCAAAGCTGCCTTCGAAGCGACCCGTATAGAAGCGGGTCAGGAAGTTCCGGTGCGGTCCCGGATCGAATCCGACCGCTTCGACATCGTCGTCGGCAAAGGCCCACCCGATATCGTCGTGACAGCGCACATAATTGACCCAGGCGCAGCCCGAGGGGACCGAGAAGCGATTCTGCATCGCCCGCTGCAGCACGCGCACGTCGCGGGTCGCGAGCGCATCCCAGAGCAGCGCCATCAGCTGCGGATTGTAGGAGAGCGGGCATTCGTCGGTGCTGATGTACTCGCGCACCTCATCCGGGTGCACGATCGCCTCCGATTTGAACACCATCGCCGGTGCGGCGATGCTGACAAGGGCATTGAAGGCCTGGATGATCCAGTGGGCCTCGGGCAGGTTCTGCGAGTTGGTGCCGAGCCGCTTCCACAGGAAGGCCACCGCATCCAGGCGCAGGATCTCGACGCCCCGATTGGCTAAGAACAGCATCTCCTCGAGCATCCGGTTGAAGACCTCCGGATTCTCGTAGTTCAGGTCCCATTGATAGGTGTGGAAGGTGGTCCAGACCCACTTCTTGATGCCGGTGCGGTAGGTGAAGGCGCCCGGATGATCCTCGCCGAAGACCTCGGGCATGGTCTTCTCGTACAGGTCCGGCAGCGTCCGATCCGGGAACAGCCGATAATAGCCCTGCTGAGTGCGGTCGCCGGCCAAGGCCGCGCGCGCCCAATCATGCTCGTCGCTGGTGTGGTTGAACACGAAATCCAGCGTCAGCGAGATACCATGATGGCGCAGCTCGGTAGCCAGCTCGGCCAGATCGTCCATGGTGCCGAGCTCAGGATCGACCTCGCGGTAGCTGCTGACCGCGTAGCCCCCGTCATTGTCGCCATCCGGGGAGCAGAAGACCGGCATCAGGTGCAGATAGGTGATGCCGAGCTCAGTCAGATAGGGGATGCGCTCGCGCAGCCCGACCAGGTCCCCGGAGAAGAGGTCGACATAGCACATCGCGCCAACCATGCGGTTGGACTGGTACCAATAGGGATCGGCGCCGCGCATCGCATCCAGTGCCTTGAGCTCGGGCGAGCGCGCGATCCACATCTCAGTCGCCGAGGCGACGATGCTCTCGAGGTGATAGAAGAAATCGTAGTAACCGCCGTAGAGCCCGTACAGCCGCTTGAACAGCCTCGGGAAATGGCGCTCCAGACGCTCGCGGTAGGCGAGCCATTCGACCTCGTCGACGGCGGTGCTGAAACGCTGCTCGAGCCGCGGCAGCAGGCGCGCGAGCGATCGGTCCGCTTGCTCGCGCACCCAATGCTCGTCGTTGATCGGGGTCTTATTATCCATCAAAGGTTGGTCTATCTACCGGGAAGGTTCGAACACGAACAGGGTGGCGTCTAGTGCAGTCATTCGGGGCCTTGATCCGGCGCCTTCGATTCGGGGGCCTTGGTTCAGCTAAGCGCTTGTCCGCGAATAACTTGAATATTTTCGCAAAGCTGGCCTTGCGTTATGGGTGCCAGCAGGCCAGACCTGTTCAGGTTATTGGCGGACGGGCCCTAACCATCGACCTCGACAACAGCGCCCTGCCCGTCCCGGCCCTCGACGAGCACGAGCTTGCCCAAGGTCGGGTGGCGCACGACGATCACGTGGAACGAGGGATACTGTTTCGTCGTCACGACCGTCCCTTCCTCGCACAGGTCGGCAATGACCTGCTTCTCGGCGTCGAACATATGCATCGATTCATCTCCTGAACGACAGACTGCGCTTGCCCGAGATCGGGCACTGAGGGCACCGGTAAACCTCAATCGGGCACCGTCCAAGGACCGTCATCGACCACCTCGCGATCAGTGCCCGCCGGGATTACCTCGTTGGCCCAGCACGCGAGGCATCGACCTCGCTGCTGCCGATGCAGAAAGGTAGGTCAGTGTGCTCGCAGGAGGGCTGCCTCGTCGCGGCAGACGCCCGAGCCGTCGGCGGCGCGGGCGCGGCTCTAGGGGTCTCGTCAGGCGGCCTTACCCCGTCGACGCAGCATCAGGGTGATCGCGATGCCGGCAATGGCGACGCCCACGACGCTGATCAGCACCGCGTTGTCATCCAAGAAGGCGATACCCAAGGTGCTGATGATCAGAAAGGCGCCATAGACGGACATCTTCCAGTCGATATAGATCCCGGACAACAGCGCCGACAGGCCAAGGATGTAGGCGACCACGAAGCCCTGACTCTCGGCATTGAGGAAGTGTGGGGTATCGCCCATGAACAGCAGATTGATCACGATCAACACGGCGCCCCAATAGATGACCTGCTTGCCGATGTAGATCGCCTTCTCCCTGTTCGTCTCGCCCGAAAACCGCCAGCCGCCGACCACCGAGACCAGCGCGACGAACGGCATGAACAGCTTCCAGAGTTCGGTCGCGCGGGCCGGCTCGGCATCGGTCATACCGGTCAGGATGATCGAAGCGATATAGAGGGCCAGGTAAGGCAGGCTGACGAACAGGACCTTCGTCCAGCTCAGTTCGTTGGTTTCACGGTCGTCGGTCATAGCAGCATCGGACACGTTGATGTCTCCTTCTTGGGCGGCTCGATAAGCACCATATCAGTGAGGTTATTGTCCAGCTTAGCAGCAGTCGGCCTGATCAGCCTCGACCGCCTCGAGCAAGCGCTCGTAGACCTGCGGAAAACTGTAGGCGACGCGGTTCCAAGAGGGTATCAGTTTCGCCTCTTGCGGCCCCTTGGTCTGCATCCAGGCATCCCAGAGGAACCCGCGAAAGTGCCCGGCCGCGGCCTCTTCGGCATAGAGATCGTAAGCAAGGTTGTTGACGTCGGCATCGTAGCTGTACTTGCGCACATAGGTGAGCGCGGTCTGGTAGTAGGTGTGTAGCAGCATGTCGAGATAGGCATCATCGAGCGGCACGCCGTGCGAGCGCATATAGGTCAGGTAGAACTTCGCGATATCGACGACCATCCGGTGCAGTCCCTTCGAGGTATCGTCGGGCGAAAGCTCCTGGTGCTTGTGCTCGTAGTTCGGCGCAAGGTCGATCTGAGCGACCTGCCTCCGGGTTAGCTGATCGTAGACCTGCGAGAGGGTCGCAACCTCAAGACCCCAGTCATAAGCGATATTCAGGCCGCGCGCGAGATCGGACGTAAAACAGAATTCACCGGCGAGCGGATACTTGAAACCCCGGTGGTACTCGAAGAAGCGCTGCAACTCGGGCATCCCCTGTGTGCACATCACGCGGGAGAGGGTGTCGACGAACGGCGTCACGAAGAGCCGCGTCACGCGCCCTTTCATCGCGAACTCATCAGGTGAGATCCGCGCGTAGTACCCCTTGCAGAACTGGAAGGCGTTGTTGGGATTGGCAACCGGCTCGATCAGCCGACCGAGCATGATGCGGTCATAGGTGACGATGTCGCAGTCGTGCAGGGCAATCGTGTTGGCCTCATCGCGGGCAAACAGATAGCCCAATGAGACCCAGACCGACTGTCCCTTCCCCTGCATGCCGGTCGGGATCTCGCGTTCCTCGAGCTCCCGCAGCAGATTTTGGACACGCGGTCCATCGACCCAGACCACGCGAACCCGGCAGTCGGGGCGTGCCAGCCGTCCGAAATAACGCTGTGCCTCGCGAAACTGCGACTCATCCGAGGCGCCACCGAGCGCGACGACGATGCTGCGAAGATAGCGCACCTCGGCAATCCGCTCGACAATCCGGTCGAGGACATCACCATTGCTGATCTCGCTGAAGAGCGACGGCAGCAGCAGGCACATGTGGTCGTGCCTGGCGTGGGATTCGAGCCTGCGCTCAAGATTACCGAGATACTCCCCCTGATCGAAGGCCTCGTAGAGCGCATGCAGCGTCGTGATCTGTGGCTCTTGATGGAAATCAGCCATGCCTCGTCAACTCCTGCGAAGGGGCGGGGATCGACCGCATGGGCGCCCGACCGTCTATCGCGGCCAGACACCTGTAAGCCACCAGTTTCACCTGATCCAGCGAATCGGAAAGAGGCCCTACTCGTGGGCAATCGGCTTGTCGGTGAAGAGATAGTCCTTGAGCTCGTCGTCAAACTTGCCATCGCGCCGCCTGATCCACTCCAGCAGCATCGCCGCATGTTCCTTCTCTTCATCCCGATTGTGGGCGAGGATCGCCCGCAATGCCTTGTCCTTGCAGGCATCGACGCGCTGGTTGTACCAGTCCACGGCCTCGAGCTCCTCCATCAACGACAGGATCGCGCGGTGCAGATCACGCGTCTCGTCCGACAGCTCATTGATCGGCTCGTGATAGCCCTCGTTTGACATCGCCATCTCCTAAAACAAACTACCGCTCGAAAGCGTACTCGAAGGTCTTGATCACAGCGGCCGCGCTGCCGAAGCACGCAGACGCCGCGCCATTGTCGGAGGCCGCGGGGCAAATTACAACGCACCATCGGTGATGCTGGCGGAATCAGCGCTCCCGGGTACAGCGCAGAGCGCGCTCGACATCGGACCGGTCAGGACAATGCGCCGGGATCGAGCGACAAGCCCGCTGCACCGCCGGCCGAAGCACCAGACGAGCCACCTCGACCTGCCGCACCCAAGGACACCAGGACTTGTGCGTCGCTCGGCAGCACGTCGACCTCGGCACCCGATTCGATCAGCTGCTCGGTCTCCATGACCTCCATCACCGCGGCCAACGTCTCGGGGTCCTCACGCGCGATCTCGTTCAGCGCCTCGCCGACCACGCGCGGGCGCGTCGCGGCGGCCTCGGCCATCTTCTGCGAGACCTTATAGGCGGTCTGGCTCTTGATCAGCCCGACCCGGTTCTCGCCGTCCTGCTTCATCGCGCTGGTGACCTGGATCAGGCGCTTGACGACCTTCTCGGTGATGTTGTCGACCATCTGCCGATCGGTGAAGGCGACCTTGCGGATATAGACCGAGCCCAGCTTGTAGCCCCACTTCTCCGACAGCGGCGAGACCGTCGCCCGCACCTTGCGGCTGAGCTGATGGCGGTCCTCGAGCATCTTGTCCATCTCGAGATTCGACAGCGTCGAGATCGTCGAGCTGGCGACATTGGCCTGCAGCGAGCCCTCGGGGTTGGCGTTGGTGAACAGATAGGCGACCGGATCGCAGACCTGCATCTCGTACCAGATGCCGACCCCCATCGGCGTGCCCTCCTCCGAATTGACCATCAGGTCGCGGAGATAGTACTGGCGCAGCGCGGTGTTGACCCGATAGCGCTTGCCGAAGAACGCGACCAAAAGCGCCTTGGGACCGAAATGGACAAGGGGCCAACGCAGACCGGGCTCCTCCAGTGTACCGATCACTTTGCCGAACAGGGTGAAGACCTGCGCCTCGCGCTCGCGCACGACCGCATACAGACCGAGACCCCGGGCGAGCCCGAGCAGGACTGGGATGGCCAAGATACCGAGCACGAACGCGATCAATGGAGAGAGAGCGGAGACAGGCATGATCGAGCTCCTCAGCGCTCAGACTGTGCTGACGAGTGTCCATCCGATACCGCCGACGGCGGCTGGAAGGCAGGCGGCGTATGCTGGGACTTACGCTGGGACGCGCTGGAACCGGGACCGGCGATCTGGACGATCCGCTTGGCCTGCTTCAGCAATGGGATGCGCATGTTGCGGATGTAGGCGCGCAATGCCTCGCCGCCGCCGCTCTGTTTGATGGCCTGAAGCGTGCGGGCGAGCTCGCGCAAGGGCGCGACCTCGGCCTGGGCATTGTTGCTAGCGATCTCGACCGCGCGCTTGCTCATCGTGATCTGCTGCTCGGCATCGGCGCGCGCGGTGCTGATGTCGGCCGCGACCTGATTGCGAGTGCTGTTGATCGCCGAGAGGGCACGGTCCACCTCAGAGGGCGGGTCGATCTGGGTGATCAATGCGGCATCGAGCTCGATCCCATAGCGCGCGCCGGTGGAGCGGCATTGGGTTTCCATATAGTCGTTGAGCAGCGGCAGATTCTTGCGCAGATCGTTGATCGAGACCCCTTCGGTCAGCTCAACTGCAGCGCTGCTGGCCTCGCCCTGCATATCATCGGCATCGACCAGGCTCTGGCCCTTTGGATCGACGAAATTGGCGATGCGCTCGCGCAACACCGAGATGAAATACCCCATCACGTGCTCGAGCGGGCTATCGACGCCGAAGCAGTAGGCGTAGAGATTGCCCTCAGCGACCCGGAACCGGATCTGCCCGTCGACCCCGGTGGTCAGGTTGTCCTTGGTGACCGCCTCAATCGTTCGCTGCGACTTGGTCGGGTCCCAGGTCAGGTCGATCGACTGGGTCGCGACATCGACCTTGTGCACCTCCTGCCAAGGCCATTTGAAGTAGGGCCCGCCGGGACCGATCACGCGCAGCTGCGGAAACTGATAGCGCTCGCGCTCGTCATCGTTGAGGCTGTCATCGGCCACCATTTGATCGCCGAGGCGGATGGCCCGGCCGAACGAGGTCAGGACGGCGCGCTCGTTAGGCTTGACCGTATAGAGCGCACGGACGATGACCTTGAATCCGATGTAGACGAGTAGACCGAGAAGAAAGGCGGCAGGCAGCATCGAACCCCCTCTGTCACGATGGTATGGCGTCGGCTGACCGGGCGGCCTCACCGGGTGGCCTCTAGCATAGCCCGAATCGACTTGCGCCCGCACCGGCAGCTAGAGCCTGGGTGAACCCAACCCGCCCCAACCCAAGGAGACGCGCTGGGATGACCGGTTGCTGCCAAAAAGGCCGGCCCCGCGCCGATCAGTCGGCCCTGAGATCGTTCGCCTTCATGCGGCGCTGCCTTATAGTCACTCGCCCTGGTTTCCGGACAAGCTGAGCCCATCGGTGCTGACTGTTCCGGCGCCTTCTGTCCGGCGATCAGTTGGAATGGCTATAAAAGCTCGAACAGAATGGCTCCTACCGCCATGACATCAGGGTCCGCTGTCTCGTCACCAGACCGGATCGGCACCTTCGGCGGAGCACTCCGTATCGGGCGGCAATGCATACAACGCCCTAGCCTCACCAGCCGCAGCAACACGGACTGGGAGATGAGGGGGCGATCACCGATATGCCCCCGATGGTCAGGTTTCACCGATCAGTTGAACCCGCCCGTGCTCATCGACGGCCTCCATGCGCACATCGAAACCCCAAAGCCGACGAATATGCTTGAGCATCTCATCCAGCGAGTCGCCCAAAGGCCGTCGGTTGTGGCGGAAATGGCGCAGCGTCAAGGAGCGGTCGCCCCGAACGTCGACATTGTAGACCTGGATGTTCGGCTCGCGGCTGCCGAGGTTGTATTGATCCGCAAGCCGTTGTCGCAGGTGGCGATAGCCGGCCTCCTCGTGGATCGCAGTGATCTCCAGCGTCTCTTCACGATCGTCGTCCGAGACCGCGAACATTCGAAACTCACGCATCAGACGCGGTGACAGGAATTGGGCGATGAAGCTTTCGTCCTTGAAGTTGCGCATTGCAAAGTCGAGCACCTTACGCCAATCCTCACCGGCGATATCGGGGAACCAATAACGATCCTCATCGGTGGGCTCCTCGCAGATCCGGCGGATATCCCGCATCATCGCAAAGCCGAGCGCGTAAGGGTTGATACCGCTGTAATAGGGCGAATCGAACGGCGGCTGGTAGACGACGTTGGTATGCGACTGCAGCACCTCGATCATGAATCCGTCGCCGACGAGCCCGAGGTCATAGAGACGATTGAGCAGCGTATAGTGCCAGAAGGTCGCCCAGCCCTCGTTCATCACCTGCGTCTGACGCTGCGGATAGAAGTACTGTGCCACCTTGCGCACGATCCGGACGACCTCGCGCTGCCAGGGCTCCAGCAACGGGGCATTCTTCTCGATGAAGTAGAGCAGGTTCTCCTGTGGCTCAGCGGGGAAGCGGCGCTCGTCGAGCCGGCCCTCCTCCTTTTCGTGTACTGGCAGCGTTCGCCATAGATCATTGACCTGGGACTGCAGATAGGCCTCGCGCTCCGCCTGCCGGCGCTTCTCCTCGGCCATCGACAGCGGTGAGGGTCGGCGATAGCGATCGACGCCGTAGTTCATCAGCGCATGACAGGAATCAAGCAGCAGCTCGACCTCCTCTGTGCCATAGCGTTCCTCGCATTCGGCGATATAGCCTCGCGCAAAGACCAGGTAGTCGATGATCGCGTCGGCGCTGGTCCAGGTCTGGAACAGATAATTCCCTTTGAAGAAGCTGTTGTGGCCGTAGCAGGCATGGGCGATCACCAGCGCCTGCATCGGCAATGTGTTCTCCTCCATCAGGTAGGCGATACAGGGATCGGAATTGATCACGATCTCGTAGGCCAGCCCCATCTGCCCGCGCCGATAGGTCTGCTCGGTTGCGACGAACTGCTTACCGAACGACCAATGATGATAGTTGATTGGCAGCCCGACCGAAGAATACGCATCGATCATCTGCTCTGACGAGATCACCTCGACCTGATTGGCATAGGTATCGAGGCCGAAGTCGTCACAGGCGACCTTGGCGATCTCTTGATCAAAGCGCTTCAGTAGCGGAAAGGTCCACTCGGAGGTCTCGGAGATAAGGCGATTGTCTGCCATAGAAACTGCGCGATCAGAGCTAGGTGCGGGATGGAGGGACGAGAACGATCAGCCCGTCCTCGGCGCTACGCCTCCTGGCGTTTGAACAGCTCGCGAAAGACCGGAAAGATGTCCTCGGCACCATTGATCTCCTCCATCGCAAAATGCGGATAGACGGCCTTCACATCCTGATACGCATACCAGAGGCTTTGGTGCTGACGCGGCGTGATCTCGACGTAGGCGTAATAGCGAATCAGCGGCATCAGGTTCTGGAGCAACAGGTCGCGGCAGATACTCGAGTCGGAATCCCAGTTGTCTCCGTCCGATGCCTGCGCGGCATAGATATTCCAGGTCTCCGAATCGTAACGCTGGCGAATCACCTCGTGCGCGAGCTGCAACGCACTGGACACAACGGTGCCGCCGGTCTCCCGCGAGTAGAAGAACTCCTGCTCATCGACCTCCTGCGCAATGGTGTGGTGACGGATGAAGACGACGTCGATCTTGTCGTAATTGCGCTGCAGGAACAGGTAGAGCAGGATGAAGAAACGCTTGGCGAGGTTCTTGCGCACCTGATCCATCGAGCCCGAGACGTCCATGATGCAGAGCATCACCGCCTTGCTGGTCGGCTCCGGCTGCTTGGTAAAGGCCTGGTAGCGCAGATCGAAGGTATCGATGAACGGCAGCGCCGCGATCCGGGTCTTGAGCCGATCGATCTCGTCCCTGAGTGCGACGACGCGATCATCCGATTCGTCGACCCCTGCCGCGATCAGCGCCGCAAGCTCTTCTTCGAGCTCCCGGATTCGGCCGCGGTGCGGTGCGCCCAACGCGGTCCGCCGGGCGATCGCGCCGCGCAGCGAGCGCACTACATCGATGTTGCTGGGCGATCCCTCGGTTGCGTAGCCGGCTCGAACAGTCTTGAACTCGGTCGTGCCGATGAGCTGGTTGCGCACCAGATTGGGCAGCTCGAGGTCATCGAACAAGAGATCGAGGAACTCCTCGCGCGAGAGCTCGAAGACGAAATCATCCTCGCCCGCACCGCCGCGCCCCGCCCGTCCTTGGCCGGCGCCCTGGCCCTCGCCTCCCTCAGGTCGCTGAACCCGGTCACCTGCCTCGAACTCCTTGTTCCCCGGATGCACCATGTCGCGGCTACCGCCTGCACCATGGTGGAACTGGGGTTCGGAGATGTCCTTGGACGGGATACCGACCTTCTCGCCACCGTCGATATCGGTGATGCTGCGCCGATTAACCGCATCGGAGGCAGCCCGCTTGAGCTGGGTCTTGTAGCGCCGCAGGAACCGCTGACGGTTGACGGTGCTCTTGTTCTTGCCATTGAGACGGCGATCGATGAAATGAGACATAGGTTGGCGCGGAATCCCGGTTGCTCGTGCGTTCTCACCTCGCGAGCGACTGGACTACTGCGACTTGCGGACGCGCAGATACCACTCGGAGAGGAGACGCACCTGTTTTGGCGTATAGCCCTTGTCGACCATGCGGTCGACGAACTGTTCGTGCTTCTTCTTCTCGTCGGTCGAGGCCTTGGTGTTGAACGAGATGACCGGCAGTAGCTCCTCGGTGTTCGAGAACATCTTCTTCTCGATCACCACGCGCAGCTTCTCGTAGCTGGTCCAGCGCGGATTGGCGCCGTTGTTGTTCGCCCGAGCGCGCAAGACGAAGTTGACGATCTCGTTGCGGAAATCCTTCGGATTCGAGATCCCGGCCGGCTTCTCGATCTTCTCGAGCTCGTCGTTCAGCGCCCCACGATCCATCATCTCACCCGTATCCGGATCACGGTATTCCTGATCCTGAATCCAGTAATCGGCATAGGTCACATAACGGTCGAAGATGTTCTGGCCGTACTCGGCATAGGACTCGAGATAGGCCGTTTGCAGCTCCTTGCCGATGAACTCGGCATAGCGTGGCGCCAGGTACTGCTTCAAGAAGCTCAGATACCGGTCCTGGACCTCTTGCGGCAGATGCTCGCGCAGGATCTGCTTCTCGAGCACATAGAGCAGATGCACCGGATTGGCAGCAACCTCGGTATGGTCGAAGTTGAACACCTGCGACAGGATCTTGAACGCGAAACGGGTCGAGATACCGGACATGCCCTCGTCGATCCCGGCATAGTCGCGATATTCCTGTACCGACTTCGCCTTCGGGTCCGTATCCTTCAGGTTCTCCCCGTCATAGACGCGCATCTTCGAGAAGATGCTCGAGTTCTCCGGCTCCTTCAGGCGTGTCAGCACTGAGAACTGCGCCATCATCTCGAGCGTCCCGGGCGCGCAGGGCGCATAGTTCAACGAGCTGTTACGCAACAGCTTGTCGTAGATCTGCTTCTCCTCGGTCACACGCAGGCAATACGGCACCTTGACGATGAAGACGCGGTCGAGGAAGGCCTCGTTGTTCTTGTTGTTGCGGAACGACTGCCACTCGGACTCGTTGCTGTGCGCCAGAATGATGCCCTGGAACGGCAGCGCCGAGAGGCCCTCGGTGGCGTTGTAATTGCCTTCCTGGGTCGCCGTCAGCAGCGGATGCAGCACCTTGATCGGCGCCTTAAACATCTCGACGAACTCCATCAGGCCCTGGTTGGCCCGGCACAACGCGCCCGAGTAGCTGTAGGCGTCGGCATCGTTTTGCGCAAAATGCTCGAGCTGACGGATATCGACCTTGCCGACCAGCGCCGAGATGTCCTGGTTGTTCTCGTCGCCCGGCTCGGTCTTGGCGACCGCGATCTGCTCAAGGATCGACGGATAGAGCTTGACCACCCGGAACTGGGTGATGTCACCGTTGTACTCCTGCAGCCGCTTGACGGCCCAGGGCGACATGATAGTGCTCAGGTGGCGCGCCGGGATGCCGTAGTCTTCTTCCAGGATCTTCCCGTCCTCTTCCGGCGAGAACAGCCCGAGCGGCGACTCGAAGACCGGCGAGCCCTTGATCGCATAGAACGGCACCTGCTGCATCAGCTCCTTGAGCTTTTCCGCAAGCGAAGACTTGCCGCCGCCGACTGGGCCGAGCAGATAGAGGATCTGCTTCTTCTCCTCCAACCCCTGAGCGGCGTGCTTGAGGTAGGCGACCAGGTGTTCGATCGCTTCCTCCATGCCGAAGAAGTCGGAGAAGGCCGGATAGCGCTTGATGACCTTGTTCTGGAAGATGCGGCTCAGGCGCGGGTCGTTATGGGTATCGATCAGCTCGGGCTCACCGATTGCGGCAAGCAGACGCTCAGCGGGTCCCGCGTAGGCCATCGGGTTGCTCTTACAGAGCTCCAGGTACTCCTGAAGGCTCATGTCCTCCTCGCGGGAGGATTCGTATCTGGCCTGATAGCGCTCGAAGATCGACATCAAAAGGTACCTCGCTCGGAAGTCACGATCGGGAAGGCGCCGCCCCAGCACGCCGGGTGATGGAGGCGAGCTCAGAGGCGCGCCAAGTATTCTAGTCGTTCGGTCTTGTGTGGCTTAGCAACAGAGGCACACAGCAAGCCGTTCGTACAAGTCTCTTCTCAGCCCACTGCAATCCGCGCGCCACGCTGCTCGAAGGCGTCAGCGCCTCGGAATTTTGATCTAGATCATGCCAGGTTTGGGTGCCCTGTCGTCAAGGAACCGCACCATCTAGGTGCGAAATGGCGCTAGCGCGGGGCACCTGCAAGGGCACGACGAATCGCGAGCACGCCGCGACTGGATGAGACGCCTGCAGTGTTCCCGATTAGACAACGACCAGCGAAGGGGTTCAGGGCCACACTTCTTGCTAGAGGGCGGAGGACATTAGGGTGGAGGGCATTGCTCGCTCTCGGCTCGCGAGTCAGCTGTCCTGAAAGCGTTGCGCAATCAGCGCCGCACGATCGAGGGCCAGCCAGAGCAAACCGATTGCGATCGAACCCCCGAGGACAGCAAGCGGCTGCTCGATCGCGACCACGATCAGACTCGAGACCGCGATTAGAACGAACAGCAGCGGCGGCAATGGATACCAAGGCACCCGAAACGGGCGCACCAAGCCGGGCTCGCGCCGGCGCAGCCGCATCAAGCCAAACACGCTAAGCAATGAGAACAGGACCAGCGTAAAGCCAGCGAACCCCAGCACGAACGCAAATGAATCGGTCAGAATAAACGCGAATGCAAGTGCCGCAAGAAGCAGGACCGAGCGCGTCGGCGCCCCCCGATGGGAGCGCCGACAAAGCGGGGCCAAGATGCTCCGGTCACGCGCCATCTCCTCGATCACGCGCGGTCCTGCCAAGGCCATCGCGCTGATTGTCGAGATCAACAACAGACTCAGCGACAGGCTCAATAGCTGGCCCCCAACTGGCCCCACCATGTGCTCAGCGGCCAGTGCCCCGACCTCAACCGTCCCAGCCAGCGAGGCCAACGGAACCGTCCGCAGAAAGGTCAGATTCAGCAACAGGTAAAGGGACGTCACGATGAGCGTACCGCCGATCAGCGCCATCGGCACGCTGCGTTGTGGGTGCCGCACCTCGGCCGTGACGTAGCTCGCCGCGTTCCAGCCCGAGTACGCATAGGAGACATAGACCAAGGAGAGCGCGAAAGGCGCTGAGAGCACCGCATCGAGCGTTGACGGTCCAGGCCAAGGCGAGAGCGTCCCAGGCGACGCGGTCACAGCCAGCCCTAGGACGCAGAAGACCAGGATCAATAGGATCTTCAGTAGCGTCGCGGCGACCTGAAAACGCCGTCCCCAACCGACATCGAACCCCTGGATCAGCGTCACCAGGATCAACGCAGCCAATGCCAGCCACTGCGGCGGCACCGGGAGCACGGTCCCGGCATAGCGGCCGAATGCCATCGCCGCCAGCGCCATCGGGGCTGCGAAACCGACGGTCGTCGAGACCACACCGGCAAGCTCCCCAAGTCGCGGACCATAGATCCGGGATAGGAAATGGTACTCGCCTCCAGAGCGCGGCAAGGCCGCGGCCAATTCGGCGTAGCACAACGCACCCGAGAGCGCGACCAAGCCCCCGAGCAGCCAAAGCAGCAGCAATGCAGCACCGTCCTGCACGCCCTCGGCCTGCAGGCCCAGGGTGGTAAAGACCCCGGTCCCGACCATATTCGCGACCACCAGCAACATCGCGGATCGGGCATCCAGCGCAGGCTCAGAGGTTTTCGCCCCGTTGACTGGCTGAGGGTCGACGTCGAGAGCGTCTGAACTGCGCAAGTCGTTCTACACCTCCGCGTTGGACATCCGGGCTGGACATCCGGGCGCCGACGAGCCGACCCGTCCATCGCGGTCTCAATCCGGGTCCAGCAGCGTGAAACAGATCAGCGTCGCGATCAAACCGAACATGATCAGGCAGCTGGTCGCACCACAGACCAGCAGTAAACCAGCTGCGCCGGCCCAGGTATAGAGACAGGCCGTGCGATTGCGCCGGTAGACCCGAGTCCGCTTACGCTGCTGAAATGCCTGATAGTCGGATCGTCCCGCGCAGAGCCAGTCCAGTGCCTGACGCGGCAGAGCGCTCAATCGGGAAGACGTCCGGGATCGTTGCATCGGTGCCATCGCGATTGCCTGAGGTCGCGGCGCAAAGGCCAACAGAAACGGACCCATTCTCTGGAGGTATGGCGCCGAGCCAGGGTGACCGCAAGGATCGGTTGTCATCCCGGTTATCCTGATCCAGAACGCAGAGCAGGCAAGCCGCTACACCCAGGAGCCAACCAGGAGCCAGTCTATGACCGCAACCGAGATCCGCATCCAGGCCGAGCCCTTCGACCCCGCCGCCGAGCAAGACGCACTCCGCCGTGGAAAGCCAAAAGTCGGCGCCCTCGTCGCCTTCGTCGGCCTGATGCGCGACATCAATGACGACTCAGCCGTGCGCAGCATGACGCTCGAGCACTATCCCGGGATGACCGATCGGTCGCTCGAGGCGATCGCCGCTGAGGCCGGCCGACGCTGGCGGCTCGAAGCGATCCGGATCATCCATCGAGTAGGCCGACTCGAGCCGGAAGACCCCATCGTTCTGGTCGCCGTC
>JAAAOQ010000155.1 GCA_009908845.1 Gammaproteobacteria bacterium
GATCAAGAACTTCTATCCGGATTGGCAGGTCACGGACCCCTTGCCGAGAGAGTTCGACTTCGAGGGATTCGGGGGCTGTGATGCGGTGGCGCAGGCGCTCCAGGCCTGGCGCACCGAGGCATTGCTATACCCGGACACAGACATCGATCACCTGGCGCAAAGCGACGATATCACGACCAATCCACAGCGCGAGGTGCTGGGCCGATTCTTCGCGAATTCACCGGATTTCGACATCGAGCGGCAGCCTGTCGGCGTCTATCTGGCCGACCACAAGGACAAGGCCTTCGATGGGATCGACGAGCCGCAGCGCGCGGCCGTGACCCGCCAGCTCGGGCGGCTGCAGCGGCTGTTTCGCGTCACACCACGCGCCCAGCAGATACGGGCGCTCCTGGCCGAAGGTATGGATTCGGCCTCCGCCATCACCGGCCTGTCCTACCAGGCATTCGTCAAGCGAATGGCCATGAAACTGGGCGGCAAAGAGCAGGTGCAGCTGGTCTACCGCAATGCGCTGCAGATCGCCGCGGTGACCCAGCACACCTTTGTGCAGGCCCATCAACTGCAATACGACGTGCTCCCGTTCGTCATGGGCGGCGGCCATCCCGAGTGGCGCGGACAGGTCGACAATGCCATCGATGCCTCGCCGACCCTGAAGACGCTGTTCGGCTCGATGGACCTGTGCGCCTGCGAGCATTGCCAGTCGATCTACTCCCCGGCTGCCTATTTCGTCGAGATCCTGCAGTTTCTGGATACCGGGCGGCTTTCGATCTGTGGCTTCACGTCGAGGAATCCCCTGGATGTGCTGCTCGACCGGCGCCCGGACCTGGCGCATATCCGGCTCAATTGCGAGAACGCGATGACGCCGATGCCCTATGTGGACCTGGTCAATGAGGTACTGGAATACCTGGTCGTGCACGAGCGGCTCAGTGGCGGCGCGGCCAACCAGACAGGTGCCGTGCCGGCCGAGGCGCTGAAGGCCAATCCGCAGCACGTCATCACCGCCGCCTACGAAACCCTCAAGGGCGCGCACTATCCGATCAGCTTGCCCTTCGACCTCGGCATCGAAACGGTTCGGGTCTATCTGGAGCACCTCGGCAGCAGCCGGCTCAAGCTCATGGAGCTGTTCCTGCCCGATGAGCCCCAGGCATTGAAGCAGCGTCAGCTCGACGCGGAGCGGCTCGGGCTGACGCCGGTGGACTACGAGATCCTGACCGGGACGACGATCGCTGAGCCGGACCCCCTCGGGTTCACGATCGACGAACCAGCCGCGTTCGGCTATCTCGAATCGGAGGTCACCCTCACGATTGAGGGCGTGTCGGTCACGCATGATTGGGCGCAATGGCTGATCGAGGCCCGGCGTTTCCTGGAGCGCACCGGTCTGAGCTATCCGGAGCTGGTCGCGCTGCTGGGGACCCGTGTCGCGAATCTCGATCCGGCGCTGGAGCCGGCCATCGTCCTGCGCGGCGAAGCGGCCTGCGATCTGGATCAGATCCGGCTCGCCCATGCCGACGGCAGCTCTGTGCCATCGACAAAGCTGGGGCGCCTGAACCGCATCATCCGGCTCTGGCGCAAGCTCGGCTGGTCCTTGGCCGAGCTCGACAGCGTCGCTCAGGTCTTCGGGCCGGTCTTCAGGGACGACCCGCCGACGGCAATCAGGCGAACATTTCTGCACCAGCTCGCCCGGCTTCTGGAGCTGCACGAGCGGCTGCGGCTGCCCATCGACAACCTGCTGGTCCTCTGGGGGGATATCGAGACCTTCGGCAATAACTCGCTCTATCGGCGTCTCTTCCTCAACCGCTCGGCCTTGGCAATCGACGCGGCCTTCGAACCCATCAACGGCCAGTACCTCCCGGAGCCGGAGGACCCCGAGGCATTGGGGCAGAGGATCTGGCCCGACGACTCCGGGACGGTAACCGAGCCTGCACACATCAGCACGCTGCTCGCGGCATTCCGCATCCGCGAGGCGGACCTGGAGCTGATCGCCGGCGATGCTGCGCAAGACTTCGCGCCACCCGCCACTGATGCGGCTGCGGTCAAGGCGTCTGCGCTGCTTACCTTGCCCAACGTCTCGCTGATCTACCGCTACGCGATCTTGGGCAAGGGCCTCGGCTGGTCCATCGCCGACTGTATCGCATTGCGCAAGCTCTCAGGCCAGGACCCCTTTGCCGATCCCGATCGCACGGCGGCCTTTGTGGACCTCGCCGAGCAGGTGGAGCGCTCCGGCTTCTCGATGCAGCAGCTCGTCTATCTCTATGGCGATCCCGCCCCCGAGCCGTCGTTGCTTGCGCCCAAGGACGAGCAGGTCGCGCAGCTGGCCGCCACCCTGCACAAGGGGCTTGCGGAAATCGCCTCCGATAACGCCGAGGTGCCGAACCCGGACCCCGAGACGACCAGGGCCTTGCTGGCCTCGGTCTTCGAGCAGGAGGTCGCCGATCGCGCCGTCGACATCGTGCTGGAGACGGCCGCGATTCGCCGTGTCCCGTTGAGCAAGGTCCCGATCAGCCTAGACCCGCCCCGCGAGAGATTGTCCTTTCCCGATCCCCGGGTTTGGCACGATGCCGCGACCAGCCAGCTTTGCTGTGGCGGTCCCCTGAGCGAGGATCAGCGTGACGCACTGATCCAGACATCCGCCCAGGGCAACTATGACCCGCAGGAGCGGCAGGATTTCGACGCTGCCGTTCAGACCCTTTTAGAGGATTCCTCGGCTTTCTTGGAACAGGCCGAAGATTTCTTTGCTGACGCCCTGAGCGGTCTGCTTGAGGATACGAGCGAGGCACAATCGGAACTATCGGAACTCTTATCGACGGAACTCTTATCGACGGAACTCTTATCGAATCCTTGGGCCGAGACGGACTGCAAGCTCGACGACGACGCAATCGTGTCGAAGCTCGGCTGGCTGCTCAAGCACTTGCTGCCCTATCGCAGAGAGCGGCAGACCCGTGGCTTCATCATTGAGACCCTGAGCGCGGCGCTCGCCATCGATGCGGACCTGGTCGCCAAGCTGCTCGACGATCTGCCACCGCTGCCCTTCCTGGACGGCACCGGGGCCGATGAGCCGGCACCGATGGACGACATCAAAGCGATCAGGACCTCAGGGCTCTCTGTGAGCCCGTTCGCGGTCAGCAACCCGGGCGAGCCGATCTGTCACGGTACCGCGCTCTCTGAAGGCACGGTGGAGTTCATGGACTACGGGCACCCCGACGCCGGGCACGCCCCGGAGCTTCCTGACGGCACGGCCTGCGCCCGCTGGGAGGCCAGGCTGCTGGCGCCGTCCCCAGATACCCTCCGGTTCCGCATCGCCGGTAATACCGCGGTGAATCTATGGATCGATGACAACCAGCTTCTGGATACCGAGGCTCAGGACATCGGTGCCGAGAGCGCCGGCTTCCCGGTGCAGGCCGGGCGCGCCTACCGCCTCCGGATCGAGGCCCCGGTCGTCCACGGGGCGGAAACAGAGCTCAGGGTCTATTGGCAAGGCAAGCTCGCCAGGCGCGAGATCCTAGGCGGCGACGCATGCCTGCCAAATCAGATCTACTCCGCGTTCCGCACGGCCTATCAGCGCCTGCATAAGGCCGCACTGCTGATCTCAACACTGGCATTGACCGCGGACGAGTTCGACTACTTCACCGGTGATGCCTTCAAGGCCAGTATCACAACAGACCAGGGGGGCGAGAATCCAACGGCCTTCGATGCCTGGTGCCGATTGGTCGACTATGTCGCGTTGCGCGATGGCCTGCCAC
>JAAAOQ010000274.1 GCA_009908845.1 Gammaproteobacteria bacterium
CCGGGCAGGCATAGTTGGCCGAGAAGGTGAGCGGTTGGCGCGCGTGGCCGTTGGCGTCCGGGTCCATCGGGGCCACGATCAGGATGCCCTTCGAGAGCCCGAGCGCGGTCTCGATCGATTCGGCCAGGCGCAGCTGCAGGTCGTCGCGCACCCGGAAGCGGTCGACCACGACCTCGATGCGGTGCTTGCGCTTCGGGTCCAGGGTCGGCGGGGCGTCCAGCTCGCAGAGGGCGCCGTCGACGCGCGCGCGCACGAAGCCCTGCGCGTTGAGCTCGCCGAACAGGTGCTGATAGTCGCCCTTGCGATCGGCGACCACCGGCGCCAGCAGCATCAGCCGCTCGCCATGCGGCAGCGCCAGGATCTGATCGACCATCTGGCTGACGGTCTGGGCCTCGAGCGGCTCGGCGTGCGCGGGGCAGTGCGGGGTGCCGACGCGGGCGAACAGCAGGCGCAGGTAGTCGTGGATCTCGGTGATGGTGCCGACGGTCGAGCGCGGATTGTGTGAGGTCGTTTTCTGCTCGATCGAGATCGCCGGCGACAGCCCCTCGATGAGGTCGACATCGGGCTTGTCCATCATCGACAGGAACTGGCGCGCGTAGGCCGACAGCGACTCGACATAGCGGCGCTGGCCCTCGGCGTAGAGGGTGTCGAACGCGAGCGACGACTTGCCCGAGCCCGAGAGGCCGGTGATCACGACCAGCCGGTCGCGCGGCAGATCGACGTCGATGTTCTTGAGGTTATGGGTGCGCGCGCCGCGGATGCGGATGCTGTCCATTGGGATCAGGTGTCTGCCAGCGCATCTTGCGCGTCGAGCACTAGTTGCCCTTCAGCGCCTCGACCTCGGCTTCGAGGCGCTCGACCCGATCGACGAGCGTCTCCCAATCCTCGATCGAGATCGCGCCAGGAGGAGACGCAGCGGCCGCTTTCGCGGTCGATGCGGCTTGATTTCGCGGTTCGAGCCTGGGCTCTCCGCAGAGCAGGTGCGCAAAGCGCTGTTCGCGCCGGCCGCCTTCGCGCTCCAGCTCGCGCACCAGTGGTGGGTTGTGATGGGCGAGCTGGTCGAGTGTCGTCTGCACCGCAGCCAGACTGCCGAAATCCGCGAGCCGCGTGCTGTGGGTGCGCAGTTCGCCGGGGGTTTGCGGACCGCGGAGCATCAGCACGCACAGCAGCGCTTGCTGCTGGCGGTCGAGCATGAAATGACCGGTGAGCTTGTGATCGAAGCGCTCACTGCGGCCGGTGAAGCCGGCATGCACTAGACCGCGGTCGCGCAGTTGGCCAACGCAGTGACCGACCTCGCCGGGCGTGAGCTTCATCACCGGATCGCGCGCACTCTTCTGATTGCAAGCGGTGACCAGTGCGTTCAGCGTCAGTGGATACTGGTCCGGCGTGGTGCGCTGCTTCTCCATCAGGCAGCCAAGCACGCGCGCCTCGAGCGGAGTGAGCATTGCCTCGCTGGACTCGGCCTCATCGGATGTCAGTTCGGTCGCCGCCGCGGCCTGGCCCGGTTGTTCATGCTCGGTGCCTTGGCTCGCATCCCGCTCTGGATGGTCGTTCGCGCTGGCGGGGCTTGTCTCGCGCTCGGCTTCGCGCTCGCTCTCCGGGGTGAGAGCGTGGCCGGTCCTGAGATCGCCGTGGGGATTGGCGGGTGCGCTGCTCACTCAGAAGCCCTCGGTCGAGGTGAATAGGCCGACGCGCAGGTCCTTGGCGGTGTAGATCACGCGGCCGTCGACGTCCATGGTGCCATCGGCGATGCCAAGGACGAGCTTGCGGGTGATGACCCGCTTCATGTCGACGCGGTAGGTGACCTTCTCGGCGCTCGGCAGGACCTGCCCGGTGAACTTGACCTCGCCGACGCCGAGCGCGCGGCCATGGCCGGGATTGCCGATCCAGGCCAGGTAGAAGCCGACGATCTGCCACATCGCGTCGAGACCGAGGCAGCCGGGCATGACCGGGTCGCCGGGGAAATGGCAGCCGAAGAACCAGAGCTCGGGCTTGATGTCGAGCTCGGCGATGATCTCGCCCTTGTCGTACTCGCCGCCGTGATCGGCGATCCGAATCACGCGATCCATCATCAGCATGTTCGGCACCGGCAGCTGGGCGTTGCCGGGCCCGAACATCTCGCCGTAACCACAGGCGAGCAGCTGCTCGCGATCGAAGGATTCGGTTCTACTCATTGGCTGTCGAAGGTGCGTCTCAGTAAGGGGCGATAAGGAAAAGGATCAAGCCCGTGGAAAGGAGGTCAGCTCATGACGGCGGGATTTCAGCTTCAGTTAACCTGTGCAAACGGCTGCGAGCGTTTCATTCTCCTTCAGAAACCCTGATGGAATGGCCCCGCCGGGCCGATAAGAAAGAAGCTTGCACGAGGCATGCGGCCGTTTGGATAGGGCCTCTTGGTGGCTTCGGAGGGCTCGGGAGAGGCTCCGGGTGGTGCGTGGTGCGCTGCCATGATCGTTGGATCGCAATTCAACTGGCCAGCTTGCGCTCGAGGAAGGGGACGATCTCGTCGATCGGGATCAGCTGCATCTCGGCATCGCGGCGGCCCTTGTACTCGACCTTGCCGTCATCGAGGTGCTTATCGCCGATCACGACCCGATGCGGGATGCCGATCAGCTCCATGTCCGCGAACATCACACCGGGGCGGGCGTCGCGGTCGTCGAGCAGGACCTCGATCCCGGCCGCCTTGAGCCGTTCATAGAGGTCGTCGACCGCCTCCCGAACCCGGAACGACTTGCCGAGCTTCATCGGCAGCAATGCGACCTCGAACGGCGCGATGGTGGCAGGCCAGCAGATGCCGCGGTCATCGTGGTGCTGCTCGATCGCGGCAGCGACGACGCGCGAGACGCCGATCCCGTAGCAGCCCATCGTCAGCGTCACGGCCTTGCCGGCCTCGTCGAGCACGACGGCGTTCATCGCCTCGCTGTACTTGCGGCCGAGCTGGAAGATGTGGCCGACCTCGATCCCGCGCGCGATGGTCAGCGTGCCTTGGCCGTCCGGGCTCGGATCGCCCTCGACGACATTGCGCAGATCGGCGACCTCGGGCGTTGCGACATCGCGGCCCCAGTTGAGGCCGAACCAGTGCTTGCCGTCCTGGTTGGCGCCGGCGCTGAAATCGGCCGCGGCGGCGACGCTGCGATCGGCGATGCAGGGGATCGGCAGGTCCTTCGGCCCGAGCGAGCCGGGGCCGGCGCCGATCGCGGCGCGAATCGCGTCCTCGTCGGCCATGCGCAGCGGGGTGAGGACCTGAGGCAGCTTCTCGGCCTTGACCGGGTTCAGCTCATGATCACCGCGCACCAGCAGCGCAACCAGGCCCTGCTCGTCACCGGTCTCGGGATCGGCGCCGGCGACGACCAGGGTCTTGACCGTGCGCTCGATCGGCTGGCCGAACTGCTCGACCAGATCGGCGATCGTCTTCGCGTTCGGGGTGTCGACCAGGCGTGGCTCCTCGCCGGGCGCCGGCGCGCCGGCGTCGAGCCCGACCGCCTCGGCCAGCTCGACATTGGCCGCATAGTCGCTGCCGGTCGCGAACGCGATCGCATCCTCGCCCGATTCGGCCAGCACATGGAACTCGTGCGAGGCGTTGCCGCCGATCGCTCCGGTATCGGCCTGCACGGCGCGGAAGTCGAGCCCGCAGCGGCGGAAGATGCGGCTGTAGGCCTGGTACATCGCCTCATAGGTCTCGGCGAGCGAGTCCTGATCGGCATGGAACGAGTAGGCGTCCTTCATCAGGAACTCGCGCGCGCGCATCACGCCGAAGCGCGGGCGAATCTCGTCGCGGAACTTGGTCTGGATCTGATAGAAGTTGACCGGCAGCTGCTTGTAGCTGCGCAGCTCGTTGCGCGCGAGATCGGTGATGATCTCCTCGTGGGTCGGGCCGAAGCAGAAGTCGCGCTCGTGGCGATCCTTGATGCGTAGGAGCTCCGGCCCGTACTGCTCCCAGCGGCCCGATTCCTGCCACAGCTCGGCCGGCTGCACGGCCGGCATCGCCACCTCGAGCGCACCGGAACGGTCCATCTCCTCGCGCACGATGCGCTCGGCCTTGCGCAAGACCTTTAAGCCCAGCGGCAGCCAGGTGTAGAGCCCGGCGGCGAGCTTGCGGATCATGCCGGCACGCAGCATCAGCCGGTGGCTGGCGATCTCGGCGTCGGCCGGGGTCTCTTTGACGGTCTGTAATGGGAAATCTGAAATACGCATAGGCGTGGCCGGCTAAGGCGCAAAGCGCACCAGTCTATCGATGGGGTGGGGCGGCGACAATATCGTGATGCGGCCGCCCGGGCACGGGTAGGCGGTCGATCAACCCTCGAATGCCTTCTCCAACGCCTCGAGATCGGTCGCCTCGAGATACGCCTTCAGGGTATCCGCACCGGCTCCCTGACGGCCGTCGAGCTGCAACAGGATGTTGTTGCCAATGATCAAAGATAGCTTCGCCGAGCCCTCGTCGCTCGGCTCGAGCAATCCGCGGTAGCCCTCATACACATAGGTCCCGAGACCATCGCCGCCCTGCGCCAACAGCGGCATCTGCATCAGTCCGCTGACGAAGCCCATGAACGGCGAGTTGGCGCTGATGGTCATCGTGACCTCGGCGCCGCTGTCATCATTGGTATAGGAGCGCGTGAGCATCTTCCCGGTTAGCGCGGCCGCAAGCCCGCCGCTTTGGGCCGAGGCGTCCTCGGCGCTCCAGCCCGGTAACGGCTGCGGGAACAGCCTGAGCTGCTGCTCGGTCTGCTGCCGACGGATCTGCGCGATGGCGACATTGAGCGCCTCGATCGCCACCCCCCTATCGCCGTCGGCATAGGCGCGGCGGGCGGTATCGATCTGATCGAGCACCGGGTCGGCGCCCAGGGCCGCGGGGCTGGCGACCAGGATGGCAAGCAAGCTGGCCGCAGCGTGCCGAAGCAGGGCGGGGGATATCCGAGGCATGGTCAGTCCTCCGGGACCCAGGGGTGAGGCTCAATACATATGCTGTCCGCCATTTACGGACAGCGTCGTGCCGGTGATGAAATCGGCCTCGTCAGCAACCAGGAAGACGACGGCGCGCGCAATGTCCTCGGGCTTGCCGAGGCGCCCAACGGGAATCCGGGAGACGATCTTTTCGAGCACATTGGCTGGCACCGAACGCACCATATCGGTATCGACATAGCCGGGAGCAACGGCGTTGACGGTGACCCCCTTGGCCGCTCCCTCCTGCGCGAGCGCCTTGGTGAAGCCGTGGATGCCGGATTTGGCTGCTGCATAGTTGACCTGGCCATACTGCCCGGCCTGGCCGTTGATCGAGCCGATGTTGACGATGCGCCCGAAGCCGCGCTCGCGCATCCCCTCGATCACAGTGCGGGCGCAGTTGAAGCAGGAGCCGAGGTTGGTGTCGATGACCTGCTGCCATTGATCTGGTCGCATCTTGTGCAGGGTGCCGTCGCGGGTGATGCCGGCGTTATTGACGAGGATATCGACTGGTCCGACATCCTGCTCAATGCGTGCGATGCCGTCGGTGACCGCATCGAAGTCGGCAACGTCGAACTTGTAGGCCGGTATGCCGGTGCGAGCGCTGAACGCGGTCGCGGCCTGATCATTACCGGCGTAGTTTGCCGCGACTTGGTAGCCCGCCGTCTTGAGGGCGACGCAGATCGCCTCCCCGATGCCGCGTGTCCCGCCGGTGACCAATGCTGTTCGTGCCATCTGTCTTTCTCGCTTGGTGGTGTCGGGCTGACTGCCGCGGCAGCGCTGCCCGATTGGAGCCGAGGCCAGTGATCGAGTCGATCTGATGCATGTTAACGCACCGAGCAGGCAGTTGGGCGGCGACGCCGCGACAGCGGACAGCTAGAATGAACGAAGAACATAACGACAAGCTTGGAGGAGTGGCTGCTTTGAGAGACCGTGCATTTGCGATCGTCGTAACGCTCGTCGTCTGGAGTTTGGCCGGGGCGCTGTTCGGTGGCCTGTTCATCGCGCTCTATGAGGTGCTGGTATTGCTCGGCTTGAGTGGCTGGCAGCCACTCTTAGCCGGGGCTGTCGCTGCCGCGATGACGACTGCGGCGTTCTACAGTGCCATGCCGCTGGCATTGGTGGGGGCAATGGCGGGGGTGCTGGCTTCGATTGGGTATTTGGTCACTGCCGGGAACGATATCGACCTGGCGACGATCACGCTGGTTGCGGCCGGTATCGGCATTGCGTCCGGTGCCTTCTTCGCCTGGATCGGCCGCAAGAACGCGCGTCCATTGGCCGAGACGCTGACCGGCATGCTCGCGGGGCTGGGTGCCGGGATCGTGCTGGTGGTGGTGATGGCGCTCACATCGGTGCCGATCGGCCCGTTCGTGATGGCGGCCGGCGTCGTCGCGCTGGTCGGAACCCTGTTCCAGTTCAATGAGCATTGGATCGTGCAGGCCTGTCATGGCTGGCTGCCGGACAGCATTGCGGCCCCGTTGGTAGCGGGCCTGATCGCCGCGGTGATCGGTGCTGCGGTCTGGCTGATGGCTGGGATGACGACGCCGATGGTCTTCAGCAGCGAACGCTCCGCGATCGATCAAGTCCTCGGCGAGGTTCCCAATGGTGCCCTGGGCGGGATGCTCGGCGGTGCCGTTACCGGGCTGATTCTGGAGTTATTGGGCTTTAGGTTGGAAGAGCATGATTTCGTCTGAGTCTTCCCTCGAGCCCGAGTCCGGCAGATCGGCGGCGTCGGCCGGATGTGTGAGAGTCGCGATGCCGATTCGAAAGCGAAGCAATGCAAGAGACCGATCTTAAACCGGCGAACAAGGAAGCGGTCGAGCGGGCGATCGAGATCGCGATCCGACTTGGACTGATCGCGGCGATGATCCTGCTGTGCGTCTGGGTCATGCGCCCGTTTCTGGTCCCGATCCTCTGGGGTATCATCATCGCGGTCGCAGCCTGGCCTGGTTATAGTCTGCTGCTCGGCGTGTTGAAGGGGCGCCGACTCCTGACCTCATCATTGTTCACGCTGCTGGCGCTGATCCTGCTGATCTTGCCGGTGCTGATGCTCAGCGGCACGGTGGTCAAGGGCGTGAGCTCGATCCATGATGCCGTCCATCAGGGCGAGCTCAATGTGCCCCCAGCGCCTGACCTCAGTGCGATCCCGGTCGTGGGACCAGAGGTCGAGACGTTCTGGAACAGGGCCTCCGATAATCTCGAGGAAGCGCTGGAATCGATCCGACCGCAGCTACAGACGATCGGTACGCGTCTGTTGAGCTTTGCAGCGAACGCCGGTGCCGGCATCCTGCATCTGCTGATCGCGATCGTGATCGCTGCGATCCTGTTGGCCAAGAGCGAGGATGCCGATCGGGTCGCCTCGGCATTGGCTCAACGCCTCGCCGGTGATCAGGGGAGGCGTTTCGCTGTCCTCGCCGAGTCGGTCGTGCGCAGCGTCTCACGCGGCATTCTCGGTATCGCGTTGATCCAGGCGCTGCTCGGCGGGCTCGGAATGCTGGTGGCGGGCGTTCCGGCGGCCGGGCTCTGGGCCATACTGATCATGATTCTCGCGACGATCCAGATCGGCGCCTTCCCTGTGCTGCTGGTTGCGGCCGGCTACCTGTTCTATACGGGTGATCTGACCACGGCGATCCTGTTCGCGATCTGGTCGGCAATCGTGGCCTCGCTCGATAATGTCCTAAAGCCACTACTGCTTGGCCGCGGTGCCGCGGTGCCAATGGCGGTGATCTTCATCGGTGCCATCGGCGGGCTGCTGAATGCCGGCATCATCGGCCTGTTCATCGGGCCGGTGATCCTTGCGCTTGGCTATGAGCTGTTCCTGGCTTGGCTGCATGCACCGCGCGTTGCGACCGCTGTCGATGAGCAGCGGCCGTTGACACAGTCGTCGTCGCAGTCATAAGGCATCAACTGGACCACCGTCGGTCGGTGCGGGCCGCTGCGGCTTACATGGCATGCGAGGCCTGGTCTCCTGCTGCGTTACAAGACTTTGGACTGGAATGCGATTCCGCTTCAGTGTGCCTTGCTGGACGCCGCGCAGGGCAGTCTTGGGTCCGTTCAACTGCCAGTTCGAGCTCATCGCTCATCGGCGATGCACGAGGTGTCGCCAATGAGCGGTTGGCGGCAGTTTGCGCGCCGGTCCTAGACCAGTACGCCGGGCGAGAAGCTATAGCTGTCGATGATGTTGACGTAGTTGGCGCGTTCGAACTCGGCCGGCTCCGGCACGGCCAGCGCGCTGACGCGCCCGCGCATATCGGCGATCGATTCGAAGCTCTGCTCCTCCATCCATTGGGTGATGCCGTCGAGGATACGGGTGACCTGCGGTGCACCGTTCTTGAGCAGCGTGCTGCACAGATGCACGGCATCGCTGCCGGCGAGCAGCAGCTTGATCGCATCCTCGGCGGTGTGGACGCCGCCCGTCGCGCCGAGCGAGAGGCCGTCGATGCGGCCATAGAGGATCGCGATCCAGCGCATCGCCAGCAGTGCCTCGGCCGAGGTCGACGGATGCAGACTGGGCTGCAGACGCAGGCTGTCGATGTTGATATCGGGCTGATAGAAGCGGTTGAACAGCGAGACGCCGTCGGCACCGGCGCCAGCCATGCGGCGCACCATGTTGCCGACCGAGCTGAAGCTCGGCGAGAGCTTCATGTTGATCGGGATGCTGATCTGTCCTTTCAGCATCCGAAGCACCTCGAGATAGCGCTCCTCGACCTGGTTGCCGTCTTGGTCGATGTCGGCGGCGATATAGTAGACGTTGAGCTCCAGCGCATCGGCACCGGCCTGCTCCAGCTCTTTGGCATGCTCGATCCAGCCGCCCGGGGTGACGCCGTTGAGGCTGGCGATGATCGGGATGTCGAGCGCCTCCTTGAGCTGGCGCAGGTTCTCGAGGTAGTTGTCGAGGCCGGTGCTGAAGTCGTTCCAATCAGGAATGATGCTCTCGCCGATCTCGGCGAAGCCGGTGTCCTGCTGATGCAGGAAGCGGTTCATCGTCTCGGTCTCGTTGGTGACCGCCTCTTCGAACAGCGAATACATGATGAGCGCCGAGGCACCGTGATCCTCGAGCTCCTTCGCCTGCGAGACGCTCTTCGACAGCGGCGAGGCCGATGGGACGATCGGGTTCTTCAGATCAAAGCCCAGGTACTTGGTGGTAAGGTCCATCGTTGACTCCGGAAGCGTTAGTGCCGGGCGAAGATCGGGTCGGCAGGGGCCGCCCAAGGTCCGGCACGGGGACGTGCGGTGCCGGACCCCGTCTTGCGGGGCCCGGTCGACGATGCGGCGCTAGCCTTCGGGCTTCTCGGCCGGCTTTTCCGCCTTCTGCCAGGCCAGATGCGCGAGCTGCTCGTAGAGCGAGAACTTGCTCTCGACATGCTTCTGCGCGAGCTTCAGGAAGTGCTCGGCTGCATCCGGATGGGTGCGGTTGAGCACGCTGAAGCGCGTCTCGCTGGCGAGGTAGTCGCGGTATGGCACGCTGGGCGGCTTGCAGTCGATGTGCAGCGGGTTCTCGCCGTTCTCGATCTTGCGCGGATCATAGCGGAACAGCGGCCAGTGGCCGGAGTTGACTGCCATGTCCTGCTGGCGCAGGTTGTTCGACATGTCGACACCGTGCGCGATGCAGGGCGAGTAGCAGATCAGCACCGAGGGTCCGGGGTAGGACTCGGCCTCGAGGAAGGCGCGAATGGTCTGCACGTCCTTGGCGCCGAAGGCGATCTGGGCGACATAGACGTTCTCGTAGGCCATCGCCATCATCGCCAGGTCCTTCTTGAAGGTCGGCTTGCCGCCGGCGGCGAACTTGGCGACCGCCCCCATCGGCGTCGCCTTCGAGGTCTGCCCGCCGGTGTTGGAGTAGACCTCGGTGTCGAGCACCAGCAGGTTGACGTCGCGCCCGGTCGAGAGGACGTGGTCGACGCCGCCGTAGCCGATGTCGTAGGCCCAGCCGTCACCGCCGACGATCCAGACGCTGCGCTTGACCAGGTTCTCGCAGATGCTGAGCAGGATCTTGGCCTGCGAGCTATCCATCCCGCGGAGCTTGTCCTGCAACGCGGCGACCCGCTGGCGTTGCTCGAAGATGCCGGCCTCGGTGCTTTGGTCGGCGTTGAGCAGCCCGTCCGCCAGGTCGGTGCCGATCTTGTCGGCAAGCAGCGCGACGTACTCGCGTGCCTGCTCGGTCTGCTTATCGACCGCCATGCGCAATCCCAGGCCGAACTCGGCTGTGTCCTCGAACAGCGAGTTGTTCCAGGTTGGGCCGCGTCCCTCAGGGTCGGTAGTGTAGGGTGTGGTCGGCAGGTTGCCGCCGTAGATCGATGAGCAGCCGGTGGCGTTGCCCATCAGCATGCGGTCGCCGAACAGCTGGGTGGCGAGCTTGATGTAGGGCGTCTCACCGCAGCCGACGCAGGCACCGGAGAACTCGAACAGCGGCTGCAACATCATCGCGTGCTTGATCTTGCTGGCGTCGAGCTTGGTGCGGTCGTATTCCGGCAGCGATAGGAAGAAGTCCCAGCGCGGCACCTCGATGTCGTGGCGCTCCTCGGCCGGGCGCATGTTCAGTGCCTTGCGACTCGGATCCTTGCGGTCGCGGATCGGGCAGACCTCGACACAGAGGCCACAGCCGGTGCAGTCGTCAGGCGCGACCTGATAGCTGACGCGGTAGCCTTCGGGGAAGTCCTTGCCCTTGAGCTTAGCGCTCTGGAAGCCTTCCGGGGCCTGCGCGAGCGCCTCCTCAGGGAAGACCTTGGCGCGGATCGCCGCGTGCGGACAGACCAGCGGGCACTTGCCGCACTGGGTACAGAGGTCCTCTTCCCACTTCGGCAGCTCGAGGGCGATGTTGCGCTTCTCGTAGCGGGTGGTGCCGGTCGGCCAGGTGCCATCGGCCGGCATCAGGCTCACCGGCAGGCTATTGCCGCGACCGGCGATCAGGGTGCCGGTGACACGCTTGATGAAGTCCGGGGCGTCGTCCGGCACCACGGCCGGGCGCTCGAAGGTGCTGCTGACCGCGCCCGGGATCGGCACCTCGTGCAGGCCGTCGAGCGTGGCGTCGATCGCGGCATAGTTGCGGTCGAGCAGGCGCTGGCCCTTTTTGCCGTAGGTCTTCTTGACCGCGTCCTTGATCTTCGCGATCGCCTCATCCCGTGGCAGGATGCCGGAGATGGCGAAGAAGCAGGTCTGCATGATGGTGTTGATGCGCCGGCCCATGCCGGTCTTCTCGGCGATGTCATAGGCATCAACGACGAAGAATTTCAGCCCCTTGTCGATGATCTGCTGCTGCATCGACTTCGGCAGATCGTCCCAGACCTTGTCGGACGGCGTCGGCGAGTTGAGTAGGAAGGTGCCGCCGGCCTTGGCCTTAGCGAGCATCTCGTAACGGGTCAGGAAGGTCGGCTGATGGCAGGCGACGAAGCTGGCCTCATTGTCGCCGATCAGATAGGTGCTCTTGATTGGCTTGGGTCCGAAGCGCAGGTGCGAGACGGTGACCGCGCCGGCCTTCTTCGAGTCGTACTCGAAATAGCCCTGACCGAAGTTCGGCGTCTCCTCGGAGATGATCTTGATCGAGTTCTTGTTCGCCGAGACGGTGCCATCGGAACCGAGGCCGTAGAACACGCACTCGGTGACGCCGTCGCCGCCGGCGCTGAACGCCGGGTCCCATTCGAGGCTCGAATGGCTGACATCGTCGATGATACCGACCGTGAACTTATTCTTCGGCTTGTCCTTGCTGAGCTCGTCGAAGACCGCCTTGGCCATCGCCGGCGTGAACTCCTTCGACGACAGCCCATAGCGGCCGCCGACGACACGCGGCATCGTTGCCATATTGCCCTCGGCAACGGCCTCGGCCAGCGCGGTGACCACGTCCAGGTAGAGCGGCTCGCCATTGGCGCCGGGCTCCTTGCAACGATCGAGCACACCGACGGTCTTGACCGTGACCGGCAGCGCCTCGAGCAGATGGGCGGTGCTGAACGGCCGGAACAGCCGGACCTTGATCAGGCCGACCTTCGCGCCTTCGGCGACCAGCGCTTCGACCGCCTCTTCGGCTGCGCCAATGCTCGAGCCCATCAGCAGGATCACCTGCTCGGCGTCCTCGGCGCCGACATACTCAAACAGCTTGTACTGGCGCCCGGTCAGCTCGGCGAGCTGGTCCATCCGCTTCTGGACGATCTCTGGCACCGCGGCATAGTACGGATTGACCGTCTCGCGGCCCTGGAAGTAGACGTCCGGGTTCTGGCTGGTGCCGCGGATGATCGGATGGTCCGGATTCATGGCCCGTTCGCGATGCGCCTTGACCAGGTCTTCGTCGATCATCGTGCGGATCTGCTCGTGCGAGAGCTTCCCGATCTTGTTGACCTCGTGCGAGCTGCGGAAGCCGTCGAAGAAGTGCAGGAAGGGGACGCGCGATTCCAGCGTCGAGGCCTGCGCGATCAACGCAAAGTCCATGACCTCCTGCACCGAGGCGGAGCAGAACATCGCATAGCCGGTCGCGCGGCAGGCCATCACGTCGGAGTGATCACCGAAGATCGACAGGCCCTGGGCCGCCAACGAGCGCGCCGAGACATGGAACACCGCCGGGGTCAGCTCGCCGGCGATCTTGTACATGTTCGGGATCATCAGCAGCAGGCCCTGCGAGGCGGTGAAGGTGGTCGACAAGGACCCCGCCTGGAGCGCGCCATGGATGGTTCCGGCGGCGCCGGCCTCACTCTGCATCTCGATGACACTGGGGACCGTGCCCCACAGATTCTTGACCCCCAGCGAGGACCATTCATCGGCCCATTCGCCCATGTTGGAGGAGGGCGTGATGGGGTAGATGGCGATGACCTCGTTGGTCAAATGTGCGACATACGCGGCGGCTTCGTTGCCGTCGACGGTGACCATGTGCTGTTGCGACATCGTGTTACCAGATTGGCTGGGTGATGGGCGATCCGGCCGAAGCGAGCGAGCGGGAGCCCGCAAGACGACCACAGGGAAGTGGGTCTTGACGGGCCGGATACTGGAGTTCGTCAGGACTATAACGAGATTCTGCCAGCCGTCGGCTGATCTGGGTCCAAGAACGTCGAAAATTTAGGGCCGAGGATGATCCGGGTCAGGAAAATGGGCCGGTCTGGTGGCGCATGGCTGTGGACAAGCTCCGACCCCTTCGGTATGACTCAAATCTCATTATTGACCAACACCTTGCCAATGCGAGCATCGCGGCCCCAAGCCATGCGTCGGCAACGAGGCAGCTATAATCAGCCGATGTCCAGCACGCTGACACCGGCGCATGCGATCGCGATGCGGCAGATGACCGATGCCGATCTGGCTGCGGTGCTGAGCGCCGAGCGTGCGTCCCATCTGGCCCCTTGGAGTGAGGCCATCTTTCGAGACTGCCTGCGGGCGGGGTATTGCTGCCTCGTTGCCGAGCGGGCCGGCGAGGCAATCGGACATGCAGTGATGTCGGTCGCGGCCGGCGAGTGCCACGTGCTGAACCTCTGCGTCGTGCCGCAGGCACAGGGCCGCGGGCTCGGACGCCGCCTGTTGCGGCGATTGCTTGCGCTGGCTCGACGGCGCGATGTCGACACCGCCTTCCTCGAGGTCCGTGCCTCGAATCAACGCGCGATCGCGCTCTACCGCAGCGAGGGCTTCGACGAGATCGGTCTGCGCAAAGACTACTATCCGGGTGTGGCGCCGAATGACGGGGGCCGCGAGGATGCGCTGATGATGGCGCGGGCGTTGTGAAAGCGGCGACCTGATACGCGCTTCATCGTAGGCGTTGCGGTTCTCGACAATGCGGCTTGCTCCTATCCAGAGATCCAGAGACCGCGGGGCACTGATCGCCTGGTCGCATCGAGCCCAATAGGGCCGCTGAGCGGATCGCTTTGCTGTTCGCTGGCGGCTAAGCCGCCTCGAGCAAGCGGACGGCCCGCTCGTATTCCTCGGGGTTCAGGTACTGGATGACGACGCCGCCATCCGGGTCGCGCGCGATGTCCAAGCCTTGCTCGGGATAGAGCCAGTGCACGACCCCGCTCTCCTCAGCAATCTTGTGCGCCGGTTCGCCGAAGCGCCCGACGATATCCTCGGGACGCAGGCTCTTCCAGGGCAGATAGGTTAGGGAGCGGATCGGCATCCCGGCGAGCACGGCGGCGTCCTCAGGATCGAGCTTGACCTTACGGCTGCCGCTGGCGAGCTTGCTCGCGCGCAGGCCTCGATCGTACATCTCGGCGAGCCTTGCCTGCGGGACCGCGAGTGTGGCCACCCAATCGGCCTTCAGGTTGCTCAGCAGGACGTTGTCGAAGTAGGCCTCGACCGCGAATCCATCATCGGCACCGTCCTCATGGGTCTCGGCAAACAGGCTGAGCTTGCCTTCATCGCCGAGCAGGGCGCGCAGGTCGCTCAATGAGCTCTCACCGATTGTCAATCCGAAGACCTGGACCTGGCCTTCGGCGCTGCGCGAGACATCCCAGGGATAGAGTCGGATGCCGGAGCGCTCATCAGGGAAGGCGGTCAGCAGCAACCAGATGCCGATGAAGGCGAGCAGCGCTCCGATGAGTACCGACAGCAGGATCTTGCGGTCCATCAATTCATCAGTTAATGAGTGCGGCGACGACTCGTCGGCCCTCGCCGGCGAGGATGTTGTAGGTGCGGCAGGCCGCGCCCGTGTCCATGATCTCGATACCGATCCCGCGCTCGAGCAGCACCGCATAGACGGCTGGGTCGGGGAAGCGCTGGCGTGCTCCGGTGCCTAGCACCACGATCTGCGGTGCGAGGTCGGCGATGGCCTCAAGATGCGCTGGGGCCAGTTCATCGAAATCAGGCGGACCCCAGTCCGCCATGATGCGACCTGCGGTGACGGCGACCGTACCGCTGTAGTGTTGGCCCTCGATGCGCACGCGTCCTGGCTCGTAGGCCTCGATCAACGGGCCGGCATCGGTTTCGAACTCGGAGACTTTCATCCTTCCGACATTAACCGAGACGGCCATGCGCAACAACCCGTTGCCATCGCGGGGCTTAACCGAGCACTGGGGTACTCGGCCCGACTGCCGGGGCGGCGGGGCGCAGCTCGTCGCCGCTATCGAAGGTCTCGTGCATGAACTCGAGCGCCCGCTCCTTGGTGCGGATGAAGTGGTTCTCGTTCAACAGATGGAACATCCTGCCCCGGCGCAGGGTGTCGTAGACCTGCGCCTTCAGGCTGGTGAAGTAGATCTCGACCCCGTTATCGCGGAAGGTTGCGATCACGTCGCGCAGCCGCTCTTCACCAGTGACGTCGACATCATTGATGCCGCTGCCATCGACGAGCACGGCGCGGGCCTGCGGGTTCTTGGCGCGCGCCTCGAGCAGCACGTCCTCGAAGCGCGAGGCGTTGACGAAATTGAGCGAGCCGTCGAAGCGTACGATGATGTAGTTCTGCCCGATGGGCTCGACGTCGTTCATGCTGACCCCGGCGAGCCGGCCCTCGGCATCCATGCCTAGGATATCGGTGCGCGGTTTCATCGTGCGCACCAGGAACAGGATGATCGCGAGACCGGCCCCAAGCAGGATGCCATTGGCGAGCTGTGGGGCCATCGCCAAGGTCGCGAAGAAGGTGATCACGCCGACCACCGCCTCCTGCCGCTCGATCTGCCAGGCCCGCAGCAGCGAGCGCACATTAATCAGCCCGAACACGGCCATCATTACGATCACCGCCAGGACCGCCTGCGGCAGGTGGTAGAGCAATGGGGTCAGGAACAGCAGCACGATCATCACCGCGATCGCGCTGAAGATCGCGAACAGGCCGGTCTTGGCGCCGTTCTTGGCGGCCACCGCCGAGCGCGAGAACGAGCCGCTGACGGTATAGGAGCTGAAGAAGCTGCCAACGATATTGGCCAGTCCCTGACCAACCAGCTCCTTGCTGGTGTCGACCCGCTCGCGCGTCTGCGCGGCGATCGCCTTCGAGATCGAGGTCGCCTCCATGAAACCGATCAGTGCCATCACCAGTGCCGAGGGTAGCAGCGTCCAGAAGAAGTCCATGCGCAGCTCGGGAGCCTTGAAGCTCGGTAGGCCCGCCGGGATGCTGCCAACGACGGCGCCGCCGCCCATCATCTTGACCTGATCACCATCGACGCCGGCGACCCGCCATGTGCGGCCGTCGGCCTCAAGGCCCGCCGGAACGGTGCCGTGGCGATAGAACAGATCCCGGCCGTCATCACCGATCACATGCTCGAAACGGAGGCCGTGCAGGGCCACCTGCCGTTCGTTGTTGGCGAGCTTGCGCTGGGACAGCTCGCGATTGAGCACCCGCAGATCGGCCTCGAGCAATGCCAGGTCGGCGAAGCTTGAGTCGTTCTTCTCTGCGGCCAGGGTCCGAATGTCCTGATTGATCCGGGCTGTGGTAACCCCGAGCGAATCGATCGCGCGCTGGGTCGAGGCATAGCCTGTGGCAAGCTCGCGGGCCTCGGCGTCCTGAATCGCCGCGAGCGGGACCTCCTGGTTGCGCTCGAAGCCGATGGCCCAACTGACCACCGTCGTCAGTAACACCGCGAGGAGCACGCCCGGAATCTTGGGGATGACCCGCCGCGCGCCGATGATGATCGCGAAGGTCGCGATCGCGAACAGCAGGGTCGGCAGATGGGTCTCCGGCAGCTGTTCGACGACGGTCCAGAGGTCGAGCACGAAATTGTCGGTGCGCGGAAAGGGGACGTTCAGGATCTTGCTCAGCTGCGAGAGGCCGATGATCAGCGCCGCGGCGTTGGTGAAGCCGACGATGACCGGGCTCGAGAGGAAGTTGACCAGGATGCCCATCCTGAGCAGGCCGAGCAGCAGGCGCAGCACGCCGACCATCAGCGCCAGCATCACCGAGAGGGCGATAAAGTCCTCACTGCCGAGTGCGGCCAACGGCAAGACTGCGGCCGCCGACATCAGCGACAGCATCGCGACCGGTCCGGTATGGAGCTGCGGCAACGAGCCCCAGAGCGAGGCGACGATCACCGGCATGAACGAGGCATAGAGCCCGTAGACCACCGGCAGGCCGGCGAGCTGCGCATAGGCCATGCTCTGCGGCACCAAGACCAGCGCCACCGTGATGCCGGCGATGAGATCGCTGCGCAGCGTGGCGCCAGACATCGGGAACCAGCGGAGGAACGGAAACAGCGTGGTGAGCAAAGAGGATCGCATGGGGCGTCTCGCGCGTCAGAGGCAACGGGCAAACCGGTTTCTTAAAACGCCCCATTCTAACCCGTTCGGTCTCAGCCGATCATTGGCATTGCCTGCAGGGAGCTATCGATGAATCGCAATCCGAGCGCCTGCGATCCAACGGGCTCAGGGCACGACGGCGAGCGCTGATCTGCGGCACAATCCTGACGCATGCAACGTCTCGGCTCGTTACGAAATGCTGTTCTGCTCTTCGTGCTGCTGCCGCTGCTCGGGGTGCTCGTGAGCGTCGGTATGCTCGGGCTGCGTGAGCTCGAGGGTCAGATGCTGCGCCGCCTGCAGGATGACATTGAGCTGGTGGCGCGTTCGATTCGGCTGCCGATCGCCGCCGCTATGGCGCGCGATGATATCGAGGCGGTGCGCGAAGCGCTGGATTCGGTGTTCCTGATCGATCAGGTGTTCGGCGCCTATGTCTACGACAGCGCCGGCGAGCGGGTGGCGACCAGCGGCCCGCGCAGCCCGTTGCTGGAGCGTCGCCGCGATGCGCGCGCGGTGACCGAGCAAGGGACGCAGGGCAGTGTCGAGGAGCGGCGCGGGCGCGAGGTGTTCTCGTTTTTCCTGCCCTTGTCCGATCGCGCCGGTCAAGTGGTGGGGCTGTTGCAGGTGACCCGCGACCTGTCGCGCTTCCAGGATTACCTAGCGCGACTGCGCTGGTTGGGCGCGAGTGCGCTCGCGCTGCTGGCGGCGACCTTCGTGGTGGTGGTGCTGATCGGTCATCATCGCGCCGTCGGGCGTCATGTGCGGGCGCTCACCGGCGCGATGGAGCCGATCGGCACCGGCGAGCTGGGGCTGCGCGTGCCGCAGCGCGGACCCGACGAGCTGCACCGCCTCGGCGCCAGCATCAACGCCATGATCGAGCGTTGGGAGGCCTCCGAGCAACGCCTGCGCGATCAGCGTGCACGCGAGGCGCAGCTCGAGAGCGAGCTGCGCCAGTCGGAGAAGCTCGCCGCCATCGGCCGCTTGGCCGCCGGGTTGGCGCACGAGCTCGGCACCCCGCTCGGCAGCGTCGCCGGGCGAGCTCAGCGCGCGCAGCGCCACCTGCCGGAGGCCTCACCGGCACGCGCCGAGCTGGGACGGTTGCTCACCGAGCTGGGGCGGGTCGAGCGCATCGTCCGCGAGCTGCTGGATTTCGCCCGTCAAGGTCCGCTGAACCGGCGCTCGATCGAGCTCGTCAACTTGGTCGAGGGGGTAATCACGCGCTCGCGGCAGGCCTCGTCGCGCCGGGAGCTACGGGTCGAGTGCGCACTCCCCGATTCGCTGGGTGAGCAGCGCTTGCTGGCCGACCCGCTGCGCCTGGAGCAGGCCCTGGGCAATCTGCTCGATAACGCCCTGCAGGCCGCGGAGAGCGGGGTTGGGATCAGCGCCGAGTGCGCCGATGAGCAGCTGCTATTAAGGGTGCACGATGATGGGCCGGGGATCGAACCCTCGTCCGCCGAGCGCATCTTTGAGCCGTTCTTCACCACCAAGCCGGTCGGCCAGGGCACCGGGCTCGGGCTGGCGGTCGCGCGCACCATCATCGTGGAGCACGGCGGCCGTCTCGAACTCGCGCCCACCGCCAGCCGTGGCGCCTGCTTCCTGGTCCGCTTACCACTTGTCGACTGCGTGCCGAACGCACCCTGCGCCGGCCATCCAAAGTGAACCTGGTGAACCTGTAACGATGCTGCCATGCTTGCAACCGAGCCACCCCGAATCCTTGTCGTCGAAGACGACAGCGGTTATCGCCAGCTGTTGAGCGAAGAGCTCGAAGAGGCCGGCTACCTGCTCGTCGACGCCGATGATGCCGCGGGGGCGCGCCAAATCCTCGCCACCCAGAGCATCGCCCTGGTGCTCAGCGATCTGCGCCTGCCGGGCGAGGATGGACACGCGGTGCTGCAGGCCACGCGCACGGTGACGCCGATGCCCGGTTTCATCATGCTGACCGGCTTCGGCACCATTAGCGAGGCGGTGGCGGCGCTCAAGGCCGGCGCCGATGATTTCCTGACCAAGCCTATCGATCTCGAGCATCTACGCCTGGCGGTGGCCCGGGTGCTGGAAAACCGGCAGCTGCAAGCGGAGGTCGCCCAGTATCGGCAGGTGCTGACGGCGGGGGAGTTCCACGGGATGCTGGGCAAGAGTCCGGCGATGCGCCGGCTCTATGACCTGATCCGTCGGGTTGCCTCATCCGATAGCAGCGTGCTGATCACCGGTGAATCCGGCACCGGCAAGGAGCTGGTGGCGCGGGCGCTGCATGCCGAGAGCGCGCGTGCTGCGGCGCCGTTCGTCGCCCTCAACTGTGCCGGCATCCCGGAAGCCCTGCTCGAGTCCGAGCTGTTCGGCCATGCGGCCGGTGCGTTCAGCGGCGCCCGGGGCGCGCGGCGCGGGCTGTTCGCCGAGGCCGATGGCGGCACCCTGTTTCTGGACGAGATCGCCGAGATGCCGCCGGCGATGCAGACCAAGCTGCTGCGGCTGCTGCAG
>JAAAOQ010000174.1 GCA_009908845.1 Gammaproteobacteria bacterium
CGTTGAACGCCTCGCGGCCGACCCAGCCCGCCTCGAGGCGCTGTGCCGCGACTACTGGGCCTACCTGAATGCCCCGCTGGAACGCCTCACCAGCGACTGGAAACAGCAGTGTGACCGATGGCTGCACAAGCACCGATTCCTCTGATCGCGATCACCGGCCCGACACGGGGCTCGCACGCGCCCAAGCTCCTGGTCAGGCTCGCGCTACGCCTGGCTGGAGCACGCGCGGAACTGATCACGCCCGCCGATCCCAAACCCGCGATCCAAGAGCAGGCCCACGGTGTCGTGATTACCGGCGGACATGACATCGACCCGGTACTCTATGCGGCCGCACCCGAGGTCTCGCCGAAGTACGACCCGGAGCGCGATGCGCTGGAGTCGGCCGTGATCGATCGGGCACTTGGGCGCGGCTTGCCGCTGCTCGGCATCTGCCGCGGCGCGCAACTCCTGAACGTCCGGCTCGGCGGAAATCTGTTCCAAGAGCTGCGCTCGCGCCGGAAGCAGACCTCGAATCGCTGGACCATCTTCCCGCTGAAGACGCTCTGTATCGAGCCCGGCACCGAGCTGGAGCAGCTGCTCGGGGCGCCGCGCGCGCGGATCAACAGCCTCCATAATCAGGGGATCGACCGGCTTGGAACGGGGCTAGTGGTCGCCGGCCGCGACTTAGATGGGATCGTGCAGGCGGTTGAGGCCCCTGAGCATTGCTGCCTGCGCGGCGTGCAATGGCACCCCGAGTTCCTGCTCTACAGCCGCGGTCAGCGCCGGCTGTTCGCCCAGCTGGTCGAGGCCGCGCGGAGGCGGATCAGCGATCGCGACAGCTCTGTTAGGGCTTCTTAACGGCTGTCAGCAGGTGAGCCCCAACCCTTGGAAGCCTATCTCGGCCTGTTCTCGGCCGCCTTCATCGCCGCGACCCTTCTGCCGTTCTATTCGGAAGCGCTGCTGGTCGGTCTGCAAGCCGGCGGCTACGACCCTTGGGCGCTCTGGCTCTGGGCCACAGCCGGCAACACGCTGGGCGCGGCCGTCAACTGGGCGTTGGGGCGCTGGCTGCTGCACTATCAGGACCGGCGCTGGTTCCCGTTCAAGCCCGGCAAGCTCGGCCGCGCGCAGCGCTGGTACCAGCGCTGGGGCGTCTGGTCACTGCTGATGGCCTGGCTGCCAGTCGGCGGCGATGCGCTTACCTTCATCGCCGGGGTGATGCGAGTGCGCTTCGATCTGTTCTTCGCCTTGACCTGGATCGGAAAGGGCGCGCGCTACGCGGCGGTGTTGGGGCTGTTTGGGCTGGCCGCGTTTTGAGTTGGAGCCAGAGTCGCCTTGATCGGATCGCCGGCGAACGATGACCGGCAGAGGCAGGTCGCTTGCGCCATCAGGTCAACCCTCGCCGGATTCACTCGCGCCAGATCGATCCTGCCGCATGCGCCGGATGATGCCGCTCGTGCTGCGTTCTTCGAGCAACGGGACCAGCACCAGCTCGCCGCCCCAGGCGCGCACCTGCTCCGCGCCAACGACCTGCTCCGGACGGTAATCCGCACCCTTGGCAAGCACGTCCGGGCGCAGCGCCTCGATCAGTCGCAACGGTGTCTCCTCATCGAAGAGCACCACCGCATCGACAGCCGCCAGCGCGGCCAGTACCCGGCCGCGATCGCCCTCACCGATCAGTGGACGCTCCGGCCCCTTGAGCGCACGCACCGAGCGATCGGTGTTGAGACCGACGACAAGTCGCTGACCGTAACGCCTGGCGCGTTCGAGGTAGCTGACATGCCCGGCATGCAGCAGGTCGAAGCAACCGTTGGTGAAGACCACGCGCTCGCCGGCTGCCTGCCAGGCCCTGACCTGCCCCCGCACCTCGTCAAGCCGGCCGATCTTGGCCACTTGCCCGAGCGCGGCCTCCTCGCTGAGCGCGTGCTCGAGCTCGCTGCAGGAGACCGTCGCAGTGCCGACCTTGCCGACGACGACCCCGGCGGCAAGGTTGGCCAGATGGGCCGCATCCAGCGGTTCGAGCCCAGCAGCGAGCGCCGCCGCAAGCGTGGCGATGACGGTGTCACCGGCGCCGGAGACATCGAAAACCTCGCGCGCAACCGCCGGGATGCGCGTTTGGGCCTCGGCATCGATCACCGCCAGCCCAAGCTCGCCCAGTGTCAGCACCAGCCGCTCGAGTCCGAGCGCCTCGTGCAGCCGCAGGGCCGCGGCGATCAGTCCTTCCAGATCGCCAACCTCGGTATCGGCGACCGCGGCCAGCTCGGCCCGGTTCGGGGTGATCAAGGTGGCGCCCTGGTAGCGCTCGAAATCGCGGCCCTTGGGATCGATGAGCACCGGTATCCCGCGCGCGCGCGCCGCCGCGATCAGACGCTGGCAGAGCGACCCGGTGAGCACGCCCTTGGCATAGTCCGAGAGCACCAGCACCGCAACCTCCGCAAGCTCGGCCTCGACCGCCACGAACAACCGCGCTTCGAGCTCGGCGCTCAGCGCTGCAGTGCGCTCGGCATCGATGCGCAGCATCTGCTGATGATCGCCGATGACCCGCGTCTTGGTCGTGGTCGGCCGCGCCGGATCGGCGACCACGGCCGCGGTGCCGGTGCCCTGCTCTGTCAGCAACTGCAGCAGCCGCTCGCGCGCCGGGTCATCGCCGGTGACGCCGGCGATGTGCGCATCGAGTCCCAATGCACGCAGGTTGCGCGCGACATTGGCCGCACCGCCGCCGGTCTCGGTCTCTTGCGTGAGCTGCAGCACCGGCACTGGGGCCTCTGGTGAGATCCGGCTCACCTGGCCCCAGAGGTAGCGGTCGAGCATCAGGTCCCCGACCACCAGGATGGTCGCACCGCCAAAGCCAGATCGCAGCGCGGCGGTCACCTGCTGCGGCGCGACGAAGGGGATACCGAGCATGGAGCAGAAGCCGATTAAGGGGTCAAGCGGCAACCGCAGCGCGCCGTTCGACCAGGTCGCAGAGGATGTGGCCGACTAGCATATGGGCCTCCTGGATGCGCGCAGTGCGGCACGAGGGCACCCCGAGCCAGAGCTCGCAGCAGTGGCGCAGTTCACCGCCATCGGCGCCGGTCAATCCGACCCGATACAGGCCGAGCTCGCCGGCGCGTGCCATCGCCCGCAGCACGTTCGGGCTCTTGCCCGAGGTCGAGAGCCCGATCAGGACATCACCGGGACGCCCCAGGGCCTCGACCTGGCGGGCGAAGATCGACTCGAAGCCGTAGTCGTTGGCGACCGAGGTCAGCACCGCCGTGTCGGTGGTCAACGCGATCGCTGGCAGCCCGGAGCGCTCGCGCTCGAAGCGCCCGACAAGCTCCGCGGCCAGATGCTGACAATCGGCGGCGCTGCCGCCGTTGCCGATCCAGAGCACCCGACCGCCGCGCGCGATCGCATCCGACACCTTGGCCGCGAAGCGCTCGATCTCGGGTCGCAGGTCCTGGAGGCCTTGCACCAGCTCATGATGCGCGGCGAGCGCAGCGGTGATCGGGTCAAGCTCATTCACGTGCTGATCTTACCTTTGGGTGACAATGCTATGACGATACTGCGGTAGCGACCGGCGCACTGGGTTCTATATGCTCCGCGGCGCATGACGTTACCACCTTCTTTCGACGCGCGGCCACGGCCGTCGCAACTGTTGAGGACGATCCATGAAACGGTCTCGCTCGAATCTGGTCCAGCGCCTGACGGCAGCGGTATTGACCGCGCTCTTGCTGACGCCGGCAATGCTGATTGCAGGCGACAAGCCTTTGCGTCTCTATGGGACCGGGGGTACCTTTCCGGAACCGCTCTACCTGAGCTGGATGCACAGCTTCACCGCCGCGCACCCGCAGATCCAGCCGGATTATCAAGGGCTCAGCAGTGCCCGCGGCCTCAATGATCTCGCCGCCGGCCGCGTCGACTACGCCAGCGCCGATTTCAAGGTCTCCGCCGAGGACGCCAAGACGATGGCAGACGGCATCATCCAACTGCCAATGGCGGCAGCCGGTATCGTGCTGATCTATAACCTGCCGGAGGTCGGCCAGCTGGAGCTCTCGCGCGAGGCGATGACCGGCCTCTTCAGCGGCACCATCAGTCGCTGGAATGACCCGATCTTGACCAAGGCAAATCCGAACGCACGTCTTCCTGATCTCCCGATCACCCTGGTGGCCCGTTCCGGCGCCAGCGGTACCAGCTACAATCTGAGCGCGCATCTGAGCGCGATCAGTCCGGATCTTGCCTCGCGTGTTGGCGCCACGTTGACGCCCAACTGGGCAACAGTGATCAATCGCCCGGGCGGACTGGTGCGCGGCAGCGGCAACGATGGCGTCACGGCCCTGGTTCGGTCGATACCAGGCGCCATCGGCTATGTCGCCTACCCCTATGCCGACTTCACGAACACCCCGATGGCCGCCATCGAGAACCGCAATGGGCGCATGGTCGCACCGAACCCGATCAGCTTCGCTGCCGCGATGAACGCCATCACCGACACAACAACCGGTGCGGCCGACATCGTCACGCTCGTCGATCCGCCCGGCGCCGATGCCTACCCAATCATCGCTGTCTCGTACCTGATGCTGCGCTCGCACTACGCGAGTACCGCGAAGCGAGAGGCGATCCTAGACATCGTCGAGTACGCGCTCGGCCCGGGCCAGTCAATCGCCGAGCGGATCGGTTACATCCCTTTCTCGCCGGCAGCGGTGGAGTTGGTCCGGGAGGGGCTCAGTCCGTTGAAGGCGAACGCAGTCGGTGAGCAGTAGACCACAGCCAGCCTGCGTTAGAATCGCCGTCGCGGCGTCAGCGTCGAGATCCGA
This sequence comes from Gammaproteobacteria bacterium, assembly GCA_009908845.1. Classification (GTDB taxonomy): domain Bacteria; phylum Pseudomonadota; class Gammaproteobacteria; order Chromatiales; family Chromatiaceae; genus Lamprobacter. The sequence goes on from JAAAOQ010000174.1 coordinate 4,770, forward strand.
CCGCCGGCACCAAGATCCCCCGGCGACCCGGTCGCCGATCCGCGACGGAGCGAACCAATGCCTCAATTGTTGACGAAGCCTGTTGTGCGCAATACCGCGATCGGGGTAGGCGTAGCCATTGCCGTTCCGGTCGCGGTCGCGGTGCTAGCCCCCTATCTGCGTCCTGCGGCCCGCTCGCTGGTTAAAGCGGGCCTGATGGTCGCCGAGCGGGGGCGCGAGGTGACGGCCGAGCTAGGCGAGGCCATGGACGACCTCGTGGCCGAGGTGCGTGAAGAGCTCCGCGACGAGCGCGCCGCGAGTGCAACGGTTGCCAGCACCGGCGAGCCGGCGGCTGAGACGGCCGGGAACCGAGATGTGGACGCCAGCTGATGCCCGCTGACGCCGCACCCGGCGCAGCGGCTTCTCACGAGGTTCCCGAAGCCCGGAGGCGCGCGGGTCCCGCCGCGGCCCAGATCGTCCATCGAACCCGCGAGCGCTGGCGGCTGCGCGTGCCGGAGCGCCGCTACGACCTCGCCTACTTCATCAGCCTGTACGAGGCACTCCGCAAACAACCCGAGATTCGAGAGGTCACCGTCAACCCGGCGACCGCTAGCGCATTGGTCTGGTTTTCAGAGCGGGACGTCGACCATCTCCACGAAGCGCTGACCCGGGATGGATTGCTGTCGCTCCCAAGCCCCTCCATGCCACCGGACAGCGGCGCCGAACCGCTACAAGCGGCCGCAGGACGCGTGGTCTCCGCCGAAATGCCTGGCGATCACGACGATCCCGACGCCCAACATCCGAGCGTCCATCACGCCTTTCATATGTCGGTCAACGACACCCGCATCCTGGTCTTCCTGATCATGCTCGGCCTCTCGGTCTATCAACTGAGCAAGAAGCAGTTCCTCGCCCCGGCATTGACCATCGCATTGTATGTGATCGAGCTCCTCGCAGGACTCAGACTCGAGCGCGACGCCGCCGTGCGCGTCCATCAGCGGGTTACGGATGCCTCCCCGACCGATCGCGATTATCCTGAAGACCGTGATATCAGCACTTAGGCTTCAGGTCCAGAGCCCACACCGCTGTGCTACCTTTTCAGATACCGATCGCTCAGAACACCCACGGGGTCAACATTGGGAAACATCGTCGTCACCGGCATCACCTTCGGTGTCTTTATGACCGAGGCGCTGATCCACTACAACATGGGGCAAGCAAAGTCTCGGGGCGGCTTCAAGCTGACGGTCCCGCCACCGAATGAGCTGGCCAAGATCGCCGCCGTCACAATGACCTTCTCGATCGCTACCGGCCTGCTGGTCAAGGCACTCCCGAAGGGACTGCAGTCGAAGATCTAGGCGACGACCACCGGGTGCCGTCCCTCAGCGCACGCGAATGTGCTCATAGATGCTCAGATAGTCCTGGGCCGGACGCGCCCAGGAATTGTCCATGCGCATCCCATTGAGCCTCAGCTGCCGGAAATAGTCCGGATATTCCCACCAAAGGCCGATCGCGCGTTTCATTGCCGATTCGAGGCCATCGAAGCTGAGCTCGTCGAAGACGTAGCCGTTGCGCTCCTCGAAGGGTCGGTCATTGTAGTTGGCATCAAATACGGTGTCGGCGAGCCCGCCGACGCGGCGGACGATCGGCACGCAGCCGTAGCGCATCGCGATCATCTGAGTCAGCCCGCAGGGCTCGTAGACACTCGGGATCAGGATCATGTCGGCGCCGGCATAGATCAGATGCGAGAGCTCCTCGTCATAGCCGAGCTCGAGGTGGGCATCGGTACTCTCCTGGAGCACCTTCTTCGCCTCCCAGAACTGGGCGTTCACGGCGGGGTCCTGGGCGCTGCCGAGCAGCACGAACTGAGCGCCCTGTTCCAGAGAGAAGTCGATCCCGTGGCGGATCAGCTCGATCCCCTTTTGCCGATCGAGACGGCTGATCACCGCGACGATCGGCTTGGCCGCATCGACGAGCCCGAGTCGGTTGCGGAGCGCAGTCTTATTGGCGCCTTTGTCAGCCAAGTGATCGGCGTCATACGGCACTGGGATGAAGGCATCCGTTGCTGGATTCCAGGTGCCCGTATCGATCCCGTTCAGGACGCCGCCGAACTTCCGGTCGTGGGTGCGCAAAACACCTTGCAAGCCCATCCCTTGCTCGGTGTGCTGGATCTCCCAGGCATAGCGCGGCGACACCGTCGTGACGAAGTTCGAGAACACGATGCCCCCCTTCATCAGGTTGACCGCGCCCGGGTTACCGGGGTCCTGGAGGCGGTCGGGGACCATGAGCCGGCCAGCATCGAGCCCGTTCATGTGCAGCACATGCGGGGTCGTCCAGCCCTGGTGACCGAGGTTGTGCAGGGAATAGCAGACCCGCGTGTGGTCGAGCCCCATGGCCGCATAGCGCTCGAACAGCAGTACCGGGACCAAGCCGGTCTGCCATTCATTGCAGTGAATGATGTCCGGCCGCTTGCCGGCGGCGAGCAGGAAGCTGAGGATCGCATGGGAGAAGAAGGTGAAGCGATCCGGATCATCGGCGTCGCCATAGATCGCGCCGCGATTGAAGAACCCATGCTCGGAATGGGCGTCGACGAAGAAGCATTGCAGACCGTCGACCTCGCCACGCTCGACATCACAGTGCACCGCGCGATCATAGAACGGGACCCAGAGGTCGCTGTGGTAGGTCTCCATGTCCTGGACCCGGTCATACCGCAGGCAATCATACTTCGGCAGGATGATATCGACCTGATGGCCATGACTCGCGAGCTCACGGGAGAGCCCGTGGACGAAGTCGCCCAAGCCCCCGGCCTTAGCGACGGGCGCACACTCCGGCGTGGCCATCACGATATACATAGATCGCCCTCAAACAGCAGGTATAGGTTTATCAGTCGCAAAACCGGCACATCCGACGCGCCAATCAGGGGCCACGCTCAGCGACGGGCAGCCGTGGCAGGCGGCCAAGCAAGGACGCGAGCAGCTCCGGGTCCTCGAGATCGACCGTGAACGCAAAACGCCCTCCTGGACCGACCCGGAATCGATGGCCACCGAGGTCGAGGACGCTGCCCGGGGTGGCACTGCCAAACACGCGCAACTGACCCCGGATGCAGGCCGCCTCCTGCGCCGGATAAGGTGCCAAGGGACCGCTGGCGTGGGGCACGCTCGGCTGCCGTTCGTGGGGATCTTGCCGCGTTGCGAGTCCCCGGTCCATCTTAGCGTGGCTCGATAACGCTCCCAGGCTGGCCGTTGTGGAGCCTTTTTCAGGCTCGGGCATCAGTGCCGCGCTGATTCTGACACGAGTAGCCACTCTGGTGGCGACACTGGTAGCAACACTGGCGGCGACACTGGCGGCGACACTGGCGGCAATGGGGAAGACCCGACCATGCGACAGCGGCCCCGGCGCCGCCGTCGCCAGCGATGGATCGGGAAACTGGGTCGGATTCGGTGGCATCTTGCGCCAAGGCGCCAGCGTCGCATCTTCCCCGGCCAAGGCAGTCGCCGGCTGCACGGCTGGCGTTGAAACGAGATCATTCTCGGCGCCGCGCCCCGCTGGCCGCCCGACGCCCTGCTCAGTTGCCCCAGCGACCTCTTCTCCCGCCACAGATTCGGACGCAGATTCCGGCTCAAGGTCAGCGGGCGCTGGCTGCTGAGTCGCAGGCGCCCTGCGCAGAGCCGATGGCACTGATGTTCGTGGCGGCACCGTTTCTGGCTCGCGCACTGGCTCGCGCGCCAGCGAGGAATCGATGGGCAAGGGCCCGGCAGGAAGGGTGGGCTCGGGACGCAGAGGCTCGGTGGGTTGAGGCGTTGTGGGCAGCGCGGGCGCCGAGACCTCGGACACCGAAGCTGCTGGGCGTTCCAGCCGCTCCCCACTGGCGGTCACCTGGGCGTTGCGCTCGGGCTGAGCTGCCACATCGAGCACGGTCTCGACAGGGATACGGGTCGTCTGCGGAACCGAGTCGAGCCGATTCGAGCGCGCAAGCAGTAGCCAAGCGCCACTATCCCGCCCTTCCAAGCCGAGCTCGGCCTGCAATGAACCCACAACGGGATGCTCGAATCGGGCCGATCCAGCAGCACTGATCGCCGAGTAATCACCCAAAACCGCCTCTGCGACAGTGGCACCAGAGCCATCGAGCCGGCGGAGGTAGACCTTGGCGACCGCCTGATCGGCGGGAAACGCACCCAGCGCAGATTCGATCACCGTCGAGTTGAGTCGCCATTCGAGAGCGACCCCACCCGCCGCAAGCGGGAAGAGCACGGCGCGCGGCCCCTGATCCGGATTCGGAAAGGGCGACCCAAGGTCAGCGGCCATCGCAGCATCTCAGTGCCGAATGACCGCTCAAGAAAACGCCTGAATGAGCGCAACGCGTCTCATTCATTCGGCCGATCGAGCACTTGGGGGATCGGCCCGAGGTCAGGTCGAGCAATCACGTCGGGCCCGGGCCCGCGCTACCGCGGCAAGCACCTGAGAGGGTGCCGTGCCGCCGATGTGATCCCGCGCTGCGACTGATCCATCCAGCCTCAGCACCTCGAAAACGTCCGGGCCGATCGCCGGTGAGAACCGCCGCAGCTCGTCGAGCGTCAGCTCCGCGAGATCCCGACGCTGTTGGATCGCGTAGGCGACTGCGCGACCCACCACCTCATGCGCATCCCGGAAGGCGATGCCCTTGTGCACGAGGTAGTCGGCGAGATCGGTCGCGGTCGCAAAGCCCTGCGTTGCGGCGGCGCGCATCCGTTCCGGCTTGCAGCGCAGCCTGGCCATCATCTCGGCAAAGACCTTGAGCGAGCCGCGGAGATTATCGGCAGTATCGAAAAGGGGCTCCTTGTCTTCTTGATTGTCTTTGTTGTAAGCGAGCGGCTGCCCCTTCATCAGGGTCAGCAATGCCATCAGGTGACCGAAGATGCGCCCGGTCTTGCCGCGGATCAGTTCCGGCACATCGGGGTTCTTCTTCTGCGGCATGATCGACGAGCCGGTGCAGAAGCTGTCTGCGAGCTCGATGAAGTCGAATTGGGCCGACGACCAGAGGATGAGCTCCTCGGCGAAGCGCGACAGGTGCATCATCAGGATCGACGCCGCCGAGACGAACTCGATCGCGAAGTCACGGTCTGAAACCGCATCGAGCGAGTTCTCGCAGGGGGCGTCGAAGCCCAGCACCTCGGCCGTATAGTCACGGTCGATCGAATAGCTGGTGCCGGCCAGCGCCGCAGCACCCAACGGCATCTGGTTGAGCCGTCGGCGACAATCGATGAAGCGCCCAGTGTCGCGCTCGAGCATCGCGTGCCAGGCCATCATGTGGTGACCAAAGGTGACCGGTTGCGCCACCTGCAGATGGGTGAAGCCAGGCAGAATGGTCGCTGCCTCGCGCTCGGCAAGTCCGAGCAGCGCCTCGCGCAGCTTCAGCAGGGCGACCTGGATCGCATCGATCTCGCCGCGCAGCCAGAGCCGGATATCGGTGGCGACCTGATCGTTGCGCGAGCGGCCCGTGTGCAAGCGTTTGCCAGCCTCGCCGATATCGGCGGTCAGCGCCGCCTCGATATTCATGTGGACGTCCTCGAGAGGAACCGACCAGTTGAAGTCGCCGGCCTCGATCCGCTCGGCGATCCGCTCGAGCCCTCCGACGATGGACGCGCACTCATCGGCGCTCAGAATCCCTTGCCGCGCGAGCATGCGCGCATGGGCGATCGAGCCGGCGATGTCCTCTCGATAGAGGCGCTGGTCGAACCCGACTGAGGCGGTGAAGGCCTCGACGAAGGCGTCGGTCGGCTCGGCAAAACGGCCGGCCCAGGGTTTCGAAGCAGCGTTCTCGGACATCGCGGATTCTTGCTCGCTGACTGGTGTTGCCAGGATCGGACAATATCGCCAGTACCGGCGGCACTGCGTCGGCAGCGGCGGCATCGGCACGTCAACCTTGCACGATAGTACAGATTCGTGTCTGACGACAGCCTGAGATAGCGATTCGGGCCGCCAGCACGGCTGTCTGAGCGGACCGACCCAACAGGAGAACGACCCGAACGGCAAGACCCCATGCCATCCTGATCGGTACGCCGCGATTGACCGCTGCCATCGTCGAGGAAGAAAACTTCGGTTAGATTAGGCTATTGCCTAAGACCACCATGACAAGCTGGACCCGCCTCCATGCCAGAGACCATTCGCATTGCCACCCGAAAATCCGCACTCGCCATGTGGCAAGCGGAGCATGTCGCCGACGCCCTCCGCCGTCTGCACCCGGCTCTCACCGTCGAGATCATCGGCATGACCACGCGTGGCGACAAGATCCTCGACGCCCCGCTGGCCAAGGTCGGCGGCAAAGGCCTGTTCGTCAAAGAGCTCGAGCAAGGGATGCTCGACGGTGATGCCGATATCGCGGTCCATTCGATGAAGGACGTTCCGGTCGATTTCCCGGAGGGGCTGCACCTGGCCTGCATCCTCGAGCGCGAGGACCCGCGGGATGCGTTCGTCTCGAATCGGTTCGAGACCCTTGATGCGCTGCCGCAGGGCGCCTGCGTTGGCACCTCGAGTCTGCGACGCCAATGCCAGCTCGCGGTGCTGCGGCCCGACCTGCGCATCGAGCCGCTGCGCGGGAATGTGAATACGCGGCTGCGCAAGCTCGACGAGAGCGTCTACGACGCGGTCATCCTCGCCGCCGCCGGCCTCATTCGTCTCGAGTTCGGGGAGCGTATCCGTTCGTGCATCCCCACCGAGCAGAGCCTCCCGGCGATCGGCCAGGGCGCGATCGGTATCGAATGCCGCACCGACGATGCCCGTGTCCACGAGCTGATCGCCCCGCTGCATCATGGCCCGACCGCCGAGCGCGTCACCGCCGAGCGCGCGCTGAACGCGCGTCTCAACGGCGGCTGTCAGGTTCCGATCGCCGGCCATGCCGAGCATCACGACGGCGTCCTTCATCTGCGCGGTCTGGTGGGGATGCCGGATGGCTCGCAGCTGATGCGCGGTGAGGCCAGCGGCCCAACCGATGAAGCCGATCGGATCGGCAAGCAGGTTGGCGATGCGCTCTTGGCTCAGGGCGCGGACCGCGTGCTAGCGGCCCTGGCCGAGCAATGACCGGGCCTTGCCGGCTCGATGGCTGCCAGGTGCTAGTGACCCGCCCCGCTGGTCAGGCGGCGCAGCTTTGTGAGCTGATCCGGGCCACCGGCGCCGAGCCAGTCGCGTTTCCAACCCTCGAGATACGCGGCTCTGAGCCCAACGATGATGCACGCTCGCTGCTGGCGGAGCCCTGGGACATCATCCTCTTCGTCAGCCGCAACGCGGTCGATTACGGGCTGCCGCTGCTGCCGCGCACGCCGACCACAGCTGCAGGGGGCAGCCGACCGTTGATCGGGGCGGTGGGCCGCGCGACCGCGGCGGCGCTACGCGAGCACGGAATGGCGCCTGATCTGGTCCCAGAGCGCGGCTACGACAGCGAGGCGTTGCTGGCGCTGCCGACGTTGACCGAGGTCCAAGGACGTCGGGTACTGATCGTCCGCGGGGTGGGTGGGCGCGCCAAGCTCGGGGAAAGCCTGAGCCAGCGCGGTGCCGAGGTCGCCTATGCCGAGGTCTACCGCCGATGCCTTCCCGAGACCGAAATCGACGCCCAAATCCCGGATTGGCAGCGGCGGCTCAGCTTCATCACAGCGACCAGCGACGAGGTCTTGCAGAACCTCTGCCAGCTGGTCAGAAGCGCCGATCAAGCCTCGCTGCGCTCGCTTCCGTTGGTGGTGATCAGCGATCGCGGCGGCGCCACCGCGATGAAGCTCGGCTTTCGCACCGTCGCGGTCGCTGAAGAGGCCAGCGATGAAGGCATCGTCGATGCGCTTTGCCGTTTGGCCCTGTCCCTCGGTCGCGCCCACTGATCCAAATGGGCGTGCGTCGGCGTCGGCCGTATCGCCGCTGGCCGATCTGGCTGCTGCTCGCAGCGCTTCTGCTGCTTGTGCTCGGGGTCTTGCTGATGCACCGCAGCTACCGGGCGCAGCTCGATGCGAGCATGGCTCGGCTACAGCAAAGCGTCGCCGCGGCGCAGGCGCAGCAGGCCCGCCTGGCGGCATCGATACGCGCGGCCCGTGCTGCCGTTGCCGTACAGGGTGATGACCGGTCCGACCTCGTGGCTCGCCCTCCCAGCAACGGCCTGACCAGCGCGGGCGCATCCAGCATCGCAACGCGGCTGCAGTCAATCGCCAACGAGCTCGATCAGCTTGCCCTGTCGGCAGTGCCGGGTCGAGCTCAGGTCCTTGGCTATCACCAACAAGGCCCAGGGTCCTGGCTCGACTGGCGGCAGGTTCGAAAGGCGGTGCGCGAGCTGGCGCACGCGGTCCGCCAACATTGGCTGATCAGCTCGCATCGATCAGGCCCGCTCAGCAATGCCCAACAGCAAGCCGTACGGGGCTGGCTCCAGCGCACCCGAATTGCGACCGGCCAGGCGGACGCGCCAGCGCTCGCCCAAGCGCTCGCGGCGATCGAGCAGCTGCTTACCGCCGACGCGCGCGATGACCCAGCGGCGGGTCAGCTGGCGCGGCGGGCGGCGCTGCTGCGCTCGGTGCTGAGCGCAAGCCCGCTCTCCGAGCGGGAACGTCGAAGGTTGGCGCGACTTGCCGAACAGATCAGCGTGATCGCCAGGCAGCTGGAGCCAGGTCCTGGACCCAGCAGCCTGCCATCTGTTTCAGAGGACCGACGCTGAGCCGGTCGCCGAGTACTCGAAGGCATCCGAAAACAGGTGATCCACCCTGAGCCCCGCGGCCTCGAACGCGGCCCGACCCGCTTCGACCATCGGCGGCGGGCCGCTCAAATAGACGTCATGATCGGCTAGTGCCGGCTGGTCTGCCAGCACGGCCTCATGGACCCAGCCAGTGCGGCCAGTCCAGTCGCCGTCCGGCTCGGAAAGCACTGGCACCCAATGGAACTGCGGGTGCTGTTCGGCCCAGCGCGCCGGGAGCTCCGGCAGGTAGAGATCAGGCCGCGAGCGCACGCCCCAGTAGAGCTTGATCGGTCGCTCGATACCGCAGTGGAACGCATGCTCGAGCATCGCCTTGAGCGGCGCAAAGCCGGTGCCGCCGCCGATCAGCAGAAGCGGTCGCAACGATTCCTCCCGGAGGACAAAGGTCCCGAGCGGTCCCCGAATGCGCAGAATCGATCGCTCGGCGAGGGTTTCAAAGACCTCTTCGCTGAAGCGCCCGCCCGGCACCCGTCGAATATGCAGCTCGAGCAGTTCGTCGTCGTGAGGCGGATTGGCGATCGAGAACGCCCGACGCGACCCATCGCGCAGCATGAACTCGATGTATTGACCGGCACGGTAAGGCAGCCGTTGACCCTCGGGCAGCTTCAGCCTCAGGCGCATCACGTCGTGGTTCAATCTCGTCTTCTCGGCGACCCGGCATGGCAGGGTGCGCACCTCGACGTCGGTGAGCCGGTCGAGCTCCGCGACGCGCAGCACCAGGTTCGAGGCGGCCACCGCCCGACAGGTCAGGCAGCTATCCGGTGGTTGCCCCTCCAGCGCCGGTGGCCTCCCTTGCGGATAGCGCACCTCGCCGGCAAGCAGCTGGGCGGTGCAGCTTCCGCAAGTACCCTGACGGCAACCGTACGGCAGACCGACGCGCTGTCGGAGCCCGGCCTCGAGTAGGGTCTGATCCGGTGCGACCTCGAAATGCTTCCCAGCCGGCTCGGTACGCACTGAAAAGTTCATTGGCAGATTCGATTTCATTGGCTTTTGGCTGTACGGCATCAAACCAATACCATGGGGCACGATGGCCATGAAGCGAAGGTTTGAGGAGCGATGCGATGATCATATTGGGCTGCGGATACCTTGGACAGGCACTCGCACGACGCTATCGCCAACGCGGCGAGCCCATCACCGGCGTGGTGCGCAGCGACGAGAGCGCAGCAGCCGTCGTAGCAGCCGGTGCTGAGCCGCTGCAGCTGGATCTCACCCAGGATGATCTGACATCGCTCGCCTTAGCCGGAGAGCGCGTCTTTCATCTCGCCCCTCCACCCAACGAGGGTGACGGCGACGCACTGACCGCGCACCTGATCGATACCCTCGACCGAACCGGACCTCCGCGTCGCCTCGTCTACATCGGCACCACCGGCGTCTATGGCGACTGCGGCGGTGCCTGGGTCGATGAGTCGCGGGAACCGAAGCCGACGGCCGGCCGAGCGCTGCGCCGCTGGGACGCCGAGGAGCGCTTGCGCCAATGGAGCCGCAGGAGCGGCGCCGAGCTCGTCATCCTGCGCGTTGCGGGCATCTACGCCTGCGACCGTCTGCCGCTCGCGCGCATTCGCAGCGGCCAACCGGTCGTACGTGCCGATGAGGCGCCTTGGTCGAACCGGATTCACGCCGAGGATCTGGTGAGCGTGTGCGAGCGCGCAATGGACCAGGCCCCGGCAGGTGCCCTTTATAATGTCTGCGACGGTCATCCAAGCACGATGACCGATTACTTCTGCCAGGTCGCTGACGCGGCCGGGTTGCCTCGTCCGCCCCAGATCCCGCTCGCGGAGGCCGAAAGTCGGGTCTCGGCCGGGATGCTCTCGTACCTGAAGGAGTCCCGACGGCTCAGCAATCGACGGATGGTCGACGAGCTTGGACTGAGGCTGCGCTATCCAACCCTCGAGGATGGTCTGGCCCACTGTTTCGAGAGCAATGACGGTTGAAACGGGACAAGAGCCTTGGTCCCTGATCGCGATATGACAGCCTTGATTTGGCCGCGCCGCGGCATGAAGTCGGGAAGGCCAAGGAGATAGGAGCGGACAGGAACGCTCGTCCTAACCGGCGTGCTGAGGAGGTTGGTCTGTGGCACGATGATCGCCGAACGCGCCGAAAGCGGTGTACTGATGGATCAGCGAGGAGCAAAGGTACCGACCGCTTGCCGCGGGCTGAGGGGCGGCCGCAGTACCGACGTCGATGGCGGCGCCTTAAGCGATCCGACCCCCCCGTTTGGCGCCGAGGCTCACACGCTCGGCGGTTTACCCGTCGACCGGCATGATGCAGCCGAGATCGACTGACGGGACCCAACGCCTCCGAACCACCACTGAAACGGGAGAATCCACCATGAAACCCATCCATCTCACTCTCTTGCTTGCGATCGTGCTGGCAGTGGCAGGCTGCGGCGGCACGACTGCCTCGCGGACCACCTCCGGCGCCGCTGCTGGCGCCGCGACGGGTGCCGCGATCGGCTCGCTGAGCGCAGATGCCGGAAAAGGGGCAGCAATCGGCGCCGCCGCCGGCGCACTCGGTGGCTACATCTACGATCAGAACGAGAAGGAAAAGGAGCGGCAGCGGCGTTATCGATATCGTGAGCAATAGGCCGACCGAACCTGCTGACGATCATCTCTGAGCACCCGTTGAAGCGCCCCACGATCGAGAGACCTCCATGGACATGCTGACAACCTTTCCGGTCGAGCTCTGGCGCATCCTGCTCGAGCTTGCCCCATCACTGCTGGTGGGGCTATTCATCGCCGGTCTGATCCATGCCTTCGTGCCGCCGGATCTGATCCGGCGCGGTCTGAGCCGGCCGGATTGGCAGTCCGTCGTCCGCGCATCGGTCGTTGGGGTCCCGCTTCCGCTCTGCTCCTGTGGCGTGATCCCGACCGCGCTGGGTCTCCGACGCGAAGGCGCATCGCCGGGCGCCGCGACCTCATTCATGATCAGTACCCCGCAAACGGGGGTTGACTCGATCCTGGTCACGGCGGCTTTCCTCGGCTGGCCCTTTGCGATCTTCAAGGTCATCGCCGCTTTTGTGACCGGCGTGGTCGGGGGGGTGCTGGTGAACCGGGTCGTGCCTGAGACACCGACGACAGCCGAGACCGGCGCAAGCAGCCTGGAGGCAGAGAACCGCCCTGACGGGCCCCTGGATGGACTCTGGGCGCGGATCGCTGAGGCGGTGCGCTACGCGATATTCGACCTGCTCGGCGCGATCCATCTGTGGCTCGTCATCGGCGTGCTCGCCGCGGCCCTGGTCACGACCGTCACACCCCCGGATTTCTTCGCCGGGCAGGAATGGTCCAACGGCTTGCTCGGGATGCTGGTGATGCTTGCGATCGCGCTGCCACTCTATGTCTGCACGACCGCCTCGGTGCCGATCGCAGCATCACTGATCGTGGCGGGGCTCCCGGCGGGCTCCGCATTGGTCTTCTTGATGGCTGGCCCGGCAACGAATCTGGCGACGATCGGCGCCGTGTATCGCACCCTCGGCGGTGCTGTGCTCTCGGTCTACCTTGGCACCGTCGTCGTAATGAGTCTTGGTTTTGGCCTGATGTTCGACCAGCTCTTGTCAGCCGCGCCGACTCAGGTCATGGCTCATGCCCATGAACCGGGGTGGCTTGCGGTTGGCTCCGCGCTGCTGCTGCTGGTACTGATGGCGATACTTGCAGCGCGCCAATACCAAGCAGGCGCAAAGGCACGCTTCGATGCGGCGCTCGGCGGCGATGTTGCGGCGCCGGATGAGACCGTCCTGCAGGTCAAGGGGATGACCTGCGGTCATTGTGTCGCGACCGTGAAGAAGGCGCTGGAATCGATCGATGAGGTCAGCGAAGCCACACCGGACCTGGCCAAGGGCGAGGTCCGGGTCCGCGGTGGCTTTGTGGAAACGACAAGGCTCTCGCAGGCCATCGAGGGCGCCGGTTTCCAAGTGGTCACCCCCGGGAAGACTAACTGAACCGAACGATCATGACGGCGCGCCACCCCGGAGAATGAAACGGTCGCAACCGTTGTTTCAAGGTAAATGGGACTGGAATCCTACCCGGCGAGATCAATCCTTCACGCGTTAGACAATTGACGGCGCTTAAGCCATCGACTAGATTCCAAATCGATTGCAGCGCTTTTGCCCCGGGGTTCCATCTCACCCGATAGTCTCGACACCCGCCATCGATGCTCCGGAGTGCGGTCCGGGGCCGCCCGCAGGGCCTCGATCCCCGGAATGGGGGTCAGGGCTCGCGTACTAAACGGCTCGGCTGTTCAATGCCGTCGCGCCTTGTTGCCGCCCCTCAAGACCCACTCCCTCGTCGCTTGGCCCAGAACCGCCGCGGCTCGATGCGAGTCTGCACAGCAACGGCGGCCCGGAATGACAGGGCAATATCTGGGTAGACAGAGGCGCAACGGACCACCAGCGATAGTTTGCAGACGCTCGTGGCCGCGTGTGAACACTGATCACCGGCATACAGGTCGGGATCAGCAGGGGAGGCGCCACAGCGGCCGCGCTCCCAACGAGATACGGCACCCGGCTGCCGTGTCGCCGTCCGTCGAGTTGTGCGTTGATCGACTGGCGGTGTGCGCGTGCTCAATGCACGTCCGTTGCGAGAGTGAGCGATGAGGATCTACGTAGGCAACTTGAAATATTCGGTCAATGACGACGCCCTGCGCGACATGTTCAGCGAATTCGGCAATGTCGCGAGCGCTGACGTGATCAAGGACAAGTTCTCCGGTCAATCAAAGGGATTCGGCTTCGTCGACATGCCGAATCAATCCGAGGCCGAGGATGCGATCCAAGCCCTGAACGATAGCATGCAGGATGGCCGCAAGCTGACGGTCAATGAGGCGAGGCCTCGAAGCGAACGTCCACAGCGACGCTTCTAGGCAATGCTGATGGCCGCGCGACGTCCGGAGGATTGGCCGGTCGTCGCGGCGCCGACGTGTCCGTTGGCCGAAGCGCACTAGCACTTGATGTCGCGGGCATCGGCACCGAGGCCAAGCTGCGGCCAGAGCCGATCGACCTTTGCCTTGACCGCCTCGTCCATCCGGATCGGGCGTCCCCACTCGCGCTCGGTCTCGCCCGGCCATTTGCTGGTCGCATCGAAGCCGATCTTCGAGCCCAGCCCGGAGACGGGCGAGGCGAAGTCCAGATAGTCGATCGGGGTGTTCTCGACCATCACCGTATCGCGCGCCGGGTCCATGCGCGTGGTCATCGCCCAGATCACGTCCTTCCAATCGCGCGCTGAGACATCGTCATCGACGACGATCACGAACTTGGTGTACATGAACTGACGCAGGAACGACCAGACCCCGAGCATCACCCGCTTGGCATGCCCGGGATATTGCTTCTTCATCGCCACCACCGCGAGCCGATAGGAGCAGCCCTCGGGCGGCAGATAGAAGTCGGCGATCTCCGGGAACTGCTTCTGCAGGATCGGCACGAAGACCTCGTTGAGCGCCACACCGAGGATGGCCGGCTCGTCGGGGGGGCGCCCCGTGTAGGTGCTGTGATAGATCGGCTCGGGGCGTTGGGTGATCCGGTCGATGGTGAAGACCGGGAAACTGTCGACCTCATTGTAGTAGCCGGTATGGTCGCCGAACGGTCCCTCGGGGGCCATATCATCGGGATGGAGATGCCCCTCGAGCACGATCTCGGCGCTGGCCGGGACCTGCAGGTCCGAGCCTTGGCAGGCCGCGAGCTCGGTGCGGCTGCCGCGCAGCAGGCCGGCGAAGGCGTATTCCGAGAGCGTATCCGGCACCGGGGTCACGGCGCCGAGGATCGTCGCCGGGTCGGCGCCGAGCGCGACCGCGACCGGGAACGCCTTGCCGGGATGCGCCCGTTGCCAATCGCGGAAGTCCAGCGCGCCACCGCGATGCGCCAGCCAGCGCATGATGACCCGGTTGCGGCCGATCACCTGCATCCGATAGATGCCCAGGTTCTGGCGCGTCTTCTCCGGACCGCGCGTGATCACCAGGCCCCAGGTGATCAGCGGGCCGGCATCCTCGGGCCAACAGTGCTGGATCGGCAATCGCGCCAGATTGATCGCCTCGCCCTCGAAGACCTGCTCCTGGCAGGGCGGCTGGCGTCGGATCTTGGGCGCCATGTCCAGCACCTTCTTGAAGATCGGCAGGCTTTGCCAGGCTTCCTTCATCCCCTTCGGTGGGTCCGGCTCCTTCAGGAACGCGAGCAATCGGCCGACCTCGCGCAAGGCATCGACCGATTCCTCCCCCATCCCGAGCGCGACCCGCTGCGGCGTGCCGAACAGGTTACCGAGCAGCGGGATCGCCGAGCCCTTGGGCCGCTCGAACAGGATGGCCGGGCCGCCGGCACGCAAGGTGCGGTCACAGATCTCGGTCACCTCCAGATAGGGGTCGACCTCGACGCGGACGCGCTTCAGCTCGCCGCGCCGCTCGAGCTGGTCGATGAAATCGCGGAGATCCTGGTACTTCAATGGCTCACCTTCGCCGGTTGCTTGGTGCAGATTGGTGGGCGCAAATGGGCGTCGAGGGTCGAGGCAGGCTACGAGCCGACGGCCATGGCAATGGGCTGGCTCGGCTGCCTGTGACCGGTTTTCAGGTCTCAGCTCCGAGAGACCAGGCAGTGCACGCTGAACAGCTGCTCGGGATCGGTCCAGACCTGCTCAGGCTCGAAGCCGGCCCGCCTTGCCAGCGCATGGAACCCGTCGATGCTGTACTTGTGCGAGCATTCGGTATGGATGGTCTCGCCTTCGCGGAAGGCGAAGCGCGCGCCGGCAACCTCGACCTGCTGCTCGCAGGTGCTGAGCAGGTGCATCTCGATCCGGCTCTGCTCGGCGTTGAAGAAGGCCTCATGGCGGAAGCGGGTCGTGTCGAAGCCCCCATCGAGCTCGCGGTTGATGCGGTGGAGCAGATTCATGTTGAAGGCCGCGGTCACACCGGCGGCATCGTTGTAGGCGCGCTCGAGGCGCTCACGCTCCTTGATCAGGTCGACCCCGATCAACAGCCGCCCTTCCGGGCCGAGGATGGCCGCGACCCGCCGCAACAGCTGCTCGGCATCGGCCGGCTCGAAATTGCCGATCGACGAGCCCGGAAAGAAGGCCGCGCGCGGATGCTCATGATCCTCGACCGGCAGCGCGAACGGCGCCGAATAGTCCGCGCAGACGGCGTGGACCTGCAGCCCGGGGAAGGTCGCCGCCAGCGCCTGCGCGGACTCGCGCAGATGCGCGCTCGAGATATCGACCGGCATATAGACTGCCGGGCGCAGCGCCTCGAGCAGCACCCGGATCTTCAGACTGCTGCCGCTGCCGAGCTCGACCAGCAGCGCCTCGCGCCCGAGCCGCTTTGCCATCTCGGCGCCGGACTCGCGCAGGATCGCGATCTCGGTGCGGGTCGGGTAATACTCGGGCAGCTCGCAGATGGCGTCGAACAGCTTCGAGCCCTCGGCATCGTAGAACAGCTTCGGCGAGAGCCGCTTACGCGGCTTTGCCAACCCTTCCAAGACCTCGGCGCGCAGATCGGCCGGGGCCGGGTGATAGTCATGGAACGCGATCGGATTGACCGCACTCGGGTCGCTCAATGGGCTCATGCGATGTCCTCTGCCAGCCGGATGCCTTTGAACTGCCAGCGTTCGTGGGGATAGAAGAAGTTGCGGTAGGTGGCGCGGGCATGGCTGGCCGAGGTCGCGCAGGAACCACCGCGCAGGACCATCTGGCCGCTCATGAACTTGCCGTTGTACTCGCCGAGGGCGCCATCGACGGCCCGATAACGCGGATACGGTAGATAGGCCGAGGCCGTCCACTCCCAGCAATCGCCGAACAGCTGCTCCAATGGCTCGCCGCCCGCAGCCGGCTGCGGATGGAAGCGCCCGGCATCGGCGAACTGGCCGCTGACCGGCCGGCCCGCCGCCGCGTGTTCCCACTCGAACTCGCTCGGCAGTCGGCGCCCGGCCCAGCGCGCATAGGCCTCGGCCTCGAAATAGCTGACGTGACAGACCGGCTCCGCCGGATTCAACGGCCGGCGCCCGGCGAGCGTGGTCTCGTGCCACTGTCCATCGAGCTGCTCCCAGTAGAGCGGCGCCTGCCAGCCCTGGGACTGGATCTGGGCCCAGCCGTCGGAGAGCCAGAGCGCCGGGTCGCGATAGCCGCCGGCATCGACGAAGGCCTGATACTCAGCATTCGTGACCAGGCGATCGGCGAGCTGGAACGGCTCCAGGAAGCGCTGATGGCGCGGCGACTCGTTGTCGTAGGCGAAGCCGTCCCCTTCGGCCCCGAACCAGTGCAGTCCGCCCTCGAACCGGCTGAAGGTCAGCGGCGACGGCTCGCGCTGCGGGGTCGCCGGTAGATCCGCGCGGTAGGCGGGACGCAACGGATTGTAGGCGAGGTTGTACTTGATATCGGTCATCAAGAGCTCTTGATGCTGTTGCTCATGATTGAGACCGATCTCGATGCGCGCTCGCACGGTCGCCTCATGCTCCGGCGGACAAGCGTTCAACAATCGCATCATCGCCTCATCGACATGACGCCGATAATCGTAGACCTCGGCGACGGTCGGCCGCGACAGCAAGCCGCGCTCCGGGCGCGGCCAGAAGCCGGCCTCGGTCTGCTCGTAGTAGGAATTGAACAGATGGGCATAGGCGGGATTGAACGCCTGGTAGCCTGGCAGGAAGGGCCTTAGCAAGAAGGTCTCGAAGAACCAAGAGACATGCGCGAGATGCCATTTCGGCGGACTCGCCTCGACGGCCGTCTGCAGCACATAATCTTCGATCTCGAGCGGCTCGCAGAGCTGCTCGGTAAAGGCCCTGACACGGCTGTAGGCCGCGGTGAGATTCGCAAAATGCTGGTAGGATGAGCGGGTCGTTTCGTCCTGTGGTGGCATCAGGCTCTCCTGGTCTCCGGTCGGATGAGGTTTGGCGCTCGCGGGTGCGGCACCACACAGCGCATACGGTGGCTTGACGCGCGCGCAGACGGTCGCTGCAGTAGGACGTCTCGCAAATGAGGCAAAGATCGCGGCTGTTCGATGACGGTCTGTGGTGAGACGCGGCGAGGTCTGTACAGAGCGATGCCCCGTTACCGCCGGCAGAGTTGGCGGTCTCGAGGGCGAATTTCTAGTCGGGTCCGCGTTGAAGCTGGCCGGCGAGCTTGATTTCCGCGCTCGATCTCGTCCCGGCAACGGGCCTCAGGCACAGCTTGCCTGGGCGGCGCTCGGGGGCAGTCGTGACTGCGGCGCGTCGTGATTCGAGCAGGTTAACGAGCCGTTCTCGGGTGCCTCATCGTTTGATCGCTCCGCCACCGGCGCGCATGATACCGGCTGCGGACCGTCGCAGCTATCCGCGCTAACGTTCATGGCACGGCGCCACCCCGGACGATGAATTCCGCGTGATTCACGGTAACCGCCAACCCGGAGCGATCGATTGAAGGCCGTCTGGCTCGAGCCCACCGCTTCCACAACACTTCGCTTGCGCACCGATCTGCCGATCCCTGTGCCCGGCACGGGCGAGGCATTGGTCCGTGTCCGAATGGCCGGCGTCTGCTCGACCGATCTGGCACTCCTGAACGGCTATTATCCATTCACCGGCGTGCTCGGCCACGAGTTCGTCGGTGAGATCGCCGCGGCAGCGGATGCGCCTGAGCGGATCGGCGAGCGGGTCATCGGCTCGATCAACCTCAGCTGCGGCCAGTGCCGCGAATGCCTTGCCTGCCGACCGAGTCATTGCCTCGAGCGTCGGGTACTCGGGATCAAGGGGCACAATGGCGCCTTCGCCGAGTACCTGTGCCTGCCACTGACTAATCTGCATCGGGTCCCAGACCAGGTAACCGACAGTTGCGCGGTCTTCGCAGAGCCCCTGGCAGCGGCCCTCGAGGTGCCGGAACGGGTCCATATCAACCCATCGGACCGCGTGTTGATCGTCGGTGCCGGCCGCCTCGGCCAAATGATCGCGCGGGTGGTCGCGCTGACCGGCGCATCGCTCGCCGTCGTCGCACGGCACGCGCATCAGCGCCAGCGGCTGGCGCAAGCCGGGATCGCCTCGCTCGATGAACAGCAGGTCGAGCCCGCCAGCTATGATCTCGTCATCGAGGCCAGCGGCGCGCCAAGCGGCTTTCAACTGGCGCGCACCGCCGTGCGGCCGCGCGGCACGCTCTGTCTCAAGAGCACCTATCGCGGTGCGGTCCCGGTCGAGCTCTCAGCGCTGGTCGTCGATGAGATCCAGCTGATCGGCTCGCGCTGCGGCCCCTTCCCTGCGGCGCTGCGGCTGCTTGCTGATCAGCGCCTGGCTCTGCCCCCTCTGATCGACGTGCGTGAACCGCTCGACAACGGCGTGCAGGCGCTACGGCGCGCTGCCGAGCCGGACGTGCTCAAGGCCGTGATCGATTGCACCTGACCGGGCGTCTTCCAGTCTCCGTCGCTTCACCGAGCTGACCGCAACGCTGATCAGCAGGTTAAAGATCACGGCGGCGTGCCAGCCTCGAGAATGGAACGCTCGGGCCCCTCGTTACAGCCATTCCGCCTGATCGCCGGACAGAAAGCGCCGGAACAGTCAGCAACCGATGGGCTCAGCTCGTCCGGAAACCAGGGCGAGTGACGATAACGTTCAGAGCGCGCTTGTGCCCTCGTGCGTGCTGGCCGGTTGGCGTCCTGATGCTCAATCCGCAGCCCAACTCAATGTCACCACCAGATCGTCCCAATCTCCCGGAAAATCACCCCCGTCCTCGCAGCGGATGCTGATCCGGCATTCGCCGTCGACCAGCTCGGATCGAACGTTGAGGTCGTTCACGATCCAGGTCTCGTCCTGATAGGACAGACAGCCGAGCAACAGGGGCGGGTGCTCAAACGTACGCGAGCCGACGCCGATGGTGCGCCCAAGCCCGCGCCCTTGCCACTCGAAATGCATGTGGCCGCGGTCGTCGAAGACCCGCACCTGTTGCAAGAGCTTCGCATTGACCCTCGCATGAACCGTCACCGGCCGATCACTCGGCGCTTCGACCCGCACCATTCGGGTCCCGGTCTTCATGTCGGTCTGGGCATGCAGCGCCTCGTCGACCTCAATTATGGTCACATCGGTCATCGGATCATTCTCCTCGGTCAGTGATGGATTCGGGCGGCAGCATAGACCGATCTCCCTGCCTTTTCAGGGCCGGGTGCGCCCGCGTTGGCGAAACAGGCTCGTTCGCGCTCCAACAACGCGGCATAATGCGCCCAGCCTCAGCCACCTCTCGGCAGACGTTCGCTGCGCACAGGCGGTCGCTATGCAACTGTTCAACATCATCGCGGTTCTCATCACACTGTCGGCCGTCTTCGCTTGGTTCAACCACCGCTTCCTGAAGATGCCCACCGCGATCGGCCTGATGCTGATCGCATTGCTGATGTCACTGGCGCTGCTGCTGCCGCTGCCATGGACCGATGCGCTCGAGCAGGATATCCGGCTGATGGTCAACAGCATCGACTTCGATGCGACGCTGCTGCACGGGATGCTGAGCTTCCTGCTGTTTGCGGGCGCGCTGCATGTCAATCTGCACGACCTCGCGCGTCAGAAGTGGGTCATCGCGATCCTCGCCAGCTTCAGCGTGATCGTCTCGACCTTCCTCGTCGGCGGTGTCGCCTGGTTGCTGTTCGCGCTACTCGGTCTCGATATCCCGCTGATCTACTGCCTGCTGTTCGGCGCGCTGATCTCGCCGACCGATCCGATCGCTGTGCTCGGCATCCTGAAGAGCGCCGGGGCGCCACCAAGCCTCGAGATCAAGATCACCGGCGAGTCGCTATTCAACGACGGGGTCGCCGTGGTCGTCTTCATGGTGCTGTTCGAGATCGCGGTTGGCGGCGAGCCTGTCACACTCGGGAACGCCTTCGAGATGTTCGTCGAAGAGGCGCTCGGCGGCCTGCTGCTTGGGCTCGTCAGCGGCGGTATCGCCTATCTGATGCTGCGCCGAGTCGATGACTACCAGGTCGAGGTGCTCATTACGCTTGCGGTCGCCGCCGGCGCCTATGCGCTCGCCGAGCATCTGCATGTCTCGGCACCGATCACTGTGGTGGTTGCCGGGCTATTGCTCGGCAACCAGGGCCGCAACGGCGCAATGTCAACGAAGACCCAGGGCCATCTTGACAACTTCTGGGAGTTGGTCGACGAGGTCCTCAACGCGGTCCTGTTCGTGCTGATCGGCCTCGAGGTGCTCGTGATCAGCGTGACCCCGGCCACGCTCGCCGCCGGTCTCTTCGCGATCCCACTGGTACTGGGTGCCCGTGCGATCAGCGCCGGTGCGCCAGTGGCCTTGATGCGGCGCTTTCGCAGCTTCTCCCCGGGCGTGGTGACCATCCTCACCTGGGGTGCGCTGCGCGGCGGTATCTCGGTCGCGTTGGCGTTGTCGCTTCCCGACTCAGAGGTCCGAGACATCCTGGTCACCGTCACCTATGTCGTCGTGGTCTTCTCGATCCTGGTTCAGGGCCTCACCCTCGGTCCGGTGGTGAGGCGCTTCGGAGAACGTGCCGAGATCGAGATGGACCGCACGGAGCTTCCCGGCGCTCGGCCTCACCAAGCCGAGGCGCACTGACTCGCCGCACGGGACAGGGGCAGCAATGCAGGAAACAGACAGCGATATGGCCGGGGAAGCGGCCGGTCCGCGGCGACCCTATGCGGACCTGACACCCGATTGCGTCTTGGACGCGGTGGAGTCGCTTGGCTTCGTCGTTGATGGACGGCTGTTGCCGCTGAACAGCTACGAGAATCGGGTCTATCAGGTCGGACTGGATGATACTGCGCCGGTGATCGCCAAGTTCTACCGGCCTGGACGCTGGTCCGACGAGGCGATCGCCGAGGAGCATGCCTTCATGCTGGCGCTCAGCGAGCGCGAGATCCCGGCGGTCGCGCCGCTGGTGATCGACGGACACAGCCTGCATCGGCACCGTGGTTATCGGTTCTCGCTCACGCCTCGCTGCGGCGGACGCGACCCTGAGCTCGAGCAGCCCGAGACCCTGATCCGAATCGGTCGGTTCATCGCCCGTATCCATGCGGTCGGTGCGAGCCAGCCGTTCCGACACCGGCCAACGTTGACGTACCAACTCTTTGGCGTCGAGCCAAGTCAATACCTGATCGAGCAGGGCTGGATCCCGGCCGAGCTGACCGCCGCCTACACCAGTGTGCTCGAGCAAGCACTGACCGAGGTCGCAGCCTGCTTTGAGCGCGCCGGTCCCATTCGATCGCGACGGCTGCATGGCGATTGCCATCGGGGCAATCTGCTCTGGACCGAGCAGGGACCGCACTTCGTCGACTTCGACGACGCGCGGATGGGACCAGCGATCCAAGACCTCTGGATGCTCCTCTCCGGCGACCGAACCCAGATGAGACTACAGCTCGACGCAATCCTGGAAGGTTATCAGGATTTTTGCGATTTCGATCTGCGCGAGCTGCATCTGATCGAAGCCCTACGGACACTTCGGTTGATCCACTATGCCGCCTGGCTGGCGCGACGCTGGGACGATCCGGCCTTTCCGGATGCCTTTCCCTGGTTCGACTCGCCGCGCTTCTGGGAGGAGCAGATCCTGATCCTGCGCGAGCAGATCGCGGCGATGCAGGAAGGCCCGCTGAGCCTGCTCTGAGCGCCTCTGTCCGCGTCCAGTATGCGCCGCCCGTTCGCCCGCTCTCACCACGGAGGCTCCCCAGTCATCCGCTGCCGAGACCCGCGCCCCGCGAGGCGATCCATCCGAATCTCTCCTGCACTCGCCGCGATCAGTGGCATCCTGCTCTTGAGCTGCCTCTTGAGCTGCAGCGCGTCCGCCCCCTTACCAAAAGCCGACCACCATCGCCCATTGCCACCTTCACTTAAGACGATCCACGCGCGCATGCCGGACGGCTATCGCCTCGCGATCCGCCGCTGGGACGGCGCGACTGACCCGGACGTGGTGGCCCTTGGTCTGCATGGGTTCAACGATTACAGCCGCGCCTTTGCGCCGCTCGGGGAGGACCTCGCCGCAGCCGGAATCACCACCTATGCCGTCGATCAGCGCGGCTTTGGCGACACAAGGCAGGCTGGCCGTTGGCATGGCAGCGCACGACTGCAGGCCGACCTCCGCACGCTGATCCGATTACTGCGCGCCCACCATCCCCAGGCCCGGCTCGTCGTGATCGGCGAAAGCATGGGAGCCGCCGTTGCCCTCGCCGCCAGCGCACAGTCCCCGCTGGACATCGATGCGCTGGTATTGATCGCGCCGGCTGTGTGGTCGCGCGCGACCATGCCCTGGTACCAACGCCTCGCCCTCGATGTCACGGCCCAGACCCTGCCAGCGCTGAAGCTCACCGGCAGCGGGATTTCGATCACCCCATCGGATAACAAGCCGATGCTCAGGACGATGAGCCGTGATCCGCTGGTGATCAAGGCTACCCGAGTCGACGCGCTTTGGGGCGTCACCAACCTGATGGATCAAGCCGCCGCCTGGCCCGATATCCGCCACAACCCTGAGCAGCCACCGCTGCTGATCCTCTACGGCGAGCGAGACAGCATCATCCCGCCGCGCGCCTTCTGCCGCTTCATCGCCCGCGTTCCACTCGACGGCCAGACGCGGCTCGCGCTCTATGCCGATGGCTGGCATATGCTGCCGCGCGATCTCCAGGGTGCACCTGTGCGCCAGGATATCCTGAGCTGGCTCCAGGACCCGAACGCCCCCCTGCCCTCCGGCGAGGAGATCGGACCCGATCGTGCTCGGCTACAGCGGTTCTGCCAGGCCGCATCGCCATCCCTCGCGGTCCTCAAGCACAAGGCCCGCCACTTGCCGCATGCAATGCTGGCTGCGAGCGTTGCCTTCACCGCGAGGGCGCGCCGATAAGGACGCGAGCCTGGAACGGACCCGGTAATGATCCGCAAACAGGAAACACGCCAGGGTCTGCTGATCGGTTGACGGATGAACCCCCATCGACCGAGGATTAGGCCCTATCATCGGCAGCGCGCCGAACCCGAAGCAGCCAATAACCCTAAACCATGACTAAGCTCCCAGACCCGAACCGCCGCGGCATCTCCGAACGGGTCAGCGTCGCAGGCAGTGAGCTCGTCGATTACGTCAAGCAGTTGATCGCCGAGGGCAATGTACGACGGCTGATCATCCGCAAACCCGGCGGTGCGACCCTAATGGAAATCCCGCTGACCGCCGGCGTCGCAGTCGGAGGCGCATTGACCGTCCTTGCGCCCGTCCTCGCCGCGCTCGGCGCCATGGCGGCCTGGGTTACCAAGTTCGAGATCGATATCGTGCGCAAGCGCGACCACGACGATGATCCGCCCCCGCCACCTTCGGAATGACTTTGCGATTCCGCCTAACCGATCCATTCAGCCCAGTCGTTCTGGGGTGGTTGGGCCGATCGCGTTCCAATCCCTGTTCCAGAGAGTCGACGACGCAACCCTATGAAGAAGATCAAGTCCACCGCAACGCACACCATCTACGAGAAGCGCTCCGGCCGCCACGCGGTCAAGGATCGGCGCAAGCGCTGGGTCCTCGGCGATGACAAGGTCGCAGTGCTCAAGGCCGAAGGGCTGATGAAGACGCCGGAGCCAAAGGCGAAACCCGCTGAACCGGAGCCGACCGCTGAGGCCGAATCCGACGCCGAGACGGCCGGTTAAGGCCTAAGCTCAATGCTCGAAGAGGCGGCGCCGAAGCGGCCAGATCAGGTACTGAAGCGTCGCGATGATCAAGGCACCACAGCCGAGCAGCCGCAGCAAGTGCGCGGCGGCTGCGTAACCGCCGTCGTCGAAAAGCAGACCGATCGCCGCAAAGCCGGCGAGCACGACGAAGGCCAGATGCACGCCCTCGTCGTAGATGCCCCAAAGGCTGCGCCGCGCCATGGCAGCACCCGCCAGCGCGGCGACGCCGCCGCCAGCCAGGCCGGCCATCACGTCAACGGGCCAGTGCACACCGACCGCGACCCGGCTCAGCCCGGCAAGCGTGGCCAGTACCAGCAGTGAGAGGCGCAAGGACGAGCGCTGGGAATAATAGGCCAGCACCCCACAGAAGACGCCCGCCGTCACACTGTGTCCGGACGGGAAGCTCTGACTGCGATGGGCATCGCCGATCACCTCGAAGCTGCCAGCCGCTAGCACCGCTGGCGGGCGCGACGCATCGATCAGCGGCTTGAGCCCGCGGGAATAGGCGATCGCGACGAGTGCTGCGCAGATCAGCGTCCAGAACACCCGCGGATGCCGATACGAGAGCAACAACCCCAGCGTGAGCGCGACTCGCTCATCGCCGAGCACGGTCAGCCATTGCCACAGGCTCGAGGGAAGCAACGCGGACAGCGTATTCAAGGTCAGGAAGCCGCTGTGATAGCCGGCGGGACCGAACTGCCACAGCGCCAAGGCGATGACCGAGCAGATCAAGGCCCAGCCGAGCAGCCAGCCTGTCCCGCCTAGTGGATGGACCGGATCGCGGTCAGCGCCGAGCGCAAGTGCGCCGCGCAGCGTGAAGGTAGACGAGGACCTCATCGACCGGAACGCCTCAGGGCCGGGCCGTCGACGGCGCGCTGCTGTGGCCCCCGGCCCCGGGTAGCGCTTCAGCCGAGCCTGCTGACGGGGGCTCGATCAGAACCAACGCAACCGGCCCCTCGCGGTAGCGCAGCTCAAGCCGGTTCGGCGCGACCGCCTGCGCCAAACGATGAAGCTTGTCGACGCGCAAGAACACCAGCTCACCGACCTGCGGTCGATCGGTTTCCGGCGTGATCGCATCCCGATAGACGCTGAAGCTCGGCATGCTGGTCCGGTAGACAACGGTTGGCCGATCGAGCTCACGCGCCAGCAGACCGGCCTGCTTGACCGGCTCTTGCATCACCGCGAACACGGCCGGGACCAACAGACCGAACACCAACAAGGTCTGAACGACACCGACCAGCACGAGACGCTGCCAAAGCGCGATCGGCGGCCAGCGCAGCAGCGCGAGGATCGCCAGCAATCCAACCCAGATACCAAACCGATACCCCAGATCCAGCACCTCGCGCCCCTGTTCAAACATCGCCTGCTCGTGCGCGCGCTCCGCCTGCGCCGCGAACAGACCGAGCAGCTCCGGCAGCGCGACCATCACCACCACGAACAGCAGCGGCGGCAGGAATGCGAGCCAACGATTGGTCAGCGCATCGCGATGGCGCGCCATCAGGATGAACAGCGGCGTGATCCCGTAGACCAGATAATGGGGCAGCTTGGTGCCCGAGAACGAGAACACCACGAACACGGTCACGAACCAGAGCAGTAGGAACCGATCCAGGTCATCGGCCCAGAGCCGGCGCAGCCGCGGCAGCAGGCTCAGGAACCAGCCGGTGAACGGCAGCAGCACCAGCGGCAGCATCACGAAGTAGTAACCGGGGAAACCATCGTGCCCGTGCTTGACGCCGCCATAACGGCCGAGATTGTGACCGAGGAAGAAACTCTCGAAAAACCCCGACCCGTCATCGAGATAGATCGCCAGGTACCAGGGAGCCGCGACGGCGAGGAAGACCAGCCAGCCGCGCCAGTCGAGCACGGCCGTCAGCCAGGCCCGCCAGGCGCGCAATGAGCCGAAATAGAGCAGGCTGACAACGAATGGGAAGAAGACCGCGACCGGCCCCTTGGTCAGGAAGCCGAGGCCGAGCCATAGATAGGCCCGTAGCAGGGTCCCGGTTCGCGGTCGCAGCCGCCAGCGGTAGATGTCGAAGAACGCCAGCGCGATGAACAGGTTCAGCAGCGCATCGGCCACCGCGGCCTTGCCGATGATCGCCACCTGCAGCCCGAGCGCCATCACCAGCCCGGCAATCGTCGCGGTGTCTGCATCGAGCCGCGCCCGGACGAACCACCAGAGCGCCAGCAGCCAGAGACCGGCCGCCAGTGCCGACGGCAGCCGCAACGCGAACTCGCTCCAGCCGAGCGACGAGACCGACGCCGCCTGCAGCCAATAGATCAGCACCGGCTTGTCGTAACGCGGCTCGCCATCGCGGTGCGGGGTAATGAAATTGCCGCTCGCGAGCATCTCGCGGGTCGCCTCGGTGAAGGCACCCTCATCAAGATCGTACAGCGGCACCGCGCCGAGCTGCCAGAAGAACGCCAGCCAAACGACCAGCAGCAGGAACCAGGGCGAGACCAGCGTCCGACCCAGCGTCCGACCCAGCAGGCGGCTCAGATCGACCCGATCAGTCATGCTCGCTTCCAGGCGATCGGTACAAAGGACCTCGAGATCATTCCGCCCATTGCAGCACCGGCAGCCGCTTAACGGCGCTGCTTCCAACCCGCGTTATCCGGATCGGTCTGCGCGCTAATGCAATGATCGGTGCGCTCGCCCGAGGCGAACAGGGTTCGCGTCATGATCTCGGCGAGGACGCCCGTCGTCAGGAATTGAATCGAAGCGACCAGCAGCAGGATCGCGACGAACAGCATCGGACGGTCACCGATATCCTGGTCGAGCCCGAACTTGACCCAAGCGAGCCAACCCATCATCAGCCCGCCGAGCAAGCCGAACGAGATGCCGATCGCACCGAAAAAATGACCGGGCCGCGCACCGAAGCGCAAGAAGAAGAACGCGACCAAGAGATCGAGCAACACGCGGAAGGTGCGCGAGAGTCCGTACTTGGACTGACCATGTGTCCGCGCCTGATGCCGCACATCGGTCTCGCCGATCCGCTCCGGCGCCGTCACACCCGCAATCCAGACCGGGATAAAGCGATGCATCTCCCCGAACAGCCGGATCTCCCTGACGACCTCGGCGCGATAGACCTTGAGGCTGCAGCCGTAGTCATGCAGCCGGACACCAGTCACCCAGGCGATCAGGCTATTGGCAATGCGCGACGGGACCTTACGCAGCAGCAAGGCGTCCTGGCGCTCACGACGCCAACCTTGGAGCAGATCGAGATCACGCGCGAGCAACTCATCGACCAGGCGCGGGATATCGGCCGGATCGTTCTGCAGGTCCCCGTCGAGGCTCGCGATCAAGCGGCCGCGCGCTGCATCGAAGCCCGCCTGCATCGCTGCGGTCTGGCCGAAGTTGCGGCGGAAGCACAGCACGCGGACGTGCGGCCCGTAGCGACGCCCCAGCTCCGTTAGGGCTTGGCCAGTGCCGTCCCGACTACCGTCATCGATCAGGATCAGTTCCCAGGGGTCTTCAAAAGACTCCAACCCTTCATGGACACGCGCGAGCAGCGGCTCGACATTCTCGCGTTCCTGATAGAGCGGCACGATCACTGATAGGCTGCGAGAATCGCGATAGGCCGAATCCATCGTCAGAAATCCATCATTGAAGCCGCCAGCTCGACAGTCGCGCTGGCCTTTGGCTTGAGTGCCAGCGCAATGGCCCACAGCCGGACTGATCTCCAATCCGGCCACGAAGCGAAGTTGAAGGCCGTGCTGGCGGGATCTCAGTCCGCGCTGTGATAACCCTGGATGCGCTCAACCTCATTGCGCGAGCCGAGGATCACCGGGACGCGCTGATGCAGCGACTCCGGCTGCAGCTCCATGATGCGCTGGGTGCCGGTGATCGAGCCACCGCCTGCCTGCTCGACGATGAACGACATCGGGTTGGCCTCATAGAGCAGACGCAGCTTGCCGCCCTGCCCCTTCGCGCTCATCTTCGAGTCCATCGGGTACATGAAGACCCCGCCGCGCGTCAGGATGCGGTGCACCTCAGCAACCATCGAGGCAATCCAGCGCATGTTGAAGTCCTTCTCGCGCGGACCCTCTTTGCCGGCGAGACATTCATCGACATAGCGCTTCACTGGAGTCTCCCAGAAGCGGCTATTGGATGCGTTGATCGCGAACTCGGCGGTATCGGCCGGAATGGTCATGTTCGGATGGGTCAGGATGAACTCGCCGATGTTCTGATCCAGTGTGAAGCCGTTGACACCCTGGCCGGTCGTCAACACCAGCATCGTCGACGGGCCATAGAGCGCATAACCAGCCGCAACCTGCTGAGTGCCGGCCTGCAGGAAGTCATTCGCGATCGGCTTCTCGTTGCCAGCGACGCGCAGGATACTGAAGATGGTGCCGACCGAGACATTGACATCGATGTTCGACGAGCCATCGAGTGGGTCGAAGGTCAGCAGATACTTGCCCCGCGGGTACTCGGCCGGGATGTCGTAGATGTCGTCCATCTCCTCCGAGGCCAGAGCGCCGACATGACCCGACCACTCGGTGCACTGGATGAACATCTGGTTCGAGAGGACATCCAGCTTCTTCTGGGTCTCGCCCTGAATGTTCTCGCTGTCAGCGCTGCCGAGCGCGCCGACCAGTGCGCCGTGATTGACCTGGTTCGAGATCATCTTGCACGCGGTCACGATGTCATTGAGCAAGGCCGTGAAATCGCCCGTAGCGCCGGGGATGTGGCGCTGCTCTTCCGCGATGAACTGGGTGATGGTCGTGCCGTGATGCATGGGGCAATCCTCTCGACTTTGGTTAGGCTTTGGAACGAGCGCACAGACGGTGGGGCCGAATCTCTCACTCCGGCCACGCATCGAAGCGCACGAAAAGAATCAGGTAATCGCGCAGTATAACGACCAGCACCCCCTGAAGCATCCTCAACGCACGATCCACCACAGGGCTAGGCAGCCATCAGGCCTTGATCATTTCCTGGTTCAACACCTGGCTTGGCGGTCAACAATGAACCACTTAAGGCCGTAAAATCAACCGCTTGCGTTGTGCTGCTGCCGTGCTGCTCATGGCCCAACCGCTGCAGCTGGAACAAGGCATGATGAAGGCCAGCCATCACACCCTGAGCGCCAGCAGTATCGGTGCTGAAGCACTGCAGTGGCCCTGGCCCCGGTTCGAGAGAGCCACCATATCGAGCCGGGATGTCTATGCCAGTGCCCGCGGAGCGCCCCCCGATCGCCAGCCTACCGGCCGGCTAAGACCAACGCGTCTCGGGTCACGCAGTCTAAATAGTCAAACGCAATCTGTACACGTAACATGACGAGACGATGACGCCTTGATGAAAAGGATGTCGCAACCGAAGTCCGGCCCTCGCCCGCCGGTATACCCCGACCTGACTTCGACACCTTCCGCTTTTCCCGAGGAGCCGCGACCGATGCCCCAGACGCCGACTAACGGATTGCAAGCCCTACGCCGCCTCGCAGGTGGGCTGATCCGTAAGACGCAGCGCTTCACGACCTCGCTGCTACCGGTCGACGCCGGCCGCCGCGGCGATTGCAACCGCTGCGGCGAATGTTGCAAGTTGCCGTTTCCGTGCCCGTTCTTAAGATACGATCACCAAGGCCTGAGCAGCTGCGCCGTCTACTACGCCCGCCCACCGAGCTGCCGAAAATACCCGCGCACAGCGAGCGAGAACATCACACCGGCAACCTGCGGCTACTACTTCGTTGACGTCAGCGACATCCGCAGAGCCACACCTGCCACCGAGCAAGCGGGCGGTTGATGACCTCAGACGAACAGTCCCGCTACAGCCGACAGGTCCTGCTGCCAGGCTTTGGCGAACAGGCCCAGCGGCGGCTGATCGAATCCCGGGTGCTGATCGTCGGGCTTGGTGGGCTCGGCTCACCCGTCGCGATGTATCTGGCAGCCGCCGGCGTCGGGCGTCTGCTGCTGGCCGACTTCGATGCCGTCGACCTCTCCAACCTGCAGCGGCAGATCCTGCATACGAGCGAGCGCATCGGTTGGACCAAGGTCGATTCGGCCATGGCGTCACTCGAGGCGCTCAATCCACATTGCGAGCTGGTCCCGATCAAGCGCAGCCTGACCCCGACGCAGCTCGCCGCGCTGACCGCCGAGGTCGATCTAGTCGTCGACGCCAGCGACAATTTCCAGACGCGCTACGCGGTCAACGCCGCCTGCGTCACCTCCGGCGTCCCGCTCGTCTCCGGTGCCGCAATCCGGGCCGAGGGCCAGGTCGCGGTCTTCTCCGGGCGCCCTGAAGACCCCTGCTACCAGTGCCTCTACCCCGATGACGGACAGGAAGGCGAGCGTTGCGCCCGCGAAGGCGTGCTCGCGCCACTCGTCGGTATCATCGGCAGCATCCAAGCGACCGAGACCATCAAGGTCCTCACGGGCTATGGCCAACCGCTGTATTCCAGGCTCCTGCTGCTCGATGCGCAAACGATGGCCGTCCGCACGCTGGCGATACCGGCCGATCCAGCCTGCCCAAGTTGCGGTAATCGCAATGCGCAGCAAGGTCCGCAGTGCTTCCATTCAGCTCCGCTCTGAGCAGGCAGCCTGAAAGATGGTCCGCCGGAAGCATTGACAAGGCGGCATCGAGACAACCTTTCAGGGTTTAGTTCTCTATAAGATTAGGGTGTCGTCGGCGAGCACCGGCTCCTGGGCGAGCGCCCGGGCGACGCGGTTGGCGATCTCCTTCTCGCCACGGTATTCCGTCTCAACACGCCCTTCCTGGCTCCATATCTTCAAGGGCCGGTCATGGCGATTGATCTGCGGGTCGCGCTCGAACGTCGCGGTGATCTCATTGAGCAGGTCGTTCGGTGCCTCTCGAGCAAAATGCGGGCCTATCGATCGGCAGACCGCGCCGGAAAAGCCCCGACGTGGATTAGCAGCCGCCTTCTATTTTGGGCACATATCTTGCTGAAAGACCCCATCAAAATGCCCGGCCAGCCTACACAAGCTGCGGATTTATTGAACCGTAGAGGGCATTCTGTTAGGGCTTCTAGAGCCGGTACGCGCTGCCGAGGAGATCGCTATGCCCGACATTCAGATCAGCCCCTGGGACCTGGCCATCGTTGCTGTCTATGTGATCGGCACGCGCCTCCTGTTCGGTTGGTGGGCGGCTCGCACCGCGCGCAAGGGCGCCGAGGGCTACTTCCTTGGCGGCCGAGCGCTGCGCTGGCCGATCATCGGTCTGTCCTTCTATGTCGCCAACATGAGCGGCGGCAGCTTCGTAGGCCTGCCCGGCAGCGGCTACAACGACGGCATCGCCGTCTACCACTACGAATGGCTGCCGGCGGTGATCCTGGTGCTGTTCGTGCTATTCCTGCTGCCGCTCTATCTGCGCGCGCGCATCTACACGGCCCCGCAGTTCCTGGAGTCCCGCTTCGGCCGCGAGCCGCGGCTGGCATTCTCGGGCTTCTTGCTGGTTGCCGTGACGCTGATCGATGCCCCGGCGTCGCTTTACGCCGGCGCCATGGTCGGCCAAGCCCTGTTCCCGTCGCTGCCGATGTGGCCACTGCTCGCCGCTGGCGCGCTGATCGCCGGGGTCTATATCTTCTTCGGCGGTCTCGGCGCCGTCGTCATCAATGATGCGCTGCAGGCCGCCATGATCATGATCGGCGGCACACTGGTGCTGGTGCTGGCCTGGCAGGCGGTACCGTCCTGGGATGCCGTCGTGCAGGCGGCACCACCCGATGCGCTGCATCTGATCCGACCCGCGGACGACGAGCTCCTGCCCTGGCCCGGCATCTTCACCGGCGTGCTCGTCATCGGCGTCTACTTCTGGTGCACCAATCAGTTCGTCGTGCAGCGCGCATTGGGCGCCCACAACCTGGATCACGGCCGCTGGGGCGCGCTGTTCGCCGGGCTACTGAAGCTGCCGAACCTGTTCATCCTGGTCATGCCCGGGGTGCTGGCGGTCGCCCTCTACCCAGACCTCGAGCGCCCGGATCTGGTGTTTCCGGCCATGGTCGTGGACCTGCTGCCCGTGGGTCTGCGCGGCCTGCTGCTGGCTGCTTTCGTCGCCGCAATCCTGTCCAGCCTGGAGGCGATCTTCAACTCTTCGGCGACGCTGTTCACGATGGACTTCGTGCGCACCTTCCGCCCGCAGACCAGTGACCAAGGGCTGACCCGCTGGGGCCGGTGGTCAACGGTCGGTTTCATGATCGCGGCGATCCTGTGGTCCCCGATCGTGCTGCAGTTTCCGACCCTCTGGCAGTATCTGCAGTCGTTCATGTCCTATATCACGCCGCCGGTGACGGCCGTGTTCGTCATCGGCATCTTCTGGCCGCGGGCGAACAATGCCGGTGCCTTGGCGACGCTGGTGATCGGCGTGCCCCTGGGTATCCTCGGCTGGGCTGCCAACGAGCTGCTCGACTGGCTGCCGCTCCAGTACCTCTATGCGGCCGGGATCATGTTCGCGCTGAGCGCATTGATCCTGGTCACCGTGAGTCTGGCAACAGCGCCGCCGGACCCGGAGAAGGTCCAGCGCTGCACCTGGCGTCCAGCGCTCTGGCGGCAGGAGAGCCAAGAGCTGGCTGGCACGCCCTGGTATCTGAACTATCGCTTCATGGCGCTCGGGTTGACGTTGCTGGCAGCGGCGGTTGTGGTCTGGTGGTGGTAATCGGCGAGCGAGCGCACGATCGCCTCCGCACGCTTAGCGGTATCGGCAACGATCGCTGGATCGT
The DNA here is from genome assembly GCA_009908845.1 of Gammaproteobacteria bacterium. Taxonomy (GTDB): domain Bacteria; phylum Pseudomonadota; class Gammaproteobacteria; order Chromatiales; family Chromatiaceae; genus Lamprobacter. The sequence continues at coordinate 37,667 of JAAAOQ010000174.1, forward strand.
TGGGCACTGCCTTGAGGGCCGTTGGCAGTTGACGTTCTACGACAGCGGTGCTCGCGTCGATTCAACCTTGGCCCCAACCGGGCGAAGTCCACCCATCGGACACCGTGCCGGCACTGATCGCCCTCGCCGCCGAGGTACGGATCAGCGGCCCGGAGGGCACCGGAGCTGTCCAGGCCGCCTGATTGGACAGGAGTCGTCACTCACTTCACAATTGGCGGGATCATGATCAAGAGTACGGACTGACTGTCCCCATCGGGATCGCTCGCGCATAGGCTGCGATTAATGTGATCGCTGGTCAGTATTGTCTTGAAGGCCCAAGCGCCACGGCCTCGCCGGCTCGGGAAGCGAGAAGGAACGGCTGTTGAGAGCTGTTGAGATACCGCCGTATGGATGATTCGCAGAAGAGCCAGCAGGCCCTCGATTTCTACCGCAAGCAGTACAATGAGCTCGGGGTGCGTCTGCTCCAAGCGCACCACGAGCTGAGGGCGGCACGCCGCGACGCGTATCGTCAGCGGGCCATCGCGCGCATCATCCAACGCCTCTACCTGCTCGTCAATCGCGAGCCGACCCATCGGCAAACTGAGGAGCGCCTCGGCGAGCATCTCGTGGCGCTGCTGGTGGAGTCTCTGCAAATCGACTGTGCCGCAGTGCTCAAGCAGACCTCCCCCGAGACGCTTACGGTCGAGCATGCATTGGGCCTGGATCGGGCCTTTCAGCTGACCCTCGCAGCACCGCTTTCGGAACAGCCCTCCAGCCTGCTCACGGAACAGGCGCCGCCTGAGGTGCGCGAGGCGTTGCGGGCGCAAGGCTTGCGGCACTGGCTCTGGACAGCCTCCACCGGCAGCCGCATCGTATTATTGCTCGGTCATCGGTTCGAGCGAGTGGAGGGGATCTCTCTGCGCTTCGAAGAGGACAATCTGGCGATCGCCGAGGCGGCGCTGTGCTTGTACGAGGCGACCAAACTGTCGATGACGGACCATTTGACGGAGTTGGCCAACCGCGCCCGGCTCAATCACCTATTGGAAGAGAACCTGATGCGATCCAGGAGGTATGCGACGCCGTTTTCGGTGATCATGGTGGATATGGACCACTTCAAGCTGATCAACGACCAGCATGGCCATCAGGTCGGGGATCAGGTGCTCATCTACCTAGCGAAGGTGTTGATGAGTAATACGCGCGCGGTGGATGTGGTGGGACGCTGGGGCGGTGAGGAGTTCTTGGTCATAGCGCCGAACACGAATCTCGCGCAGGCGGCCCGTCTGGCGGAAAAACTGCGCGCGGCGATTGCTGCAAGCGAGCTTCCCACGGTGGGTTCCAAGACCGCGAGCCTGGGCGTGGCCAGTTACAACGCCGGAGACGATCAGGAATCGATCATCGGGCGCGGCGATGCGGCCTTGTACAAGGCGAAAAGGAACGGTCGCAATCAGGTTTCGTTCTGAGGCGATTTCTGTCAAAGCTCATACCGCCTTGCTGGTCTTTTCGCTCGCCTTCTTCGTCGCGCCGCCGGTCACATAGCCCGGCTATGCTCCCGGCGACGCTCCTCGAAGGCAAACGAAAATCCTGCGCAATTCGGTACGAGCTTTTCCGGCAATCGCCTGAGCAGGTCACAGCCACATCTTTTGTAGCGATCGCAGCATCTCGGAAGGCAGCACGGACGGGACCAGCCCTTTATCGGAGTGGTGATACACGTCGAGCCTTTGAAACGCTGTCTCGATGCGCCAGCGGCTGCGGTTGAGCTCGGCTACCGTGGCGGCGTCAGCTGCGTCGGCGGGCAGGTTGGTCAAGACGATGAGTTGCTGATTGACGAATCCCATTGACGATGCTCGCCACGAGATGATCTTCAGGCCATGCAATCAATAATAGCTATGAATTGATATTACTCAATTTGTAAGACCAATCAGAACGATCTATTCAAACAATTTTTCGGCCGCTTTCGATTGCTTTAGATTATCACTCGTCCACTTGATGTGGCCCTGCCCACAGCCTATTGATATCACTGGAGACAATCGATGGAAACCGTGACCCAAACGCCTAGCATGCCCCGCCTGAACGAGCCGGCCCCGGCCTTCGACGCCCCGACGACCCATGGCCGCAAGACCCTCGAGGACTACCGCGGCAAATGGCTCGTTCTGTTCTCGCACCCGGCCGACTTCACGCCGGTCTGCACCACCGAGTTCATCGCCTTCGCCAAGCGCCATGCCGACTTCCAGGCCCTCGGCTGCGAATTGCTGGGGCTGTCGATCGACAGCAACTTCTCGCACATCGCCTGGGAACGGAACATCCAGGAGAAATTCGGCGTCGAAATCGGTTTTCCGATCATCGCCGACCTGTCGATGCAGGTGGCCAGGGCCTACGGCATGATCCAGCCGGGTGCCAGCGACACCTCAGCGGTGCGCGCGACCTTCGTCATCGACCCCGAGGGCGTGCTGCGCGCAATGGTCTACTACCCGATGAGCAACGGCCGCTCGATCGACGAGTTCGTCCGGCTGGTCAAGGCACTGCAGACCAGTGACGCCAATGGTGTCGCGACCCCTGAGGGCTGGCAGCCTGGCGACAAGGTCATCGTGCCACCGCCGGCCACGGCCGAAGAGGCCGAGGCCCGGATGGACGCCGGCTACGAGTGCTCGGACTGGTATTTCTGTAAGAAGGAGCTCTAGCCCTTGCGCGGCCTATAGCGCCGCGCTGCAGGCAAACCGAGCTGGAGTCGACAAGACTCCGGCTCGACTTCAATTGCGGCAGACCTCAGAACCCCGGCTCTTGCCGACACCCACGAGATCGAGCCAGCAACCAGGCTTCGGTATCTCCGATTAAAGGGCGAAGAACGCCTCCATGAGGTCAATACGCACCAGCATCGTTCCCCGATGCCGGAGGCGTCCATATCGCCGTAAAAGATACCCCGATTCCCTACGCCAAGCGCAATACCATCGACGCAGAGGCCAGACCTCGAGCGTCTAGACGAGGCTGGGGCGGCCAGCCCATCGTAACAGTTCGGTCACAAGACGGCAATCGATCCAAGCCGCTCGATCAAACAAGCGGCGTTCACAAAACCGTCGCGCAACGAACATTCCAGCGTCACTGGCTACAGCTAAACTGAGTGCGCGACTGGGTTATTTTCCTGATCCCTGAGCACCAAACCCGCTCCGCAGGTCACCCCCGCCAACCAAGACGAGGAATGTTCGATGTGCGCCCGAAGCCCCATCGTGATCCTATTATTGGCCGCAGCCGGTCTGCTGTTCACCGGCCACGTCACCGCTCAGCTAGACGACCTGAGTCAATATCGCAACACCAACATCGCCGCCCAGCTTGGCCCTCGGCCAGGGTTCCTAACCGATCAGCTCGCGGACGGCGACCTAAAAGAAAGCCTTCAGTCCTGCCGTACCCGCGTCTTTCGCAAGAGCAAGTTCTCCATTGGCCACCGGGGAGCCTGCATGCAGTTCCCGGAGCACACGCTCGAATCCTACCTCGCTGCCGCCCGCCAAGGCGCCGGCATCATCGAATGCGACGTCACCTTTACGAAAGACGGCGAGCTAGTGTGCCGACACTCGCAGTGCGATCTGCACACAACCACCGACATCGTCATCAGGCCTGATCTCCGCGCCAAGTGCACCCAGCCCTTCCAGCCAGCCACCTATGACGCCAACGGTAATCTATTGACGCCGGCCAGCGCCCGTTGCTGTACCAGCGATATCACACTTGCCGAGTATCGGACGCTCAAGGGCAAGATGGACGCCGCTGACACCACGGCCACGACTCCAGACGCCTATCTCGGCGGCACCGCAGGTTGGCGCACCGACCTCTATGCCGGCCCCACCAGCGGCACGCTGATGACCCACGCCGAGAGCGTAGCGCTGTTCAGGACCCTGCGGGTCGGTCTGACACCCGAATTGAAGTCGCCTAGCGTCGAGATGCCGTTCGAGCTGCACGACGGAACCCTATTCACCTACGACGACTACCGCCAGAAGCTCATCGACGAGCTGAAAGCCGGAGGTATCCGCCCGCGCGATGCCTGGGTGCAATCCTTTGTTTACGACGACGTATTGTATTGGATCAGCAACGAGCCCGAGTTCGGCGCCCAATCCGTCTATCTCGACGATGCTGGTGATCCTAGCCAGCTACCGGACGCGGCGACGCTAGCCGGTTACAAGGCCGCCGGAATCAACATTGTCGCACCACCGCTGTGGGCACTGGTCACGGCCGACGGCGGCCAAATGGTTCCCTCTCAGTATGCCCTCGACGCCAAGGCGGCCGGACTCGACATCATTACCTGGACCCTAGAGCGCTCCGGCATTCTCGCCGACGGCGACGGCGGATGGTACTACCAGACCGTCAACGACACGCTGAGCACCGAGGGTGACATCCTGAGGTTGGTCGACGTCCTAGCCCGGCAGGTCGGTGTCATCGGAATCTTCTCCGACTGGCCGGCTACCGTGACCTTCTACGCCAACTGCATGGATCTATAGCCGCTAGTCAACTCGTTTCCGCTACCGCACCACCGGGCAACTGCGTTCCGCACTAACCCCGTTGTTGCTCGCCTCCATCTTCCATTTGAAGACTTACGACGAGAGAGGTTTCACCCTGATGCTGACTCCATCACGCACGCACCTAAGCCGGCTACTCGCAAGCCTCGCCTTGGCCGGCGCAGTCTTTGTAACACCTACCGTTCAAGCCGGTGTTTTCAATAGCTCGACCGTTGCCGCCCTGCTCCTGACTGGTATCACCACAACAGACCCGAACGGCGACTTCACCGGCTTCACGATCGATGGTTTTCCCGATTTTGAAACCGACACCTTCGGGACGGGAACGGCCAACGTCGACGCAGACGTCGAGTTTTTCGATGATCCGTTTGGTGTCGGTGCCGGTATTGATGCCGTTCTCAACGCTAGCTCCAATGCCCAGGCAGGAAAAGGTGAAATCGTCGACGCACTCGCTGACAGCTTCGCCTTCATCGATATCTTCAATGGGACGGACGATGAGATCACGGTCGACTTTTTCTTGAATTGGGACTTAGAAGCCGCGGCCTCTGCTCCCGCAAACGGCGACGCCTATGCCGAGGCGTTCTTTGCATTCGAGGCCATCGGCAATGTCGTTGATGGGAACGACTTCATCGCTGAGCTGATAACCGCTGATGCCCTTTTTGGTCCTCCCGATGCAATGACATCAGGCGACAATCCATTCACGCTGTTGCTGGAGCCCGATGGGCTTGCCACCATTGACATCGCGACCGGCACAATCGGGTTTGCCGACGGTGTTCCCGTCCCTGCTCCACCCGTGTCGATGCTGATGGCGCTTGGCTTTGTCACCCTCATTGGGGCACGCCTAGGAATCACCGCCAGGCGAGGAGAGAGCTAGCACTGCGGAATACCCAGCCCTAACCGCTTTCAGGACCAACACCAGGGCGCCGCACTGGCGCCCTGCCCGTTCGAGTCCGCACGACGCAACACAATGAACAAACAGTCTTTTGGACAACTCTGATCGAGGAAACGCCCATGCTCAATCATTCTAGCAATCGACTTATGTCACACCGTAGATTTATGCGAAAACTAGCCCTCATCGCTTTTGGCGCGGGGGCTTACACGCTTGCGAGCACTACTGCTGCGGACAGCTTTCGCCATATCGCCACCTTCGATGTGACCAGCAACGGAACCGACGTTGCAGAAATTGTCGATGCAACGCCGAGTGGTCGTTCCCTGCTCTACACGGACAGCGACAACGCCGTGATCGGCTTCGTCGATATCCGTGATCCCGAGAATCCCTTGCCTGACGGCACCATTGCCCTCAGCGGCGAACCGACCAGTGTTGCGGTTCGCGACCGTCGCTATGCACTCGTCGGCATCAACACCTCACCTGGAGACGAGGAAGGCGAGCCTCCGGTGCGCACGGGCGAGCTCGCGATCATCGATCTGTTGCGCCGCTCGATCGAGCGAACCATCGATCTCGGTGGTCAGCCGGATTCCATCGCTATCGCCTCTAATCGCCGCTATGCCGCAGTGGCCGTCGAGAACGAACGGAACGAAGACTTCAACGACGGACTGCTCCCGCAGGCCCCGCCCGGAAAACTCGTTGTGGTGCGGATGTTCGGTCCACCCTCGCGCTGGACTACACGTGATGTCGATCTCACCGGACTCGCCGACGTGGCACCAGAGGACCCCGAGCCCGAGTTTGTTGACATCAATCGCCGCAACGAGGCGATCGTCACGTTGCAGGAGAACAATCACATCGTCGTGGTCGATCTGCGCACTGCTTCGGTCACGAATCATTTTGCCGCAGGCGAAACCACCGTCCAAAACGTCGATGCGACTGAGGAAGAGCTCGGACCACAGGAACAGGGCCTGATCACCTTTGTTGAGACCCTAACGAAGCGCCGCGAGCCCGACACCATCACCTGGATCGGCGACCATCTGGCCGCAACGGCTAACGAAGGGGATTATGAAGACGCATTCGGCGAGGAAGGGGGCAGTCGCGGGTTCACAGTCTTCGATACCGCAACCGGCGCCGTCGTCTATGAGTCTGCAGAGTTGTTTGAGCACGCATCCGCCCGCGCTGGGCATTACAACGAGGGTCGTTCCGCGAACAAGGGCGGAGAGCCCGAGGCTGCTGAGTACGGTGAGTTCCGCGGCGAAGAACTCCTCTTCATTGGTTCGGAACGGGCAAACGTCGTCGGCGTGTACGATGCAAGCGAACCGTCGGCCCCTGTGCTGAATCAGCTCTTGGCCACTGGTAGCGGTCCGGAGGGCATCAAGGCACTCAGACGCGAAAACCTCCTCGCGATCGCTGCCGAGAACAGCGAGGACAACTTTCCGTCCATGATCACGCTGTATCGCTACGGCACCGGTGCACCGACATACCCGCAGATCGAGAGCCTCGACGACCCCGATTCTTCAACGGCCGGCGTACCGATCCCCTGGGTGGCGCAGTCGGGGTTGACTGCCGATCCGAATGATCCCCTCACACTCTACTCCGTTAGCGATTCGTTCCTCGCCCAAAGCTATCTCTATACGATCGACATCAGTGCTGAGCCGGCTGCCATCGTAAGTCGCACCGCCGTTGGCGGCCCGGACGGTGCCTTTGATCTGGAAGGCATTGCTGCGGCGCCCGAAGGCGGCTTCTGGCTGGCGTCCGAGGGCCGCAACGGTGCGCGACCGAACCAGATTATCAAGGTCAGCACAGAAGGCACTATCGAAAGCCAGGTCGAACTGCCGGATGGTCTGGTTGCAAACGCCACCAACAGCGGCCTCGAGGGCATCGCCGTCACCGGCGATAGCACGACCGAGCTGGTCTATGTCGTGGTGCAACGTGAATGGGACGATGATCCTGACGGCGAGGTGAAGATAGGCCGTTATGACGTGGGCGCAGCCGAGTGGACCTTCGTCCGCTATCCGCTCGACGGGCTCGAATCGCCAGCGCCGGAAGGCGCTTGGGTTGGACTCTCTGAGATCGCTCTGCTTCCCAATGGCACCTTTGCAATCATCGAGCGCGATAACCTGCTCGGGACGGACGCTCAGGTGAAACGCATCTACCGTGTCGATCTCGCCTCTGCCGATTTCCGCCCGTGGGATGATCCTAGCGGTCTCGCGACCATTGACAAGACGCTGCTGCGGGATGTCCTCGGTGTTCTCGAGACAAATAGTGTCTGGACGCCCGATAAGCTCGAAGGACTCGCCATCTCTCCCGTTAACGGTGCTGCGTTCATCATCACCGATAATGACGGGTTAGACGACGCCATCGGGCAGACGGTCTTCGTCGAGATTGGCGCACTGCCGTAACGAACACCAAGCCAGATCTGGCCACAAGGATTCTAGTGGCCATCGTGGTATTTTTGCCAGGGACGGCTGCGACCAGAGACTAATCTCGCCCTTCAAACGGCGAAACATCGTACTCTCTGCGATCCGAGACAGGGATTGAGTCATTCCCCTATTCAACTGCGCGCTGCGATTCGTTCGTAGAAGCCCTCACAGAATGCCCCTGTAGCCAGATAGTGCGCAAACTCTTCTTAAGCGGTATCGAATCGACGGCTCCGTTCCGTGTCGTGCGGAACTGCTGCGAGCGCGCACTCATACGAGAAAGCAAAAGCGCAAACGCCGCGTCCCATCCGCCATCCTTCAACCGAAGTCGATCTTGACTGGTGCATTGGGCAGTTGCCCAATGCACCGTCGCTACGTCATCGACCTATCCGGCCGTTAGGATCTCCAGTCTTAAGCTGGCCCCTTGCCGATCTTCTGCCCGCCCTTCTCCCGCACGGCGATTAGACTCGGTTTGCTGACCCTGCTGCCAGATTCCTCGTCAAGCGGCCAGAAGTTCGTAAACGCCTGGCCGTCCCACGGATGCTGAATTGCGCAGAAGAAACTCCTGTTGTCGCCCGAAAACTCGGGGCCGCAAACCTCCGCGCGGGGGACACCGCTCAAGAATTGACGCAGTAGTCCGCGGTCCTCCCCTTCAACCGGCACTGCGAAGATGCCGTCGTTTTGCCCGAAGCCAACTGGGCCGCCACTAAAGAACTGTCCATCGGTGGCAATCCAGAGGTTTCCGTCATCGTCGTGGACCAGGTTGTCGGGATCCGAGATCGGGCTCACTCCGGCGGCGACCGGGTCGACGATGTCTCCGAAGCTGGTACGGTGCGCTGGAACAGCGGGGTCGCCGCATTTGACCAGGATGTTCCACCGGAATGTCAGTGAATTCGGATCGTCGCCGTCTTCGATCAGCTCGACGATGTGCCCGTGCTGGTTGCCGGTGTTGCTGTCGGGGTTGCCGTCGTTGTAGGTGTCGTTACGCGGGTTAGCCTCGTCCGGCGCGGAGCTGACCACGCGGCCGTTGACGACACGGGTATCGCCCGGATCACCATCGCGCCGCGAATTGTTCGTCAGTGCAATAAACACGTGACCGGTCTTGGGGCTTACCTCGATATCCTCGGGACGGTCCATCGGCGTCGCGCCGAGGGCATCGGCGGTGCCGCGGGTATCGATCAGCGCCGCGGCGTCAGGGAAATCGGTGTCATGCACGAGCAGCCACTGACCGGTGCCCATGTCATCATCTTCCGCGTCACCAGCATCGAAGCGCGCGACGTAGAGTTTCCCCTCGTCGAGCAGGCTGAGATTGGCCTGACGGTTCCGGCGGTCATAGGGGTGCTTGGTGACGAATTTGTAGACGTACTCGAATCGGGCGTCATCGCCGGAGTAGATCGCGACCCGACCATCAGGCGCAATCGAGGCGGCGGCACCCTCGTGCTTACAGCGTCCGAGCGCCGTGCGCTTTTTCGGCTTGTCGCGCGGATTGTAGGGATCGATCTCGACGATGTAGCCGAAGCGATGGTATTCCTGCGGGTCCTGTGAAAGATCGAAGCGCGAGTCATAGCGCTCCCATTTCCGGCCGCTCTCACCGCTCGGAGCGGCAATGCGCTTGCTGAGCTCGTATGCCTGGCCAGCCTGCGGGAAGTTCGCGAAGTACTGATCGAAGTTCTCCTCGCAGGTCAGGATGGTGCCCCAGGGGGTCTTGCCGCCAGCACAGTTGTTGAGCGAGCCGAAGACCTCCATTCCCGTCGGATCGGCTGCTGTCTGCATTAAGAGATCGCCTCGCAACGGTCCGGTGATCTCCATGGGTGTAGACCCGGTCGACCGACGGTTGAACTGCGAGTTGCGGTTGAACTGCCACCTCCCGCCATTGTCGAGCTCGAGCTCGACGATCGAGAATCCATGGGCTTCGATCTCAGCCTCGACCTGATCCTGGGTCGGATCGCTCGCGTCGTACCCAGGGAACATGTCGTCGCCGCTCGTATACTCGTGGTTGACAATCACCAAGGCGCGCTGACTGAAGTTGTCCTTTGCCCGCGGGTAGACCAAACCAAGCACGCGGCTCGCGCGGTCGTCGAGCTGGCCCCCCAGCATCATGACTCGCCTCACCACCCACTCCGGCAGCGGATACCAAAGCACCAAGTCGGCGTTGAAACCGAACTGCTGGGCCTGACTGGCCCCGGTCTGATTGCTCACATCGAATTCCGGCGCCTCAGGCGTTAACGGGTCGCCCCAGCGCAAGAGGATGTCGACCTCATAGTTCGACGGCACGACGACGTCAGGTTCGTTTCGGGGTAGAACGGTCTCAAAGGTCAAGCGCGACCCGGGGTCACCGGCGGTAACGAACGCCGGCCTCGCTTGAGCCTTTTCCGCTTTCAGGAAAAAGGTTGGCGCAAGCGCCAGGGTTGCGGCGGTGGCCCCCATCCCTCTCAGCATCACGCGGCGGGAGACAGCGCGAGTCAGAACGCGATGAAACGGTTCTGCAGCACTCGGTCGGGCCGACGTGCCGGGCAGCGCGTCTGCCTCACCATCATCGGGCCACAGCACCTCGTCGACCGTTAACGTCTTCGTCTTGGTATCCATCACAACTCCACCTTTTGAGTGTTGAACGTACAGAAAACTCTGACTGCTCCGGACCCATTGCGGCATCCAAAACCCGATGGTATAGGTCAACTATTAGTGGAGCGTGACGACGGAATGACGATTTCGTTGTGGGCTCCGATCCATGGCAATGCCTGTCGGCGCGCAAACATGGTTTATCCTTACAGAAGCCCATGCACTAAGACGTGAGCCTGCTTCATGCCGTACAGGACGTGTACCTGTTGAGCGCGAACAAGGTGATCTAAGCGCGAACAGGTGCGGGGGCGCCCCACCCGCATCCGGTCCTGGCACCCAAGCATCTATGCCGTTCCCAACCGAAAGGCGGCGAACAGCATCCCGCGCAACTACGATCACCTATACCGAACCTTAGGTCTACTGGTTCCATGTCTCGGTGACCGGTAGCGCATCGCCGCTGATCGTGCGGCAGTTACTGCTCCAAGCTGCGCTGTGAAGGCATTCTTCGAGGGTTAACGCGGCGGGGCATCAGGCAAGGCAGGCATTGGGGCGAACCGCAATGTCCTTACCGGGTGATCCCCGATGGGCGGATAACAGGGTATGGATTACCCTCGCAATACCTAGACTGAAATAGGGCATTTGCCCATTGAGCCGGGCGCATTCGTCGGCAGAGAAGCGCCAGCAGGAGGGTCAGCTATGTTCAGCCCCGTATTGCATCTGTTCGATACGAAAAACTCTGGAGATTGGCTCCAGACACTGAGCGTCTATCTCTGCCGTCTGCGCCACGACCACCGTCTCGCACAGGGCGATACCCTCAGCTCGGCGCCGCCGCCGGCCGCCATCCACCATCATGTTCGCCAAGGCGTGCTGTACATCGAGGTGTTCGGTCCGCTTGACCTGCGATGCACGTTCCGGATGCTCGCGATCGCCCGCAGCGCCGACGAGCATGTCGCTGCCTGTCGACTCGGTCTGCTCGGCGTGACTTCGGTCTTCGATTCCGGGATCGCGGCTTTGATGCTTCTGGTCAAGGTCCTCGCCGGAAGGAGTGTGAGCTGGATCTGGGTCAGCGGCCTCGGACTCGGGTTCGCTAGGACCGATCCAGGGTGACGACATCGCTGTGAGCGGCTGCCCGGAGTCGAGCCCGTTACCGACCTATACTTGAACCATGCAGAAGGGGGTAGCGACAGGTCGCAACACGCTATTGCCCGTCCAACGGGTACCGGGTGAGAGGCAATGGCCCAACAACAGTCTCGAGCTCAGCAGAAGCAAAGTGAATCTGTCTCGCATGGCAAAGCGTTGCAGATCAGCGAAGTCGCGGAGGACCAAGCCCGCTCGCAGCGCGTCTCAGCTCGGAATGGTTCACTAGCGGCTGAAGACGAGTTAACCATGGCTGAATCAAAGGCCTCGCTCGAGACCGGCGATCTGAAGACCGAGAACGAGCTTCTCCGAGCGACCTGTGCGCAGCTCGAACGGCGCCTGATCAGCATGCAAGTGCAAGATGCATCGCTGAAGTGGGACCTGGCTCAGAAGACGAAAGCCCTGGAGACCGAGACCGCCCGACGCTCAGTTGCCGAAAAGGCGATGCTCTTCAGCCGAAAGCAGCTGCGCGCCTTGCTGGATGCGAGCTCGGATGTCCTGTTTCGGATGAGTGCCGATTTTTCGCGGCTGTATCACCTGATCGGTCGCGATGTCATCAGCGATGTCCACCAGCCGACGGCAAGCTGGCTGGAGCGGTTCATCCCTCCAAGCGAACGGCACCGCGTCGCGCTGACCCTCCGAAGGGCGATCCGCGACAAGAGCGCCTTCGAGTTGGAGCACAAGGTTGTACTCAAGGATGGCAGTCGCGGCCATGTGCGCACGCGGGTGGTTCCGCTCCTCGATGAGAACGGAGAGATTAGCGAATGGCTCGGCCTTGCGACCAACGTCACGCCCGCAGAGATCGCCAAGCAGGAGCTTGAGCGGCTCAACCTGCTGATGCGCGAGGGCGAGCGGATCGCACAGTTAGGGTCCTGGGAATACACCACCGCGACCGGCGAAATGACCTGGTCGGACGGGCTGCGACGCATCTACGGGATCGCCAGGGATCAACCCTTGCCCAACTACCGCGAGGTCATGCGGCGCTACCTCCCGCCCGAAGAAGCGATGCGAATGATCGGGGCGCTGCACCAGGCGGTCGCGACCGGTACCGCACTCGACCTGGAGCACCGCATCCTGCAACCGGACGGCACCGAGCGCACGGTCCAGGAGCTGGCGCTCCCACGGTTCGACCCCGCCGGCCGCGTCTTGAGCTACGCGGGTGTCACCCGGGACATCACCGAATCGAAACGGGCGGAGGATCGCCTGCGCGCCAGTGAGCGCCGCTTCCGGGAGCTGTTCGAGAATCTACCCATCGCTTACCACTCCACCGACAACCAGGGGCGTTGGATCGATGCCAACCTGGAGATGGCCGAGCTGCTCGGCTTCGACAGCCCTGTCGAGATGCTCGGGCTGAGCTTTCTCGACTACTGGGATTTCAACGCGGAGCATTACGACCGTAATCTCGCGAGATTCCATCAGGCTGGCCAAGTGGATTTCGAGCTGTGCTTGAGGAAGCGAGACGGCAGCCCGCTGACGGTCCTTGCGGCATTCCGCCGTCAGCTGGACGCCACCAATCTCCCTTTGCGAACCCACAGCCTCCTGATCGACATCACGGAGCGGCGTTTGAAAGAAGACGAGATCCGCGCCCTCAACCAGGATCTCGAGCGCCGGGTCGCGCGCCGCACCGCAGAGGCCGTTGCAGCGAACAACGCGAAGAGCGAATTCCTGGCGCAGATGAGCCACGAGATCCGCACGCCGCTGCACATCATCCTCGGTTCGGCGCAGATCCTGGCCAAGGACCGGCAACTGAACGCCCCGCAACGGCAACAACTCGGACAGATCGAGGACGCCGGCGAGACCCTGCTCGGGCTGCTCACGGACATTCTGGACTTTTCCAAGATCGAGGCCGGGAAGGTGTCGATCACCACGCAGCCCGTGAACGTCGTCGAACTGCTCAAGCGCATCGAGAGCCAGTCGCTGTCGGCGGCGAACGACAAGGGGCTATCATTCCGTATCCACTATCCGGATGACCCCGGTTTGGGCGTCCTCGGCGACCCATTGCGCATTCAGCAGGTGCTCACGAACCTGATCGGTAACGCGATCAAGTTCACCGAGTCGGGCGGAATTGTTATCGATGCCGAGAGCCGCAAGACGGGCGAACAAAACGGAAACCTGCGTTTCGTCGTACAGGACAGCGGGATCGGCATCGAGACGCATGCGATCGAGCGACTGTTTCAGCCCTTTAATCAATGCGGGCCGAGCAACGACCGCTGCTCAGACGGCGCCGGGCTCGGCCTTGTGATCAGCAAGCGCCTGGTCGAGCTAATGGATGGCCAGATTGGGGTCTGGAGCCAGCCTGGCCAGGGCAGCCGCTTCTGGTTTGAGCTGCCCTTGACGGATGGGCTCGAAGCGGTTCGCGGCCGGCCGACTGAGCCCATTTCGGTCCGCCTCGCGGACCGCCAGGACTTGAAGGATTGGCACCTGCTCGTGGTGGACGACAGCGCGCTCAGCCGGCAGGTGATGATGCAGGCATTGCAGCAATACGGCGCGCGTGCGACGTTGGTCGGCGATGGCCATCAGGCGCTCCACGCGCTTCGGCAATCACCCGACGCGTTTCAGGCGGTGCTGATGGATGTGCGGATGCCGGGGTTGGACGGCTTGTCAGCGACACGCGAGATACGGCGGGCGTTCGGCCGTCATCAGCTCCCGGTGATCGGCATCAGTGCGGGCGCTCTCGCGTATGAAGAAGAGGCTGCGTTGTCTGCAGGTATGAATGCGGTGCTCGCCAAGCCCGTTCGCTTCGATGAGCTCGTCATCACTATCCTGCGCTATACCCGGACCGAAAAGGTCCGAAACGGCGATCGGCAAGTGGACACTGACCGCGTGGGCCCGGCGATCGCGCAGGTGCGGCACCCGACGTCGGAAGCCAGCTACGAGGAGGCCGATCCGACCGGCGGGCAAGATCCAAAGGGAGGCCGCTCGGTCCAGCATCCGACCGAGGAGACGTCGAATCGGCAGGCGATGCGCGAACGACTGCTGAAGCTGTTTCGCGCCGAAAGCGAAGGGGTGCAGGAATCCTTGCGACAGGAGCTCGCTGCCGGCGATCGGAAGGGGGCCGTCCGGCGCTTGCATAAGCTCAGAGGCGCGGCGTGCATGATCGGTGCGCAGGAGCTGATCGAGCTGAGCGGGAACCTGGAGACCGCGGTCGCGCTCGGTGAGACCGACCTCGCCGAAGCTATCGCCAGGCTCGGCAAGGCCCTCGCGGATCTGGGTTCTTAATAGCCCTAGCAGAATGGCTCCTGTGGCGCTTAAATCAGGAGCTTGCGCGAGTCAGGCAGCCGTTTTGGTAGGGCCTCTTAGCAGACTGTCAGGCGTACGGCGGTAACTGGCGAGCCCCGCCATCCGGAACGTCTGGTCAGTGCTGCTCGAGGTTCCACAACAGAGCGCAGCGCACCAGCTCGTTCCCGGAGGTCAGTCCGAGCTTGCGCTTGATCTTCTCCCGGTGCGTTTCGACCGTCTTGACGCTGACGCTCAGTTGGTTCGCAATTTGTGCCGTGGAGGCCCCTTTGCCGATTAGCAAAAAGACATCCAATTCGCGGGGGGTCAGGTCTTCGATTGCAACGCCATCAGATGAAGCGCGCTCGGTCGAGCCGCTCAGAAGAGACTGCACCATCGTCGAGCTGACATAGATCTTGCCGTCGAGAACCTGCCGAATCGCCTGGACGATGTGCTCGCTGATCTCCTTCTTGTTGATGAAACCCTTGGCGCCGGTCTTGATCGCGCGCTCGGCGAACAGCGATTCTTCGCCAACCGAGCAGACCAGGAATTGCATCGCCGGGTACTGGTGCTTGAGCCGTCGGATCAGATCCAGTCCATTGCCGTCGTCCAGATACAGGTCGACGATGACCACATCCGGTTGATGTTCACGCGCCAGCAGTTGGGCCTCGCGAAAACTCCCCGTTTCGCAGCAGACCATGAGTTCGGGCTCACCGTTGATCAGAACCTTGAGCCCCTCCCGCACGACCGGATGGTCGTCGACAACCAAAATTCTAACTGGCTGATCCATCGCTGACGTCATCAATAGTCACTCACCGTCACAACTCCTGGCCGATACTGCGCGCTGGCAAGCGCGGCTGAGTATCAGCTACAAGCCCGCGCAACGACTATGCTTGTGATGGCCCTGATGAGGCGATCGGGTCTTCCCTGAAAATGCAACGAGTTCCGGGCAGGGTACCGGGTATCGGCCACCGAGATGTCGGGCATAGTGATTGGAATCTGGCGCTAGTATGATCGTCGCGCGGCGGCGCTGACGCGCGGTTGATCACAAACTGGATACCTGCTTTGGTAGCGGCGACCTCGAGCATCCAGCCGCGACCGTCCGTGGCTCAGGAGAGCCGTCCTCTCCAGCGCATCGAACGTGGCGGTCACGAGAGAGAAAGCAGCGCAAGCTCCCGCTGAAAACTCCAGGGAGGCAGTCGGGGCAGCGATTGAGCGCATTGATGTGGGTCACCGCGGTCTGGGCTAAGCGGTCAACTGCGGTTTCTAGGTTCAGCCGTTGCAGGATGCGGGCGGTCACCAGTCGCAGCTCTCTCGGGCTCGCGAGTTTCTCCAGCAGGATGTCGCTTATGCCTTCTCAATGCCGCTTATCGCGGCCTTGGGTGCGCCGTGCGCTCGCTGCATCCGGCGAAAAATGGGCCGGCACCAGCGCATCGTGATCGACCTCGAATCCCGCTGCGAGCAACGCCTCACGCAGCGGCGATTCCAGCGCCGGGATGCCGTCGATATGCTGAATCAGGCGCCGCTTGCGCCCCGACGAGGGGACGCGCGGCACCGCCGCGAGGGCCGGAACCAGCTCGTGGCCGTCATCGGTGATGCTGTCTGGAAAGGTCAGCAGCTGCCTGCCGCTAGCGGTCAAGTAGAGCACCGGCTTGCCGACGACCAGGATCACCCAGGCGCCCGCGATCCGCTTGGGCACCGTACCCATCGCCACGCTGGTTGCCACCGTCCCCGCATCAGCTCCGGTGTCATCCTTCTCGGTGCTACGCGGCGGCTCGAGTCCAGCGGTGCGCTGCTGGGTTGCAGCGCCAAGCTGCCGAGCTCCGGCATCTCGGCTGCGTCTGGCCGACAGCTCCAGCATCCGACCGCCCGACTCTGGCCAGCTCAGCAGTGCTCCATAAGGGTTGGCCGGATCGACCGCACTCAGGATAAGCACCTCGGCATCGCCGAAGCCCTCGACGGGCGTCTCATCGAGCCGCGCTGCGCGCAAGCGTTCGACCGCAGCGGGGAGCGCGAATTGCGCCCCGGCGAGCCCTTCGACGAAATAGCCGCGCCGGACCCGGCCCCCCTCTTCGAGCTGCTTCAATACCTTGTAGTAAGGGCCAAAGCCGCCGCTGAGCCCTTCGGCGGCGATCATCTCGCGACTGACCAGGCCGTAGCGCTCGAGCAGCATCTGCACCTGCAGCAGCAACCGCTCGGTGGTCAGCGCGCGCGTCTCGGCCTGCTCGCGCTCCGTGCTCGCCCGCGATCGCACTGCGCCTTCAGCCAACGCTCTTGAGCTGGCGTCAGGATTGGCATCGGTGCCGTCGTCGGCCCCTAAGCCGGGGCTAGAACCGGTCGAGACCACTGAGGCGCCGACGTCTCGATCGTCGGTTTCGGTGGAGGCTTCTGCTCTGGAAGTCGAGCCGGGGCCGCATGATCTCGGCGTCGGCCCGGGCGCTAGCGCCGAGCCCGAATTGAGCGCCGGAGTCCACATCGGGCACCTCAGCTTCGGGCTCGAAACCTGGCAACGGTGCGATGCCAACGCCGGCCAAGTCGGCGACCAGCGACCAACGCCCGCCGGCCAGACCGCCCGCGCCGGCTCCCGCCCGGCCGCTGCCCCAAGCGCTGCCCCCAGCGCCGCGCCTGCCCGCACCGAAGCTTGGACGCCGCCGACTGGAGCGGCCGGGTGCGCGCTGTCCCGGGGCACCGGCGCGCAGGCTGCGCAGGGGCGCGAAGGTATCATTCGTGATGCGCCCGGCCCAGACCAGGTCCCAGAGCGCCTGTTCGAAGGTTGCGCGCCCCCCGCCCCGGTCCGAAACGCCCAAGCTGCGCTCGACGACCTGCTGCAGCTCGAACAGGAAACAGGCCCCGCGCCGGCGCAGATGCGCGACGATCCGCGCGCTCATCGCCCCCGCATGCCCGGATTCGTGGTTTGGTTCCGACGCCGAACCGCTCAACGCAACATCAGCCCCTATTTCGCTCGTGCCTCGGTCAGCGTCCGATGACCGGATACCTTCTGCCTGCTGGCCTGCTTCCGAGGCGCCTGCTTCTGGGACGCCTGCGTCCGTGGCGCCGGGGATCGCTGTCTCGACCCCCGGTCCACCGAGCATCACCGCCGCGGTCTCCGGCCGGTAGAGCGCGATCCGGCCATCCTTTGGGCCGGCCGCGCCGCGCCCGACCCAGAGGATCTGCCCGCTCGCGGCGAGCAGATCGAGGTCTTCACTGCGATAACCGGGCACCCGCGCCGGCAGCAGGACCCGGTCGAGCTGGCTCCAGGTCACCGTCAGCCCTTCGAGCTGGATCAACGCCTCGAGCAGTCGATCCGGCCCGCGCCGCTGGTCTCCGATCCCTTGCCAGGCGGGCAGGAAGCGCCCCAGCGTCGCGCCGTCGACCGGCGCCACCTGGTCGCGCGCCCGGGCCAGGGTGCGGCGGCGCAGCTGACGCAGGACCTCGGCGTCGCACCATTCCGGACCCGAGCCGCTCGGCCGGATCTCGCCCTGCGCCAGCGTGCCCTGCCCTTCCAGCAGCCGCAGCACCGGCTCGAGCTGAGCGGGCCTCAGCCCGAAGCGACGCGCGGCCTCGGCACTGGTGAACGGACCGCGGGTGCGCCCGTATCGGCGTAGGAGCTGCTCGAGCGGCGCCTCGGCCGGCATGATGAACGCATCCGGGAGTCCGGGTGGTGGCACGCAGCCGAGCGCGTCACGGTAAAGCCCGGCATCCTCGGCCGCGATCCAGCGCGCCTCGCCGGCGATGCGCACCTGAACCGAGCGGCGCTGCCGTTGCAACGACTCGAGCCAAGCCAAAGCCTCGACAGCTACATCGGCACTTGGAAGTACATCAGCACTGGCATTGGCACTGGCAACCGAAGCATCGTCCACCGTCCCTGCAATCTTCGCTGCGCAGCAGTCATTGTCCTCTATTGCAAGCGACGCGAGGACCGCGCTCTGCCCTGGACGGCGCGCCTCATCCGGATACGATTCGGCTCGGCCGGGACCATCAGCAAGCCGACCGCTCCGTCGCCCAGCCAAGCGTCCAGAGTTGCACCGGTCAATCACTTCCATTGCGGTGAGATCGCCGAGTCGCCGCAGTAGATCGTGCAGTTCATCTGCATCGCGCGCGCGGCGATCTGGCACCTCGATCCGGCCGGCCGATTGCTTGCGGCCCGTGCCCGCGGCACTCGCGGGCCAATCCGGCCGAGCCGCAACCGTTGACGCACTATCCGCTGCTGCCTCGTCAGCCGCATCCGGTTCCTGCCCGCAAGCCCCCTCGCCCGCTTTGCCAACCGTTCGATGAGCCCTCGCCTCGGTATCAGACTCCAGAGGCCCCAGATGCTGCAATTCGCGCTCGAGCGCCTCCAACACCTCCGGATCGATCAGCGCGCGCAGCTCGGCCTCGCCGAGCAGCTCGGCGAGCAGGCCGCGATCGAGCGTCAACGCCTGCGCCCGGCGCTCGGCCAGCGGCGCATCCTGCTCATAGATGTAGGCGGCGACATAGGCGAAGACCAACGAGCGCGCGAACGGCGAGGCATTGCGGGTCTCGACCTCGTGCACACGGATCGTGCGCGAGCGCACAGCGCTCAGGACCTCCCTCAGGCCGGGCAGATCGAACCGGTCGCTCAGGGCCTGGCGGTAGGTCTCGAGCAGGATCGGAAACGCCGGATAGCGGCGCACCACCGCGAGCAGGTTCTGCGCCTTAAGCCGCTGCGCCCAAAGCGGCTGCCGACCCTTGGCCGAGCGCCGCGGCAGGAGCAGGGCGCGGCCGGCGTTCTCCCGGAACAGGCTCGCGAACAGCGCGGTGTCGGCGAGCTGCTCGGTGACCCGATCCTCGATCTCGTCGGGGTCCGGCAGCAGCTCGGCGAGCTCCGGCAGCTCATCGCCATCGGCCAGACGCAGCACGATCCCATCGTCGGTGTACATGACCTGGACCTCGAAGCCCTCCCGGCGCTCGAGCTGCCACTGTAATGCCATCGCCCAGGGGCCATGCACCGGCGCACCGAACGGCGTCAGGATGCAGACGCGCCAATCGCCAAGCTCGTCGCGGAAACGCTCGACCACGATGGTGCGATCGCTCGGCACCTCGCCGGTCGCCTCGCGCTGGTCCTGGATGTAGGCGGCCAGATTGTCGGCGGCCATCGGGTCCAGCGGTGTGCGCTCGCGAATCCACTCGGCGGCCTGCGTCTGCGCTGTGATCTGCGCTCTCGCGCGAGCTGCCGTCTGCGCCGACGCCCCGGTGCCGCTGACCAACGCGCTGAGCTCGCGGCAGAAGGCGCCGACCGCGCGCCCGAGCGCGACCGGTCGGCCGGGTCCGTCGCCGCGCCAGAACGGCAGCTTGCCCGGCTCGCCCGGGGCCGGCGAGACGATGACCCGATCGCGGCTGATCTCCTCGACTCGCCAGGTGCTCGCGCCGAGCAGGATACACTCGCCGGCGCGGGTCTCGAACACCATCTCCTCGTCGAGCTCGCCGATACGGGGGCCTTCGCTGCCCAGATGCACGCCGTAGAGGCCCCGGTCCGGGATGGTGCCAGCGTTCAGCCGGGACACCATCGGCGCCCCTTTGCGCGGACTGATTAGATCCGTGGCCCGATCCCAGCTCAGCAGCGGCCGCAGATCGGCGAAGTCGCTCGCCGGATAGCTGCCAGAAAGCATCTCGAGGACCGCCGTCAATGCCTCCCGGCTCAGCGCCCGATAGGGTCCAGCGCGATTGACCAGTGCGAGCAGCTCGTCGACCTGCCGCGGGGCGCTGACGCAATGGGCGACGAGTTGCTGCGCCAGCACGTCGAGCGCATTGCTCGGCATCCGCAGCGGCTCGAGCGCGCCCTCGCGCATCCGGCCGGCGATCACAGCGCACTCGAGCAGATCGCCGCGATACTTCGGAAAGATGCGCCCAGTGCTGACCTCGCCGACGCCATGGCCGGCGCGCCCAACCCGCTGCAATCCGCGCGCAACCGAGCCCGGCGACTCGACCAGCAGCACCTGATCGACGGCGCCCATGTCGATACCCATCTCAAGCGAGCTGGTCGCGACGATGGCCCGCAGACGCCCCTGCTTCAGTGCATCCTCGATCTCAGCACGTTGCTGATGGCTGACGCTGCCGTGATGGGCACGCACCAGCTCCGGGACAGGGTGCTCATCCGCCGCGCTGTTACCTTGAAGCACCGGCTGCGCGGGTGGGATTCTCCGGGGCGGGGTGCCGCCCTGATCATTGGCCGCTCGCTCGGTCGGATCGCGCAGCGCTGCCGCATCCTCGAGCCCAGAAGGTTGGCCGCGGAGCGCGTCCATCTCGGCCGCCAGCTCGTTAAGACGCTGCGCCAGACGCTCGCAGAGCCCGCGACTGTTGACGAAGATGATCGTCGAGCGATGCGCCAGGATCTCGGCAAGCAATGCCGGATAGAGCGCCGACCAGAGCCCCTTCTCGGCGAGCCGGTTCTCACTCGGGTGCTGCTGCTCACGCCGGTAGAGCTCGCCGAGGATCGGTCCGCCCTCGGGATCGGGGTCGGGGTCGGGCTCCAGCTGAAGCTCGCGCGAAGGCTCCTCGAAGGACTCGGAGGCGAGCTGAACTGGGGCTAACGGGACTGGACGCTCCATGTCCGGTACCGGTACGCTAACGCGTAGGTCGAGCTTGGGTGCGCTCGCGGCATCGACGATCTCGACCGGTCGATCGCCGCCAAGCCAGCGTGCCGCCTCGGCCAGCGGCTGCACCGTCGCCGACAGTCCGATCCGTTGAGGATCGCGTCGGCCAGAGGCGGTCACCAGCACGCTGAGCCGCTCCAGCGACAAGGCCAGATGGGCGCCGCGCTTGGTCGCCGCCAGCGCGTGGACCTCATCGACGATGACGGTCTCGACCGTCTTCAGGGTCTCGGCGGCGCGCGAGCCGAGCAGCAGATACAGGCTCTCAGGCGTCGTGACCAGGATCTCGGGCGGCTCGCGCAGCTGGCGTTGTCGCTCTGGCGCAGGCGTATCCCCGGTGCGGATCGCGACCGAGGGGCCGGCTGAGTGCTCGGGCGCCGCGAGCCCTTCCGCCGCTGCAGTCCGCGCGATCCCGGCCAGCGGTGCACGCAGGTTGCGCTCGATATCGACGACCAGCGCCTTCAGCGGCGAC